>JBBQNY010000050.1:0-18066 GCA_038330365.1 Lysobacterales bacterium | reverse complement strand
TCGGGACGTAGAGGTCGCAGGTTCGAATCCTGTCTCCCCGACCAATTCATGCAGGTAACACGGAAAACCGCCCCTGAGGCGGTTTTTTCATTCATGCCTCAGTCGTGCCGGCAATCGAAGCCAGCCGCGCGCGCAACTCGGGCAGGCGCATGTCCGCTGCGCCTCCCGGCGACACCCGCGCCTTCAGGCTTCCCTGCGCATCCCCATCTGCCCAGCGCGCCGGATCGGCGGCCTCCCGGTAGGCATCGCGGAACGGCAGGCCCTGCCGGGCCAGGTCCACGGCGAGGTCGGTGGCGTACATCGACGGCTCCAGCGCCGCGCGCATCGCCTCGGGCTTCCACGCCAGGTTGCGCAGCAGGTCCGGCAACAGCGCCAGCGCCTGAAGGCCCTTGCCGAAGCCGTGGAACAACGCACCCTTGCTGACTTGAAGATCGCGGTGATAGCCGGATGGCAGCGACAGCAGTTGCTCGATCTCGCACCTCGCCGCCGCCACGCTGGCGTAGCTGGCGCGCATCAGCTCGATCACATCGGGATTGCGCTTGTTGGGCATGATCGAACTGCCGGTGGTGTACTGCGCAGGGAGCGTGATGAAGCCGAACTCCGCGCTGGTGAACAGCGACAGGTCCCAGGCCAGCCGGCGCAGGTCCAGCATCGCGCCGCCCAGCGCTTCCAGCGCCGCGAGCTCGTACTTGCCACGCGAGAGCTGCGCGTACAACGGCGACACCTGCAGGCGCGCGAAGCCGAGCGCTTCGGTGGTGAAATCGCGATCCAGCGGCAGGTTGACGCCATAACCCGCGGCCGTGCCAAGAGGATTGGCATCGATCAGGGTGCGCGTGTCGGCGGCGCGCTGGGCATTGTCGATGAACGCCTCGGCCCAGCCGGCCCACCACATGCCGGCCGAGGAGACGACCGCGCGCTGCAGGTGGGTGTAGCCGGGCATCGGCAATGCGGCTTCCGCCTCGGCGCGCTGCAGGGCAATTGCTGCCACCTCGCGCGAAAGGTCGGCTACCCGCATCAGCTTTTCCTTCAGCCACAGGCGGGTCGCCACAAGAACCTGGTCGTTGCGGCTGCGGCCGGCATGGATCTTCTTGCCGGGCTCGCCCAGACGTTCGGTCAGGCGCGACTCGATCGCGGAATGGCCGTCTTCGAAGCGTTCGTCGAGCACGAAGGCACCGCTGCGGAAATCGCCCGCCAGCAGCTCGAGTTCGCGCAGCAGGCCATCGAGTTCGGAGGCATCCAGCATGCCGATGAGCTCCAGCCCCTGCGCATGCGCGCGGCTGGCGTTGATGTCGTGCAGGAAGAATTCGCGATCCAGCACCACGTCATCGCCGGCGAGGAACGCCTGGATCGACGCATCCACGGTCACGCCGGGCTTTTGCCACAGCAGGTCGCTCATCCGTTTGCCTCCCTCGTCGCTGCATCCAGCGGAATTCCGGCGAACTCGTCCAGCCCGAATGCAAGGTTGAGGTTCTGCAGGGCCTGCGTCGCCGCGCCCTTGAGCAGGTTGTCCTCGGTCGCGACCACGACCAGTCGCTTGCCGTCGCCGGCCAGAGTGAAGCCGCCGATGTCGACATGATGCCGGCCGGCGATGCGGCTCACCCATGGCGCCTGGTCCACAACGCGCACCAGCGGCTCATTGGCGTAGCGGCCGTGGTAACGCGACAGCACATCCTCGATATCGAACGCGATCGACAGGTGCAGGTTGGCGGTGATGGTCAGCCCGCGGAAGTGCGGCGCCACGTGCGGCATGAACTCGACCGCGTGGCCCAGCCGATGGCTGGCCTCGCGTTCGTGCACATGGCCGGTGAGCGCATAGGGCATCAGGTTGTCGCGGAGCTTCGCCGGATCGTTCTTGTCGCTGGGCGAGGTGCCCGCGCCGGAATAGCCGGACACGCCGAAGCACTGCACCGGCCCGTCCAGCACGCCCAGCATCGGCGAGATGGCCAGCTGCATCGCAGTGGCATAACAGCCCGGATTGCTGATTCGTCGCTGGCCGGAATAGGTGTTGCGGGTCAGTTCCGGCAGCCCGTAATACCAGGACGGATCGAAGCGGTAATCGGCGGACAGGTCGATGATCACCGGATCGACGCCCGCGTCATCGAATGCATGGACCAGGCCCGCGGCCTTGCCGTTCGGCAATGCCAGGACCACGGCATCAGCACCGAGCGCGGGCAGTTCCTCATGCGAGGGCGCGCTGTAGCGCAGGTCGCCGTGGTACGCATCACTGTGGTCGGCGACGCGCTGGCCGCTCAGTTCGCGAGAGCACACATAGCCCAGCTCGAAACCTGGATGCGCGGCCACCAGGCGGATCAGTTCCGCGCCCACATGCCCGCGGGCGCCGACGATGCCGAGCCGGATCGGCTTGCCTTCAACCTGCATCAAGCGACTCCCCGACCGGACGGTCCTTGAGCGTGGCGGGCCGCGCTTCGCAATGACTGACGCATTTCGCAATCTCGTCGAAGCCTTCCAGCCCGTACCAGAACACCTTCCAGTCCGCCTGCTTGATGCAGCCGTCGGACTCCGAGTAATAAAAGTGATTGACCGGGTTGCCGTGGCGCGACCGCCAGAACAGGCGCGGGTTGGCGTCGCGCATGACCTGCCAAACCGCGCGGCCCAGGCCCTCGCCCTGCGCATCGTCCAGCACGGCAAATTTGTCGAGATAGATGCCTGCATCCTCGGACGTGAGGATCACCGCCGCGCGATAGTTCTCGCTGACATACGCCGCTTGCAGCGGGGTGCGCTCGAAGTAGTCGGGCAACAGACTGCGGCTGAACGCCGATTCGATCAGCTGCCTCAAGCGCGGCAGGTCCAGCTGGTCCCAACGCGATGCCTGCAGCACCCGCTCGCCGCGCCGCACCAGGGTGCCGGAGCCCTTGTGGGTGAACAGTTCCTTGGCCAGTTCCGCCGGCTTGGTGATCGACACCGACGAGGCCATCGGCAATCCGTCCAGCAGGTCCTTGATCTGCGCGATCTTGACCCGCATCCCACCGTCGATCCACGGCTGCGTCATCAGGTGTTCGTACTCGGTCGACAGGTTGATCGAATCAATCACCTTGCCGTCGGCGTCCAGCAGGCCACCGGTACCGGTCAGGAACACGATCTTGTAAGGCTGCAGCACTTGCACCAGCTCGTTCGCGGCGAAGTCCGCGTTGACGTTGAGGATCTGCCCGCCCACGGTCTCACCCAGTGAGGCGATGACCGGGATCGAGCCGGCCTGCAGGCTGGCCTGGATCGGCGCCAGGTCCACCCGCTTCACTTCACCCACCAGGCCAAAGCGTTCGCGGTCAAGGTAGTCGGCCTCGAAGACGCCGGACACGATGGACGTGGCCCGCGTGTCGCTGGCCTGCAGCGCCTCCACCAGCTTCAGGTTCTGCGAATGGAACACGCGGCGCACGATCGCCAGCGCCTGCGGCGAGGTGATGCGCAGGCCATCGAGCGTCTGCTTCTCGATGCCCGCCGCAGCGAGCTCTACGTCGAGCTGCGGGCCGGCGCCGTGGATCACGATTGGGGTCAGCCCAACGTCCTGCAGGAAGGCCAGGGAAGACACCAGAGCGTCCAGGTCATCACGCAGCACCGCGCCGCCGACCTTGACCACCGCGAAGCGCGCCGCGTCCTGCTGTGCGAAGCGCTTGAGGTACTGCTGGATTTCCTTCGCGCTGGCCATGTTGGACAGCAGCCGCACGATCGTGGGGCGAAGCTCGCTTTGCATCATTGGAAAATCCGCGTGTAGTGCGCGAGCGCGCATTCGAGCTGATCCAGTGCGACCCATTCGCCAGCTGTGTGCGCCTGGGCGATGTCCCCGGGCCCGAACACGCAGGCGCTCATGCCCGCCTGCGAAAACAACGCCGCTTCGGTCCAGAAATCCACCGCGTGACCGACCGGCAATCCGAGTTCCTCTGCTTTCTCACGCGCGGCGAGGCGAGCGGTCTCGGCATCGCTGCCCTCGCCCGCCGGCAAGGCTGCACCGTGAAAGGTCTCGACATAACTCGCCAGCGTTGCGGGATTCGCAAGCGCCCGCCAGCGCGCGTGCGCCTCCTCGAACGACTGCGAGGGCAACGGCCTGAAACCGAAACGCAGAGTGGCTTCCGGCGCAACCACGTTGGCCTTGATGCCGCCTTCAATGCGACCGATGTTGAAGCGCAGGCCTGTCAGTCCTCCGAAGCGTTCATGCGACTGCGCCGCCGCGTGATCCAGAGCGCGCACCGACCAGCGCACGGCGTGATGCACGGCGCTCGCGTCCAGTGCCGAGGACGAAGACGCGTGCCCCGCCTCGCCCCGGAATGCCAATTCGACCGAGCTGATGCCACGGTGTGCGAGTACCGCCTCGCAACGGGTCGGCTCGGCCACGACCGCGTGTCGGAAGCGTTGGTCATGGCGCGCGAGGAAGGCGGCGATGCAGCGCGCATCGTTGGCTTCCTCGTCACTGCTGAAAAGCAGCGCCACAGCGCCACGGGTTTGTCGAGCCGCCGCCACCATGCAGGCCGCCGCCCCCTTGATGTCGCAGGCGCCGAGTCCGACTGCGCGATTATCCGAAACTTCCAGCTCCAGCGGATTGCCCGTCCAGTGCTTCGAGGAGGGCACCGTGTCCAGATGCACATTGAAGACCGTGTCCGGGGTGCCTCGCACCGCAAGCAACGAGACCGCGCCGGCACCGTGATCGGTCAGCTCGAACTCGAAGTCCGTCAGCGCGTCCTGCAGGTAATCAAATATACCGCCGGTGCCGATCGCGCGCGGCGGGTTGCGCGTATCGAATCCGACCAGCGCTTCAAGATGTCGCAGTGCCTCTTTCATGCCGATACTTCGCGGCGGAATCGGGCAGCGCCTGACGGCTTCATTTGGATCCCCCGGAGCCACGATTGATTTCGGCCCAGAGCGTGCTGCTCATGCCGTAGAGCTTGATGAAACCCTCAGCTTCGGCAACGCCCCAGTCAGCGCTCTGCGCGTAAGTCGCGCCCTTCGCCGTCAGCAGGTGCGGAGACTTCACCGCCACCGCATCCACACGGCCGCCGCTGGTTTCCAGCGTCACGGTGCCATTGACGCAGCGCTGGCTGGAGGCAAGAAACGCCTCGAGATCGTGCTTGAAGGGATCGTGGAAGAAACCTTCATACACGAGCTCGACCCACTGTCGCGCGATGGACGGTTTGCCGCGATTCTGCTGCTTGGTGAGCACTGCCTCTTCGAGCGCGCGATGTGCGACCAGCAGCGTCGTCAGACCCGGCGCCTCGAACACGATCCGGCCTTTGAGGCCGATAGTCGTGTCCCCCGTGTAGATGCCGCGGCCGACGCCGTACTTCGCCATCTGGAGATTCAGGCGCGCAAGGATTTCAGGGCCCGGCAGCAATTCTCCGTCGAGTGCCACCGCTTCGCCGTTCTGAAAAGTGATGTCGATGCGCAAGGGCGCTGCCGGCCATTCGTCACGGGCTCGGCACCAGCCCCACGCGCCGTCGCCCGGCGCCTCCCAGCGGTCGATTTCGCCACCCGAAAGCGTCACACCGAGCAGGTTCTCGTTGATCGTGTAGGCCTGCTGCTTGGCCGGCACGGCATAGCCCCGCTGCTCAAGATATTCGCGCTCAAAGGCGCGAACCTCTGCGTGCTCCCGCTGGATCTCCCGGATCGGCGCGAGGATCTCGAAGTCGCCGAGCGCCTTCACACTCAGATCGAAGCGAACCTGGTCGTTGCCCATGCCGGTGCAGCCGTGCGCGATCCGGCGCGTGCCGATCTCGGCACATCGCGCCAGCGCGGCCTCGACGATCAGGAATCGATCCGACACCAGCAACGGATATTGACCCTGGTAAGCCTCGCCGGCCCACACCAGCGGCCGCACGAAGTCATTCCAGAGGGCGGGTGCGCCATCCACCGTACGATGCGACGCGACGCCAAGCTCTGCCGCGCGCGCTTCGATGGCTTGGCGCTCGGAGGCTTCGACGCCACCCGTGTCGGCAAATACGGTGTGCACGACGTAGCCCTGTTCCTTGAGCCAGGGCACGCAGAAACTGGTATCGAGTCCGCCCGAAAAGGCGAGCACAACATCCTTCGAATTCTGCGTCGTCATGATTCAATTCCGGATTGTGCGGCGACGGAAGCGCGGGAATCACCATCGGCGAGCAGGGTCGACATGATCGCTTTCTGAACGTGCAGGCGGTTTTCTGCCTCGTCGATGGCCATGCAATACGGTGCGTCCATCACGGCATCGGTGGCCTTGACGTTGCGTCGCAGCGGCAGGCAATGGCTGAACACCGCATTGTCCGTGAGCGCCATCTTCTGCTCGTCGACGATGAAGTGCCGGTGCGCTTCGCGCAGGGGGCGTTCCTCATTCCATCGCCCGAAGTAGGGCAGCGCGCCCCAGCTCTTGGCGTACACCGCATGCGCCCCTCGATAGGACGCTTCAATGTCGTGGCTGATCTGGAACGAGCCGCCATTTTCCGCGGCGTTGGCTTCTGCGATTGCCAGATAACGTGGATCCAGCGCGTACTCGGGCGTGGGACAGAGCAGCGTCACGTCCATGCCCATGCGCGTGGCAATCTGCAGAGCCGAGTTTGCAACAGCGGTGTTGAGTGGCTTGGGATGGAAGGTCCAGGTGAGCACGTACTTGCGCCCCCGCAGCTCGCCGAGGCGATCGCGCAGCGCCATGGCATGCGCCAGCTCCTGGCAGGGATGCAGGATCGTCTCGAGGTTGATCACGGGAACGGCAGCGTGCTGGGCGAAGGCCTTGATGACCCGATCCTGCCGATCGACTGACCAGTCCTTGAACTTCGGAAAGGCCCGCACACCGATCAGGTCGACATAGCGCGAAAGCACCTGCGCGACCTCGGCGACGTGCTCTTCCGCGTCGCCCTCCATCACCGCGCCCGGTTCGAATTCGATGCCCCAGGCATCCTTGCCAGGCGCAAGCACAACCGCGTGCCCGCCCATTTGCCACGCGCCGAGTTCGAAGGACGTCCGCGTGCGCATGGATGGATTGAAGAACACCAGCGCAATGCTGCGGCCGGCCATCGCCTGTCCTCGCGGTGATTCGCGCAGCCGCGCCGCCATGGCCAGCATGGCATCGAGTTCGCTGCGGGAATAATCCTGCGTGTCCAGAAAATGACGCGGCATTCCACGAATCCTCTACTGAAAGGCTCTGCTGCAGTCGACCGAATGCCCGTTTCGATCATGCCTGACCGGGCACACCGAAAAAGGGGCCAACAGCGCCAGATCCAGAAACAAAAAGCCCGGCCTGAGCCGGGCAGACGCACTGTTGCGCGCGCGTCCTGCCCTAGGTCTGCACTGCACGTCGCGCACGCGAAGTCATGCCGGCCGCCTGTCGCGAGGCAAGGCATGAAAGCGGGCACATCTGCATTGCGAGACTCATGGTCGGCATTGGAGCACGCCCACGGCGTGCCCGGCAAGGTCGCCGCAGACTCCCGGCAGCCGAAGCGAATGGCGGCGGATAGAGGCCCCGCAGGAGCGAGGAAACTGCGTTGGGCACGCCGCGCGCACGACCAGGGAGCCTAGCGACGGGCCGGGGTGACGCCGATGCGTACACGCAGACGTGTGCCGGGGTCGTAGTCGATCCTCGACAGATACACCTCACCGCGATAGCGATACTCGACGTCGTACCCGACCAGATCACGACGACTTCGCACGTCCCGTACTTCTCGACAGTTGGTGCGAACCTCCCGGTATTCGCGCGACGGTCCGCCATTGTTCTGATCCACATTGCGTCCGACTGCGCCGCCAATAACGGCACCGGCCACAGTGGCCGCGCGGCGCCCATCGCCGCGGCCAACGGTGTTTCCGAGTGCGCCGCCCACGATTGCGCCGATCACCGTCCCGCCAGTCGGATCGCCTCCGCGCGGCTCACGGCGCACCACCTCCTCGTCGTAGCACTCCTCTCGAGGTCGAGCGTCTTCGACGCGTTCGTACACCGGGTCGACTCGCAACACATCGGCGACGCCGTAGCTGACGTGCTCCGACTCGAGCCGATCAACCGGGCCACGTTGCGCCTGGGCGGGTCCCGCAGCGACGATTGCTGCACCTAAAACAAACAGTAGGGTCTTCAATTCGATACTCCGCGGCATGGGTGCCATAAAAGCAGCCACAGGCTGAATGACTGCTGTGCGAATTCACGTTTCCTGAACGTCCGGGCTTGCCAAAGATGTTTGCACGATTCCCGGATGCTCTGAGTATCCCCGCGCGCCTCGCTACAATTCGCCGCCACGGGAGCACCGATGCCACTGCGTCTCTACAACAGTCTCAGCCGTTCGCTCGAAACCTTCGTGCCGATCGACCCCGCGTGTCCGACGATGTACGTCTGTGGGCCGACGGTCTACAACCTGGTGCACATAGGCAATGCCCGACCCTACGTGGTGTTCGGTCTGCTCGCGGAGCTGCTGCGAGCGCGTTACGGCAACGTGCGCTACGCGCGCAACCTCACGGACATCGACGACAAGATCAATCACGCCGCACGCGCACAGGGCGTAGCGATCAGCGTCGTCACCGATCGGTTTTCCGAAGCATTCCGCAAGGACATGGGGGCGCTTGGCGTCACCGCGCCGGAGCTGGAACCGTGCGCCACGGCGCACATCGACGAGATCATCGCGATGTGCCGCGTCTTGATCGACAGCGCTCACGCCTACGAAGCCGACGGCCACGTGCTGTTCCAGGTGGCCAGCGCGCCCGGCTACGGACGACTGTCGCGCCGTGACCCGGAGGAACTACTGGCTGGCGCGCGTGTGGACGTTGCGCCCTACAAGCGTGACGCCGGCGATTTCGTGCTGTGGAAACCGTCCACAGACGACCTTCCAGGATGGGATTCACCCTGGGGGCGCGGGCGACCCGGCTGGCACATCGAGTGCTCTGCCATGGCGGCAGCGCACTTCGGTGAGACCCTCGACATCCACGCCGGTGGCATCGACCTGCAGTTTCCGCACCACGAGAACGAGATTGCGCAGAGCGAGTGTGCGCATGGCGGCAAGCCGCTCGCTCGCTACTGGCTGCACAACGGCATGCTGACCTTCGGCGGCGCCAAGATGTCGAAATCCGTGGGCAACATTGCAACCGTGCGCGAGCTGCTCGAGGTGCATCCACCGGAAGCGCTGCGGCTAGCGCTGCTGTCGGCTCACTACCGTCAGCCGCTTGAATGGTCTGCAGGGTTGATCGAGCAGTCCGTCCGCACCCTTGACCGGCTTTACGGCACGCTGCGGGACGCGGGGGACGTCCCCGCTGAGCCGTGCGAAGTTCCGGCGCCGGTGCTTGCGGCACTCGACGACGATCTGAACACGCCGCTGGCGCTGGCAGAGCTCGCGAGGATTGCAGCCGATTCGAGACGCGCGGCGGACTCGAGAGAAAAATCCCTCCTTGCCGCACGTCTCAAATCCGCCGGTGCGGTCCTCGGACTGCTGGGCCACGCGCCGACAGAGTGGTTCGAGCGCAGCGCGGCGAGCAGTGGCGGTGGCGCAGCCACGGACGCGTCCATCCAGGGCCTGATCGACGCACGCAACGAGGCCCGCGCGGCACGCGACTTTGCGCGTGCCGACGCGATCCGCGACCAGCTCCTGGCTGAGGGCGTGGTGCTGGAGGACACGCCCGGGGGCGTGCGCTGGAAGCGCGGCGGATGAACGCGCGGCCCGAGCCACAGGAAGCGGATCCGGTCGTGGCGCAGCGCGAGATCGTCGCCGAATTCGCCATGCTGAGCGACTGGTCCGAACGCTACCAGTACCTCATTGATCTGGGACGGCGACTGCCGCCGTACCCGGAGGAACTGCGTATCGAACCCTACAAGGTGGACGGATGCCAGTCACAGGTGTGGATCGCGCCGCGCGGTGATGCCGCACGAATGGAGTTTGACGCCATCAGCGACTCGAGCATCGTGTCGGGTCTGATTGCCCTGTTGCTGCGCGTTTATTCGGGTCGCAGCGCGGCCGAAATCATTGCCACGGAACCCGATTTCATTGCGGATCTGGGGCTTTCGAAGCACCTCTCACCGACGCGGAGCAATGGACTCGACGCCATGCTCAAGCGCATCAAGCAAAACGCCAACGCCGCAGCCGCCCTGTAGGGGCCTGCATCCCGACTTCGTCGGCGCGCTATCGCATTGCAATGAGGGCGCGCGCATGCGTGACGGGAGCGCAGCGGTTCGCCGTGGAACGCGCACGATGGAGACTTGAGTCGACCTCGCACCTTCATCCGGTCGCCGCAGACAACTCCCCTCGCCCATCGGGAGAGGGGTTGGGGGTGAGGGTCCGAGTCCCCGCGTCATGTTGGATAGCGCGACTTTCGAGCCGTGCATGCCGACTTAGCCCAAAAAACAACACAGCAAATCAATCACTTATTACTGCTTGTTGAGAGCGGCGCGGTCGCGAAGGCGCCATGCACATTCGTGCATTGCGCTCCAATCAATCATTGCGCCTTCGCGACTGAAGGCGCCTCTACACGAGAAAACGCGACTTCAGTCGCCCATCTGGCGTTGGCGATGTTCCCAGTGTTCCTGTGCGTCCAGCGTCCGTTCGGCGGTCGAACGCGCTTCGAGCCGCTCCACGCCTATCTCCTCGCCCGTATCGATGCAGTAACCATAATCACCTTCCTCGATCCGCTTGAGCGCATCGTCGATCTTGCCGATCAACTTGCGATAGCGATCCCGAGTACGGAGCTCGAGTGAATTCTCGGTCTCGCGCGTGGCGCGCTCGGCCTCGTCACCGACGTCGCGCACTTCATCGCGAAGATTCTCGATGGTCTGCTTCGACTCCTCGACCAGTTCCGCGCGCCAGTTCACCAGCTTGCGACGGAAATACTCGAGTTGTTGAGGTCCCATGTACTCGTCTTTCGAACCCGGCGAATAACCCGGCGGCAATTTGACCGTCCTGAGATCGATGCGTTCGATCTTGCGCATCGGCAGTTCGGGAGGCACCAGCTTGATCGCCTTGCCCTTCGCCTTGGCAGGAGCTTCCTTGACCACAGCGACGGCGCGCCTGGCGTCGCTCACAGGTTTTTTCGGGACCGGATTGCGAACCGGGGCGGCAGAGACCGTCGCTACTGCCGACGCCACGGACTTCTTGCCCGGGGCGTGCCCGGTGGATCTGGCCGCAGGAGTCTTCGCTGCAGGTTTGGCACGATTGGAGGCACTTTTTGCGATCTTGCGCACCGGCGCCTTGGGCTTGACGGCGGTCCCGGACTTCGCCGGCGAAGCTGTCAGCTTGCGCTGGCTGGCAGCTGCCGGCTTGCGCGCGGAAGCGGCAGTCTTCTTCGCGCCCTTGCTCGCAGATTTCAGCGGTGACTTGCGTGCCACCGGGGTCGATCGTGTTGCCGGCTTCCTGGACCTGGCTGGGGCCGACTTCTTCGAGGATGCTGCCGTCTTCTTCGCCTTCGTGGTCTTGGCGGGAGTCGCCGCACGGCTGCCTGTAGCCGCCTTCACCCTTGACACGACCTTGTCCACGAGTTTTGCCATTGCGCCGCGGGCGGGCTTGCGCACGGACGCCGCTGCGGAGCTCCCGGCTTTCGATTTCGATGCACGGGCCGATTTGACGGGCGCCGCCTTGCGGGGCGCCGGCTTGACGGCCTTGCGTACCGCCGTCTTGGCCGTTTTGGCAGTGCGCGTGGCGGCGACAGACTTGCGGGATGAGGATTTGCCTGCGGATGCGGCGGGCTTGCGTGTGGCGCGAGAGGCCATCGAGTACTTCTCCGGTGCGAAATGATTCCGGCGTCGAGCGCAGTTTGCTTCGCCGCAGTACACCGGAAGGCGCGCTGTTATAGCTCATGCCCATGACCCCGGCAACCACGGTCATGTGGCTGCGGCGAGGAACCGCCGACGATTCGAAGGTTGTGCAACGCCGGATCTCGAGTTCGGGACGGTCGTCCTCATCCCGCTACGTGCGAATATCGGCTGCATGGTGCAGCGCTTCGTGATCGGATCCATTCGTGTCTACCAGCGCTGGCTCAGCCCGCTGCTGGGCGGCCGCTGTCGCTTTCATCCCACCTGCTCGTCGTACGCCATCGACGCGATGGCGCTGCACGGAACGGGGCGTGGTACGTGGCTGGCGCTGCAGCGCGTCGCACGCTGTCATCCCGGCTGCGAGGGCGGGATTGACCCCGTGCCTCCGCCCGCCGACCGGGGCCGATAGACTCGGAGACTGAGCCCCTGCCCTGGAATTCCGATGAGCGACTGGATCATCCGCAATGCGCGACTGGTGAACGAGGGACGCGTCTGGTCGGCCGATGTGCGCGTACGCGCCGGTCGCATCGATGCCATCGGCGGGAGCTTCGGCACCCGTGGAGGCGAGCGCGAGTTCGACGCGGAGGGAGGCATGCTGTTGCCGGGACTGATCGACGACCAGGTCCACTTCCGCGAGCCCGGCATGGAATACAAGGCGACCATCGCGACCGAATCGCGGGCTGCCGTGGCCGGCGGCATCACCAGTTTCATGGAGATGCCGAATACGCGACCGCCGGCAACGGATTTTGAAGCCCTGCGCGACAAGCGCTCGCGCGCGGCCGCCTCGTCGCTGGCCAACTACGCGTTCTACCTCGGTGCGACCAACGACAACATCGACGTCATCCGCCGTGCGACGCCGTCGGAAGCCTGCGGCATCAAGGTGTTCATGGGCGCATCCACCGGCAACATGCTGGTGAACGATCCTGAAGTGCTCGATGCGATCTTTCGCGACGCGCCGCTGCTGCTGATCACGCATTGCGAAGACACGCCCATGATCGAGCGCAATCACGCGGACGCCATGGCGGCAGGGCGCACCCTCACGGCCGCGGACCATCATCTGATCCGCTCGCGCGAGGCCTGCATGAAGTCCACGCTGCTTGCACGCGAACTCGCCATGCGCCACGACGCGAGGCTGCACGTGTTGCACCTGTCCACCGCCGAGGAAGCCGCACTGTTCGCAGCCGGCCCCATCGAAGGCAAGCGCATCACCGCCGAGACCTGCGTGCATTTCCTCCACTTCGATGCCGACGACTACGGCCGGCTCGGCAACCGCATCAAGTGCAATCCCGCGATCAAGCTGGACAGCGACCGACTCGCGCTCATCGCCGCATTGGCGGAAGGACGCGTCGATGTTCTCGCCACGGACCACGCGCCGCATACCTCCGCTGAAAAGGCACAACCCTACGAACAGGCACCGGCGGGACTTCCTCTGGTGCAGCACAGCCTGCAGGTTGCCCTCGCGCACCTGACGCCCGAACAGGTGGTGGAACGCTTCTGCCACGCCCCTGCCCGCCTGTTTGGTGTGCGCGAGCGCGGCTTCCTGCGTGAAGGCGCGCATGCCGATCTCACCCTGGTCGCCGAAGGCCGACCGCAGGTCGTGCGCCGGCAGGACCTGCTGTCGAAATGCGAATGGTCGCCATTCGAGGGCGAGAGTTTCGCGCACCGCGTGGCAGCGACCTGGGTGAACGGTCACCTCGCATGGGACGGCTCACGCGTTGACGACTCACAGCTCGGCATGGCGCTGGAAACAACCCGGGGCCGGAACTGAACGCGCCCTTCCGCGCCGCAGCAGCCGGTCTCGCCCGAGTGCGTTCAACCATCGCGAATGGCGCGTTGCTGCTGCTGATGAGCGCGGCTGTGGCGGCCGGAGATCTGCCCGAACACGTAGCTCAAGGAGGGCTGGCGTTTGGACGGGTGCCGCCAGGGACCTCCGTCACCGTCGATGGACGTCCGGTGCGTGTGTCATCCAGGGGCGAATACGTGTTCGCCGCCCCGCGCGATCGCACCGGCAGCATCGAGATCGTCATGTCGAGTCCCGGCGCGGCGGAGCACGCACACAAGGTGATGATCAATCCGCGGCGCTTCAACGTCGAGCGTATCAACGGCGTGCCGCCGGCCACCGTCAATCCACCCGCTGCGATTGCGAAGCGAATCGCGCGCGAACAGGCGGCAGTCGCCGCCGTGCGGATCCGTGACGACGATCGACAGGACTGGAGCAGCGGCTTCGCATTGCCCGTGCACGCCCGCGTCAGCGGCCATTTCGGCAGCCAGCGCGTCTACAACGGCACGCCGGGATCAGCTCACTCGGGCATGGATCTGGCCGCGCCGCAGGGCACCGCGGTCGCGGCACCCGCCTCTGGCATCGTCACGTTCGCAGACAGTGATCTGTACCTGACAGGTGGGACGGTGGTGCTCGACCACGGGCAGGGCGTCAGTTCCACATTCCTCCACTTGAGCCGCATCGACGTGAAAGTCGGTGACTCGATCCGTCAGGGCGAGACACTCGGCGCCGTGGGTTCGACCGGTCGCGCAACCGGCCCGCATCTGCACTGGGGCATGAACTGGTTCGATGTCCGCGTCGATCCGGAACTCCTCGTCCAGCCTGCAGGCGCGGCCAACCGATAGGAGCGTCCACCCCGACTTCGTCGGCGCGCTGTCGCCTAGCAAACGGGGTGCGGGCGTGTCTGGAGGCATCCGCTGGAGGCACGACCGACCGCGCACGGTTCCGGTTTATGTCGACCTCGGACCCGCATCCGGCGCTGCGCGCCACCTTACGCACCACATCCCTGTGGTGCGCCCTGCGGGCCGCCTGCGGCGTTCGCAGCTGCTCCTGCAGCTGCAGTCCTCCCACGGGGAGAACGGAAGAGCGCAGGGTCGCCGCCGAGCACTCCCCTCTCCCAGTGGGAGAGGGGCTGGCAGAGGGTGCGAGTCCCCGCGTCATGTTTGATGGCGCCGATCACGTGCCGGAACGCCCGTCTCACTGTAAACAAAGACGCGCCAGATCAATCGCCTATTTCTTGTTTGATGAGAGCGGTGCTCCCCTGCCTGGCTTTAACGGCCTCGCTGATCAATCCAGGGCGGCGAGGCTCTGGTAGTTGCCGGAGCGGGTGACGCGGGCCACGGCGTCGTGCGCGTGCAGACTCTCGAGATGGGCCACCCGGATGTCGAAGTCGGCGATGTCGTCCGTGGCAAATCTTGCGAGTGCCGCGTGCACGCGACGCGCGGCGTCCTCACAGAACATGAGGTTCTGCGCATTGCGCCGGGCGAACTCCTTCTCATCGACGCGCTTCACCGCGGTCTGCAGGGGTGTTCCGAGTGCGGCTTCACAACGATCGATGAGTTCTTCGAAATCGGGCCAATCCGACTCCGCACACAACAGCAGGCGCAGGCGCAGCTCGCTGCGCTGCGCGTGCGCAGTCGCGACCGCGCCGTCGGCACTTGCGATCCACTCGGCGACAGCATTCACGTCAGCGCTAGGCAGTTGAAAGCGCGTGCGTAGTGCCTCGGCCAGGGCCTGCTGGGCGAGCGCCGCGGAACTCGGGCAGGTACTGGAGTAACCGACGCGCACTTCCATCTCAAAGCGCAAGCCATCGGAATCCTCGCGCGCGCGCAGAACGAGTGGATAGCGCTGCCAACCCGCGAGATCGCTGACCAATGCAGGCCGACGGAGCAGCAACTCGGTCCGGATCTCGATCTGAGCGCGTGTTGAAGCCGCTGTCTGCGACTCGAGCACGGCGTTGACCGCCTGCTTCAGGACGGAAGTATCGGGAGACAGCATGGCCAGGCCCTGCTGCAACCGGTCGTACATGCGCGACATGTGGATGCCGCGGACATTGCAGTCGTTGAAGTCGACGAGCACATCGACCATTGCCGCGCCGAATTGCGCATTGGGCAATGACGTCTGCAGTGGTATGGAAATGCCGCGCATGCCCACCCAGTCGAGCGCGACCGGTTCGGAAGCTGCGCGTGCTGCGGCCGCAGCGTCGGGTAGCGTCCCGCGCGCTGCACCGCTGCTGGCACCCGGACTCCCCTCGCCAGTCGCCCCGATGTCTGTCACGCGCGGGCTCGGGATTGCATGCTCAATGTCCAGGATTCACTCCAGTGGTGGACGGAGAATTGCGGTGCTGCCGTGCGCGACGCACCGCGCGCCAGATCGCCCAGGCGTCCAGACGTTCTTTCCAGCGGGATGGATTCCGACCGGCTTTGCGCCCGTCACGCGAGCGCAGGATCTGCTCGCGCCGCGCCGCGCTCCATCCATCGGCAGTCCTCGCGGCGCGCAGGGACGTCATGACGGTAGTGTCGAAAGCCGGAGTATTCAATCCGGTGTCCTGATCCACGGCCCAGTCGGCAAGATCGCACAATGCGCGGATCCGGCAACCGTCCGCGGCGGGCTCAGCGCCGTCAAACCAGAGTGCGGCTTGCAGCTGGATGAGGCCCTCGAGAATTGAATCGAGCGCCGGTACGGGTGCAGACACTGCGTGCAGGAGGCTTTGGAATGCGGCTGCGAGCAAGTCACTGTCAAGCGGTGGATTGCCGGACTGCAGTTCCATTGTCAGGGGATGCCGCGCGCTGCCCTGGCTGCAGCGCGCAATTTCTTCGTGCCAGAAACTGGCACGCGCATGGCGCACAGTGGGATCGACATGCGGATGAAGGCTGCCACGGAGGGCGTGACCAAGCGCGAGTCGGGTCGAAGCGGCGCGCGAGCGTGCCTCGGGAACAAAAAGACGCAGCCGTGCGGCACGATCACGTGATGCCCAGTCATCGAGACTGGCTTCGAGCTGGTTCGAATTCGCTGTCGCCAGATTCGCGGAGACGTTGTCGCTCAACTCAGCCACGGGACGAGCTGCCGCGGCGCGGAGAGGCGCATATCGGCACCCCAATCCGCAGGATCTTCGCCATCGAGATAACCCCATTCCGCGGTCGCCGTGCGCGTGCCGGCCGCACGTCCGGCGTCGATGTCACGACGGTCGTCGCCCACGAACAGGGTGTCGGCGGGCGCCACTCCCGCCTCGGCACACGCGTGCAGCACTGGACCGGGATCGGGCTTGCGTGTGGCCAGCGTGTCGCCGCTGACGACCGTGCAGAACAGTCGCGCCACGCCGAGCGCCTCGACCAGGGGATTGGTCAAGAAGGCCGGCTTGTTGGTCACGATTCCACTCAGCCCACCTGCGCGCGACCAGTTGTCCAGCACTTCAGCCATGCCGTCGAAAAGGCGAGTGTCAACGCAGATCGATTGGCGATAGCGGGTCAGCAACTCATCGAGATGCGCTTCCGCCTGTTCGGCATCGAGCTCGGGAAAGCCCGCGCGCAGGACTGCGCGGCCGCCCTTGGAAACGCAGCGCACCACTTGCGTGGATTCGACCGGTGCAAATCCCAGACGCTGGCGGATCCCCTGCAGGGCCCGCACGAGATCGGGGCCCGAGTCCGCCAGCGTTCCATCGAGATCGAGCAGCAGCAGACGTGGACGCCAACCGTCGAGTGCGACAGCGCTCATCCTGACTTGCGTGCGCAGGCGAGATAATTGACGCGGGTCGAACGCGATAGCCACGCGCGGCGCGTGAAGGGTTCGTAGCCGAGTCCCGAAACATCCTCGAGCGCAAGGTTTGCGGCACGCAGCCACGCTGCCAACTCGGCGGGACGGATGAAACGCTCGTACTGGTGCGTACCCCGCGGCAGCAATCGCAGCGTGTATTCCGCGCCGACGATCGCGGCGGCAAAGGCCAACGCGGTTCGATTCAAGGTGGAGGCGAACAGGAGGCCGCCGGGCTTCAGCAGTCGGGCGCAGTCGGCCACGATGGCGGCGGGATCCGGAACGTGTTCAAGCATTTCCATGCAGCACACGGCGTCGAAGCTGGCGGGTTCGTTCGCAGCCAGGTTCGCGACGTCCACCAGGCGGTAGTCGACGCTGGCGCCGGATTCGAGCAGGTGCAGCTTCGCCACTTCGATCAACTCTGCGGAGAGATCAATCGCGACCACCTCGGCACCGGCGTCCGCGAGCGACTCGGACAGCAGTCCGCCGCCACAGCCCACATCGAGAACCCGCGCGTCGCGCAGCGTGAGGCGCTGCTGCACATACCCAAGTCGCACGGGATTGAGATCGTGCAGGGGGCGCGAAGGCCCGTCTGGGTCCCACCAGCTTGCCGCCTGCCGCGCGAATCGCGCGAGCTCGGCCGGATCGACGTTGGCGGCATTCGTGTTCAGGACGGATCCGCCGCGCCGATGCGCTGCTGCCACTCGATCGCGATCGCGCGCAAGCGTGCGGGATCCTGTCGCGTCAGCACGCCCGCCTGCAGGCAGCGCTCGCCATCGATCCAGACGTCAGTGAACTGGCGGCGATTGCCGGCGTACACGATCTGGGAGACGGCGTGATAGATCGG
>JBBQNY010000049.1:0-18105 GCA_038330365.1 Lysobacterales bacterium | reverse complement strand
CCAGGTACAGGGGGACGGTGCAGCTGCGGGCATCGTCCGTGCGCTGGAGGCGCTGCGGCGCCATGATCGCCACGACGTCATCCTCATCGCGCGTGGCGGCGGTTCGCTCGAAGATCTCTGGGCCTTCAACGACGAGCAACTGGCGCGCGCCATTGCCGCATCACCGGTGCCGGTGGTCAGCGCGATCGGTCACGAGATTGATTTTTCCATCAGCGATTTCGTCGCCGACGTTCGGGCTGCGACGCCATCCGCCGCAGCCGAACTGCTGGTTCCCGATTCGAGGGAACTGCTGCGTGCGGTGGCGACGCTCGAATCCAGGCTGGAGTCCGCGATGCTCCGGCGCCTGCGCGACCACAGCCAGAGCGTCGACCGGCTGTGGCTGCGACTGCAGGGTCAGCGTTCGGACCAGCGACTGCGGGCGATGGCGGCGCGGCTGGCACAGCTGTTGCCGCGTTTCGCGATTGCGGTTCGTTCCCGACTGGTGCAGCAGCGCCTGCGACTTGCCGCAAGCGGCCGCAGTCTTGCGCAGCAGCCTGTCCTGCATCGCGTGGAGCGCCTGCGCGAGCGCCAGCAGGCACTGAACATGCGGCTGGTTGCCGGCCTTTCGCGGCGACTGGATGCCAACCGGAGTGCGCTGCAACTGGCAGGTCGGGGCCTTCACGCCGCCAGTCCGCTGGCGCTCATCGCACGCGGTTACGCCATCGTGAGTGATGCGGGATCGGGTGCGGTGGTGCGCTCGGTCCGGGACGTCCACTCGGGGCAGGCGGTGCGTGCGCGGATCGCCGACGGAACGCTGGAACTGCGCGTGCAATCCCCTGCAGAATCCGCACCCAAGCGCCGTTGAGGGGGTTTATCGCCTGCCTGGCACGGGATCCCGACGAGCGCCAACACCCGCTGTTGGCGTAGGATTGGGGGGTACGCGCAGACCGCGCGGCGATCAACAGGGGACCCCATGAAAGCTTCCGATCTGTTCGTGCGCGCGCTCGAGGCCGAGAATGTCGAGTACGTGTTTGGCATTCCCGGCGAGGAAAACCTTGACCTGCTGGAGTCTCTCAGGACTTCCAACATCAAGCTCATCCTCACTCGACACGAGCAGGGCGCCGGCTTCATGGCGGCCACCTACGGGCGCCTGACGGGCAAGGCAGGCGTCTGCCTCGCGACCCTGGGCCCGGGTGCCACCAACTTCGTGACCGCCGCCGCCTATGCGCAGCTGGGCGCGATGCCCATGTTGATGCTGACCGGGCAGAAGCCGGTGAAAGCCAGCAAGCAGGGACATTTCCAGATCGTCGACATCGTCGACATGATGAAACCGCTGACAAAATACACCAAGCAGATTGTGGCCTCGGACAACATCCCGGCGCGGGTGCGCGAAGCCTTCCGTCGCGCCGAAGAAGAGCGCCCCGGGGCGGCCCATCTCGAGTTGCCCGAAGACATCGCCGACGAAGAGACGGATGCCTTTGTCATCCCGAAGAGCTATTCGCGGCGACCGGTTGCAGACGAGAAGTCGATCACCCACGCGGTCGATGCCATCACCCATGCCAAGCGTCCGCTGCTGATGCTGGGCGCCGCCTCCAACCGCAAGACCACCGCGAAGATGCTGCGCGAATTCATCGACAAGCTCGGCATTCCCTTCTTCACCACCCAGATGGGCAAGGGCGTGGTGGACGAGACCCATCCGCTCTGGCTTGGCAACGCGGCCCTCTCCGCCGGCGACTTCGTACACCGCGCGATCGAAAAGGCCGACCTCATCATCAATGTCGGTCACGACGTGATCGAGAAGCCGCCCTTCTTCATGATCAAGGGCGACCGCACCGTACTGCACATCAACTACTTCTCGGCCGAAGTCGACACGGTCTATTTCCCGCAGGTGGAAGTCATCGGCGACATCGCCAACTCGGTATGGCGCATGAAGCAGCGCCTCGAGAAGCAGTCGCACTGGGATTTCGCCTATTTCGACAAGGTGCGTGAACACCTGGACCGGCATCTCGCCGAAGGCGCGGAGGACGATCGCTTCCAGATGTATCCGCAGCGTCTGGTGGCCGACATCCGCAAGGTGCTGGGCCCCAAGGACATCATTTGCCTCGACAACGGCATGTACAAGATCTGGTTCGCCCGTTACTACCGTTGCCGTGAACCCAACACCATGTTGCTGGACAACGCACTGGCGACCATGGGCGCCGGGCTGCCGTCCGGCATGGCTGCGAAGATGGTGCATCCCGACCGCAAGGTGGTGGCACTCGCCGGTGATGGCGGCTTCATGATGAATTCCCAGGAGATCGAAACCGCGGTTCGTCTCAACCTCGACATGACCATGATCGTGGTGCGGGACAACGCCTACGGCATGATCAAGTGGAAGCAGGCGAACATGAACTTTCCCAACTTCGGCATGGACATGGGCAATCCCGATTTTGTGAAATATGCGGAAAGCTACGGGGCGCGAGGGCATCGTCCTGCCTCCGCGGCGGAATTCGTGCCGCTGCTCAAGAAGACGCTCGCCGAGCCCGGGTTTGACCTGATCGAAGTGCCGATCGATTATTCGGACAACGATCGCATCCTGAACAATGAGATCAAGGAGCTGAGCGCAGCGGTCTGATCGCCGCGTCATACCCCGCCGCAACTGCAACGGAGCGAGACATGCTGAAAGACCGCTATCCCTACTACCTCGCCAACGAGGCGGTATTCGCCAACAGCGATCTCGAGGTCACCGACAAGTTCACCGGTGAAGTGGCGACGCGCGTGGCGCTTGCGGATGCAGACGCGATCGACCGTGGCATCGCGGCGGCGGTAACGGCGCAGGAGGCGATGCGGGATTTCCGGCCTTACCGTCGCCAGGCGGTGCTGAATCACTGTGTGGACCGCTTCACCGAGCGTGCCGACGAACTCGCGATGGCGCTCTGCATCGAAGCCGGCAAGCCGATCAAGGATGCCCGCGGCGAAGTGTTGCGACTCATCGATACGTTCCGCGTCGGCGCTGAGGAAGCGGTGCGTATCGGCGGCGAGGTGATGAACCTTGAGATCTCGCCGCGCGCCAAGGGTTATCGCGGCATGTGGAAGCGGGTGCCGATCGGCCCCTGCTCGCTGATTTCACCTTTCAATTTTCCCTTGAACCTCGCGGCCCACAAGATCGCACCGGCCATTGCGGCAGGCTGCACCTGGATCATGAAGCCGGCATCGCGTACGCCGATCGGCGCGCTGATGATGGGCGAGGCGCTGGCGGAAACCGATCTGCCGAAGGGCGCGTTTTCCATACTGCCCGCCCACCGCGATGGTGCCGACAAATTCACCGAGGACGATCGGATCAAGTTGCTTTCGTTTACCGGTTCGCCCGGGGTCGGCTGGGAGCTGAAGAGCAAGGCCGGTCGCAAGAAGGTGGTACTCGAACTCGGTGGCAATGCGGCCTGTCTGGTCGACGCCGACCAGTCGGAACGCCTCGACCAGGTGGTGGAACGACTGGTCTTCGGCGCGTTCTACCAGTCGGGACAGAGCTGTATCAGCGTGCAGCGCATACTGGTGCACGAGAGCCTGTATGACGAGCTCAAACGGCGTCTGGTCAAGGCCGTGTCGGCCCTGCGCATGGGCGATCCGCGCAAGGAAGACACCTTCATTGGCCCCATGATTTCCGAGGGCGAGGCCAAGCGCCTGGAGGGATGGATAAAGGCCGCCGTTGCGGGGGGCGCGAAGCTGCTTTGCGGCGGCAAGCGCGAGGGCGCGATGCTCGAGGCAAGTGTGCTCGAAGACGTGCCGGCGGATGTGGAGCTGTCGTGCGAAGAGGCCTTCGGTCCCGCGGTCGTGCTCGCACCCTACCGCGACTTCGAGGACGCACTGAAAGCCATCGACAACAGCAAGTTCGGCCTGCAGGCGGGACTTTTCACCGACGATATCCACAAGGCCATGCGTGCCTGGGACGTGCTGGAAGTCGGTGGCGTCGTGATCGGCGACGTTCCGAGCTGGAGGGTCGACAACATGCCCTATGGCGGCGTCAAGGATTCAGGTCTTGGTCGTGAAGGCGTGCGCTTCGCGATCGAAGACATGAGCGAGATCCGGCTGCTGGTGATCCGCGACCGCGATTGAATCCTGATCCCCCGGGTTGATCAGGGGCTCTGCTCATTCCGGCAGCGCGCGGTGGTTGCCGCTGACGCGGTCGATGTCGTGTTCGCCGCTGCGGTAGACCACGGCACGGTTGCCGCCTTCGCTCTTGGCCTGATACAGCGCGCGATCGGCACATTCCCGCAACACCTCCGCGCGGCGCGCGTGGTCGGGAAACAGCGCCAGACCCATGCTGGCGCGCACGCGGATCTCGTTGTCCTCCACGTGGATTGGCTGCGAAATGGCAGCGAGCAGACGTGACGCGGTCGACTCGAGTTCGTTGCGGCATGCATTCGATATCGAAGAATGCACCATTAGGAACTCATCGCCGCCGACCCGCGCCAGCACATCGTTGTTGCCGAGGGCGGAACGCATACGGCCGGAAATCACGCGCAACACTTCATCGCCGATGCGGTGGCCGAGCAGATCATTGACCGGCTTGAAGTCGTCGAAGTCGATCAGGATTACGCCGCCGCAACCGACGCGGGTGCCGAGATTTTCGATGCATTCGGCCAGATGCCATTGCACATGGCGACGATTGGGCAGCCGTGTCAGTGGATCGCTCATCGCCAGCTCGCGTATCGCCACACGGTCGGATGCGATGCGAAAACCGAGTACGGCGAAGACGACGCTCAGCACTATTCCGAGTGGCATGAGCGGCGCCGAGAACGCCCAGTTGCTGATCCAGCCGTCGCGAGGTTCGGCCACGAGCAACCATGAGCCGCCAGGAACGGGAATGTCGGCCGAGACGCGCGGTGCGTCGAACAGGTCAGGACGACCGAAGAATATTTCCCCTTCCGCACCGGTTGCATCGCGCCCACGCAGGGCGACATTCGCTTCGCTGCGAGCTGAATCGAGCCCGATTCGTTTGGAAACAATCCCGTAATCGGCCACGAGTGCCGTCAGTCCCCAGTAACGCGACTCCCCAGTCGGGTCGGTAACGAACACCGGCGAGCGTGTGGCAATGCCGACGCCGCCCTGCAGCAGATTGAGCGGCCCGGCCAGGATTGTCTGCTTCTCGTCCCGGGCCCGGTGGATGACCTCGCTCTGTTCGGCGCGTTGCGACAGATCCACGCCGAGCACCGGCTCATTGCCGGCGGGCGGATAAACGAAAGTGATCACGTCGTCCGGCGCCAGCGCGAGATTCCGGAACGCAGGATCTGCGCCCATGAGTCTCTCGGCGAAATGTTCGAGTTCGCTGGCGGAGACATCGGGATTCATCTCCACCAGCGCCGCCAGAGCTTCGCTGCGCACTGCCAGCGACCCGACGTAGCGCTCGAGTGAAATCGCCAGCGCATGCGCAATGTTCTCGATGCGCTGTCGGTTCGCTTCCTGAATCCCGGACTGGTGCTGGTGCGCGAGGTACATGGTGATGGCAATGCCGGCGACAAGCAGCAGCAATCCAAGTCCGACCGGACCCCATCGACGCCACATTGATCGATGCATACCGCCCTTCACTCAGGCGGGCTCCAGGTCGGAATCGGGAGCAATTCATCGCAACGCGTGGCCGTGCCAGCGCGCGCGTGGATGGCTCTTTGCGGCTTCAGGCTCGACGGCATTGCTTTGGACCTTCCACTGGCGCACTCTCGGTCAAGCATAGTGTGTCCCGTCCAGACGATGGAAACCCCGCACCTCCCGCTCAGCCGTTCCAATCACCGATCCGGCCGCCGCCCAACTCCGGCGTCGGCGCCGGTGCGGGCGGACGCGGCGCCGGAGTTGCTTACCGACGAGACCCCAGACGAAATGTTGATGCACGCGTATGTACAGGGATCGAACGCCGCCTTCGATCGGCTGTATGCGCGCTATCGTGGGCCGCTCTATCGCGTGCTGCTGCGCCTGCTGCCTAGACGCGACCTGGCCGACGAGGTGTTCCAGGACACGTGGCTGCGGATGGTCTCGCACCGCGAGTCCTGGCGCGCCGATGTTCCATTTCGCGCGTGGCTGCTGCGGATCGCGCGCAATCGCGCCATCGATACGTTGCGCCAGACCCGACCCGAGACGATGGGCGAGGCGGCCGAGTTCTGGCTCGAATCTGCCGTGGCATCCGATCCTGGCCCCGAGGCTGCTGCCTCCGGCACGCAGACAGCGGCGCAGCTCGAGCAGGCGCTGGCCGCGTTGCCCGGATCCCAGCGGGAAGCATTCCTGCTGCGCGCTGAACTGGGACTGGGTCACGAGGAAATCGGGGAGCTGACTGGAGTGGGCACGGAGACCGCCAAGAGCCGGCTTCGATATGCCTATGCACGTCTGCGGGAGCTGCTCAGCCCATGAATCCCGACATTCCCTCTTCGCAGGACGAATCGGTAGCGCTGGCTGCCTACCGCGATTCCGTGCAGGAATCGCCAGGAGCCGACCTTGACGCGCGCATCCTGCAGGCTGCGCACGCAGCCAATGCTGCGCGGCCCGGCCGTACTGCGGCAGGCCGTATGCGGCGCTGGTCGCCGCTGCTCGCGACCGCGGCTGTGGCGGTGCTGGCGGTTGGAATCACGCTGCGCCAGCCGCATCCCGCGGTTTCGAATGCGCCTTCGGCCGAGCTGCCAGCGCCGGTCATGCAGCCCGCTGTCCAGCGCGACAATTCAACGCTCCCATCCAACCGGGAAACCGTGCGGATTGAACAAGCAGCCACGCGGTCCGCGCCGGCTGTCGCTGCGAAATCCCGAACCACGGAAGCGGAGTCCGCGGCGACCCGTGAAGACTCTCAACAATCGACCGCGACACGGGGCGGAACCGATTCCGCCGCTCCGGCCCGGAAAGCGATGCCGCCGCAGCGTCCGGCTCCGACTCCGCATCTGGCGCCGCCGACGCCAGAGCCGGAACCTGAGACACCGATCTTCGATGAACCCCTGCCGATGGCGGTGCCAGCGCCTCCTCCGGTTGCCGCTGCACCCGCAGACGCCGGACCGGGTCAGGGTCGGGCTGTCGATGCTGCCGCTGCCAGCGGCAGCGCGCCTGTGCCGGAGTCTGCCCATTCGGCAGACGCCCTGAAATCACGGCAGCCAACCCCGCCCACGGCGGCCGACCCTGAAGGGGCCAGATCCACTGCCGTGCGTGAGAGCGATTCAGCCCTTGCAGAGACCCGTTTGCGTGGCGCCCGCGCAGAACGAAGTCGAAACGATTCCGCCCTGCCCCAGCAACAACCGGCAGACGGACCTCGAAGCGATGAGCGCATCGCCGCCGTGGATGCAGCGTCCATCGCCCGCGGTCGGGTCTCACTCGAGGCCACCGTCCGCGCCGTGCGCGAAGCCGCCTCTCGCGGGGAGGATGCCCGAGCGGAAGTTCTCGCGGCAGCAGCGTCGAGGCATTTCGGTCGCGAGGCGCTGCCGCCTGACGTGCGCGTCTGGGCGCGCTGAGGCGCCAACGACACTCGCTTCAGGCGAATCAGCGGGCGGGCTCGAACGGCAGATTCCAACGAGGCCGATGTCCGCGCCCAACGCCGGGCGATCCCTTCGCCCTGTTGCGCGGGGTGCAGGTTCAAGCAGGGTTGCAAAGCGCGATGGCAGGCTCGGATCCCTGTACCGACTGGTTCTCACGCACTGAGACGGCGGACTGGTCCAGTGCGCCACTTTCGAGTTTCGAGACAATGCCCGCCGACTTGCTGCAACTGCGCCCCGAGGGACTGTTCTGCCCCGCGGGTGCATTCTGGATCGATCCGTGGAAGCCGGTGCCGACGGCGGTGGTGACGCACGCGCACGCGGACCATGCGCGATCGGGAATGGGCCAGTATTTCGCTGCAAAGGAGGGCCACGCAGTTCTGGCTGCGCGCATCGGCGCCGATGCGGATATCCAAATGCTGGAATACGGCGAGACCCGCCAGTTCGGCCCTGTCACCTTGTCCTTGCACCCGGCCGGTCACATCCGGGGATCTGCCCAGGTGCGCGTGGAGCACGATGGCCGCGTCTGGGTGGTGACAGGCGATTTCAAGCGACAAGCCGATCCCACCTGCAGCCCGTTCGAAATCGTGCCGTGCCAGACGCTGATCACGGAAGCCACCTTCGCCTATCCCGTCTATCGGTGGCCTGCAACCGGGGCGATCGCTGCTGAAGTCATCCAGTGGTGGCAGGAATGCCGAGCGGAAGGAAGTACGGCAGTGCTGTTCTGCTATGCGCTCGGCAAGGCGCAGCGGCTGCTGGCGGAACTCGCGCTGCAGACCGATGAAGAAGCTCTGCTCCATGGCGCGATGGTCGGACTGACTGAGCTGTACCGCGCCGACGGCGTGCCGATGCTGCCGACGCAACCACTCGGCGAACGCAAAGGTGAATCCCTCGCCGGACGGCTGGTGCTGGCACCGCCGTCGGCGGCCGGCTCCCCCTGGATGCGCCGCTTCCCGCGCGCCCAGACAGCGTTTGCCTCGGGCTGGATGCAGGTGCGCGGCCATCGCCGGCGGCGCGGCTACGACCGTGGCTTCGTGCTGTCGGACCACGCCGACTGGCACGACCTGGTACGCACGGTGCTGGACTCGGGCGCTACGCGCGTACTGGCCACGCACGGCCAGCAGGAAGTGCTTGCACGACACCTCCGCGAACTCGGCATCCAGGCAGAAACGCTGCAGACGCAGTTCGGCGGCGACGACTGATGCGCGAGTTCGCCGAGCTTTACGCCGCACTCGACCGCACCACTTCCACCCTCGCAAAACGTGCGGCGATGGTTGCGTATTTCAGCAATGCCGCACCCGCCGATGCCGCCTGGGCGGTGCATCTTCTCGGCGCTGGCAAGTTGCCGCGACTGGTGACCAGCACTGCGATGCGGGAACTCGCCAGTGAGATCACGGGCTATCACGCGTGGCTTGTTGACGAGTCGTATGCGCACGTAGGTGATCTTGCGGAGTGCCTGACGCTCATCGTGGAGCCCTTCGCCGAGGCGGACCGCACTTCTCGCGCTTCCATTGCCCTGCACCAATGGGTGGATGCGATCAAGGCACGCGTGGACGCTGCGGAACCGGAACGGCGCGAGTGGTTGCGCTCGGCATGGCTTACGCTGCCGGCCCCGCATCGCTTCGTGCTCAACAAGCTGTTGACGGGATCGCTCCGCGTCGGTGTCTCGAAGCGCATGGTTGAACTCGCATTGGCCGCAACCACCGGCATCGCAGTCGAACGCATCGCCGAACGCCTGAGCGGACGCTGGAAGCCAGGCGCGGATGCATTTTTGGAACTCATTGCCCCAAGTGGGAACGACGCCGCCGAAGCGCGCGCCATTCCCTACCCCTTCTATCTTGCGTCCCCGCTGGCGGGTGCTGTCGATGCGCTGGGAACCCCGGCCGAATGGCTTGCGGAATGGAAGTGGGATGGCATACGCGCGCAATTGCTGCGTCGTGGCGATGCCCCCTCGCTGTGGTCGCGCGGTGGCGAGAAGCTGGACGGCCGCTTTCCGGAAATCGAGGCTGCAGCCCGGACGCTGCCGGATGGGTGCACTCTGGACGGAGAAATCCTCGCATGGGCCAACGCCGCGCCATTGCCCTTCATCGCCTTGCAGCCGCGCATCAATCGCCTGCGCCCCACCGCGCGGCTGCTTGCCTCCACGCCGGTACGTCTGCTCGCCTACGACATCCTGCAGTTCGAAGGCGAAGACGTTCGTGAGCGACCGCTGGCGTGGCGACGCGCCTGCCTCCAGCAGGTGCTCGAAGCGAGCGGCATACAGAGCGTCATCGCGCCGTCTCCCGCCATCACCTTTGAATCCTGGGCGGAGCTTGCCGTTGCACGCGAGGGTTCGCGCGCGCGCAACGTCGAGGGCATCATGCTCAAGCGACTCGATTCGCGCTATCGCGACGGACGCAAGCGCGGGGACTGGTGGAAGTGGAAGGTCGATCCGCTGACCATCGACGCTGTCCTGATCTACGCCCAGTCAGGGCGCGGCCGCAGGGCCGGCCTGCACACCGACTACACGTTCGCGCTGTGGCAGGACGACCAGCTGGTGCCGTTCGCCAAGGCGTATTCCGGACTTACCGACGATGAGTTGCTGGCGATGGACCGCTGGATAAGGGCACATACCCTCGAGCGCTTCGGTCCCGTGCGGTCGGTCAAGCCAGAGCAAGTCTTCGAATTGGCTTTCGAGGCTGTACAGCCGTCCCGCCGGCACAAGTCCGGCATTGCGGTGCGGTTCCCGCGCATCCTGCGCTGGCGTCGCGACAAGCGCGCGGAAGACGCGGACTCTCTCGATCACCTGCGCGAACTCGCTGGCATTGCCGCACATGAGTGACGCCGCACGGCGTCGCGCACGCGCCCGACTCGCGGCGTGGATGAAGGGCACGGGGCGCGCGCCTGCTCTTTTCCAGCGGGCGGTGTGGAATGCATGGGAACGGGGAGAGAGCGGACTCCTGATCGCGCCGACCGGCGTGGGCAAGACGCTCGCGGTACTGGGCGGCAGCCTGATTGATGCACAGGACAATTCTGCCCGTGGGCTGCGCATGCTCTGGATCACGCCGCTCAGGGCACTGGCAGGCGATACGCAACGGCAGGTGGGCGAGGCCGCTGCCGGACTGGGACTGAACTGGCGCGTGCTGAGAAGAACCGGCGACAGCGGTTCGGGCGAAAGAGCCCGGGTGGCGCGCGGCGCGGTCGAACTGCTCATCACGACCCCGGAAAGCCTGGCGCTCATGCTCTCGCATCCGGATCTCGTCCAGCGACTTGAGCGGCTCGACACCGTTGTCGTCGACGAATGGCACGAACTGCTCGGCAACAAGCGCGGCACCCTGCTCGAGCTCGGACTCAGCCGCCTGCGTGCACTGCGCCCGCAGCTTCGCGTGTGGGGTCTCTCGGCCACGTTGGGCAATCCGCATCAGGCCATGGCGCATCTGCTCGGTTCCCAGGCAACCGGCACGCTGATCGACGTGCCGCGGCGTCGCCGTCCCGAAGTCTCAACCGCGTTGCCCGCGCTCCGACAGCGATTTCCATGGGGCGGTCACCTGGGTCTGGCGCAGCTGCCGCGTGTTCTGGCGGCCATCGAGTCCGCCCGCAGCACGCTGGTATTCACCAACACCCGTTCGCAGGCAGAACTGTGGCACCAGGCGCTGGCATCGGTCTGGACGGGAGAACCCGGCGAGATTGCGATCCACCATGGATCGCTGGATCGCACCACGCGCGCGCAGGTCGAAGCCGCACTGGCGGCGCGGGAGCTGCGCTGCGTGGTGGCGACTTCCTCGCTCGATCTGGGCGTGGACTTCCCCGCTGTGGATCAGTCGATCCAGATCGGCAGTCCGCGATCGGTGGCAAGGGCGCTGCAGCGGGCCGGGCGCAGTGGGCATCGGCCTGGCGCGCGCAGCCGACTGCTGATGGTTCCGACCCATAATCTTGAAATTGCGGAAGCCGCTGCACTGCGGCGCTCCATCGGCGCGGATCTCGTCGAACCGCGGGAGCCGCCCACGCGCTGTCTCGACGTCCTCGCACAGCATCTCGTCACCCTGGCGACCGGTGGCGGATTCGAAGCGGACACCACGTTCGATGAAGTTCGTACCGCGCGCGCGTTCCACGATCTCCAGCGCTCGGATTTCGATCGGGTCATCGTTTTCATCACGCGCGGCGGAGACGCGCTTGAGCGCTATCCGCAATTCCAGCGCGTGGTGGAAGATGCCGGTCGATACCGTATCGCCTCGCCCGCCCACGCGCGCCTGCAGCGCTTCTCGATCGGCACGATTGCGGGCGATGCCTCGGTCCGTGTGGCGTCCGTTCGAGGTCGTGTTTTCGGAGAAGTCGAAGAATCGTTCGTGGCGCGACTGCGGATCGGTGACCGGTTCCGGTTTGGTGGACGCACGCTCGAGCTCGTCCGGCTACGCGACCTGACCGCGCAGGTCCGCACCACGACGCGCACGGCGACGACCGTTCCCCGATGGCAGGGAGGGCGGCTGCCGCTGTCCGGGACGCTGTCGGCCGCCACGCGCAGGGAACTGGCTACCCCCGATTTCCGCATGCCGGAGATGCGTGCCCTGAAGCCCATGATCGAGCGGCAGCGTGAGACTTCCCTGTTGCCGGCGGACGATGAACTGCTGGTGGAATCGATTCGCCTCCGCGAGGGACGCTTCTGGTTTCTCTATCCCTTCGCCGGTCGACTCGCGCACGAGGGACTGGCCGCAATCATCGCCGCGCGCCTCGCGTCCAGGTCGCCCATTGCCATCGGCTATGCATTGAACGACTACGGACTGATGCTGGGCGGGCGCGGACTGCCGGAGCCCGACGAGTTGTTGCTCCGTGAACTGCTCGATCCTTCCGGTCTCGACATCGCTCTGGCCAACAGCGTGAATCTGTCCGAGCTCGCCAGGCGCAAGTTTCGCGACATCGCGCGCGTCGCCGGACTGCTGATGCCCTCGCGACCGGGCGCGCCGCGATCACTGCGCCAGTTGCAGGCATCATCGGGCCTGCTGTTCGATGTCCTGAGTGAACACGATCCCGAGCACCTGCTGTTGCAGCAGGCGCGCCATGAAGTGCAGGAGGACATGCTGGAGATGAATCGTCTGCGGCGAGCGCTTGCATCGGTGCGCGCGGGTGCGATTGTGCTGAGCACTCCGCGAACACTCACTCCATTTGCGTTCCCGTTGTGGGCAGAACGCCTGCGGGCCCATCTCGGACACGAGGACTGGAAGGTGAAGCTTGCGCGGCTTGCGCAGGAACTGGAAGCGGCGTGAACTGCCTGCCGCTGGAAATCGCTGGAATTCGGGCGTTTGCCGACGCAGGACGCGTACTCAGCCTGCCCGATCATGCGGCCCTGCTGCTTGCCGATCTGCACCTCGGCAAGGCCGATCTGTTCCAGCGTGCCGGTATCAGCTTGCCGGTCGGCAGCGATGCGGGAGATCTCGAACGACTCTCGCAATGCGTCCATCGGCACAAGGCCACAAGACTGTTCCTGCTGGGCGACGTCATTCACGGCGCGACATCGCCGCAAGCACCCTGGCGCGAGTCCTGGCGCGCATTCCGGGAGCGTCACCCAGCGCTAGAGATCGTCGCGATCAGCGGCAACCATGACCGGCATGAACGCGATGCGCTGGGCGACTCAGTCTGCGTCGTCGCCGCGCACGTGCTCGGCCCACTGCGCCTGCAGCACCATCCGCGTCCCCGCGCCAGCGCCCGCGGCGGCGAGGGTTTCGTTGTTGCGGGTCATCTGCATCCGCTGGTGCTGCTTGAGGATTGCGGCCGGCGGCATCGATTGCCCTGCTTCTGGCTGCAGGCAGGCCAGCTGGTTCTGCCCGCGTTTGGTGCCACCACGCGCGGCCAATCGTTCCAGGCCGGGCGCGAGGACCGCATCATTGCCGTCACCCCGGCAGGACTGCTGGAAATTCCCGCGGCCCCGCTCTTCGACGGGCGCGCAAAGACCGTCTGAATCCGGTCGGTACTCGACCGGACTCACGGCCCACGTCACCCGCCGATCGGTGGCTCCCTAGTCCATGCCCATGCGGGACACAAGTCGCCCCAGCAATGGCGGTATCCGTGCAGTTGCCACAGCGAGGTGGGCGTGGATCTCCTCGACGCTGATCTCTGCCGCGGGCGGCTCCCCTTCGGGCCCGCAGCCGGCTGCCCAGTTCGCGACAATGCACAGCGATGCGTACGCAAGGTCCATCTCGCGCGCCAGCACCGCTTCGGGCATGCCGGTCATCCCGACCAGATCGCAGCCATCGCGGCGCATACGTACGATCTCGGCGACGGTCTCGAGTCGAGGACCCTGCGTCGCGCCGTAGACACCTTCTGAAATGAGGGTCTGCCCGCAATCGAGAGCACTTGCGAGCAATTCCCGGCGCAGGGAATCCGTGTACGGCGAACTGAAATCCACGTGATTCACCGCGGCGCCCTCGACATCGCTGAAACTGTCCGCACGGCCGTGCGTGTAGTCGATCAACTGATCCGGCACTACCACGCTGCGCGGGCCCATGTCGCCACGCATGCCGCCCACTGCATTGACGCCAACGATGCGGCGCACACCGACATGATGCAGCGCCCAGATGTTGGCCCGGTAGTTGATGCGGTGCGGCAGGATCGAATGCGACTCGCCGTGACGCGCGAGGAAACAGACGCGACGGCCATAGATTGAACCCATGACTAGATCGTCGGAAGGATCACCGAAAGGTGTGTCCACGCGCACGCGCTCGAGATTGCCGATGCCCGGGAGCGCGTAGAGGCCCGTTCCCCCGATCACTGCCAGTACGGGCGAGTCGTTGTGAGTCGGCAGGCTCACAGCGCGTGGATTCCCGGGAGGTTGCGCCCGTGTTCGCGGTAGTCCATGCCGAAGCCGAAGACGTAGCGGTCTGGAACCACGACCCCACAGTAGTCCGCGGCGATTCCGGGGATGCGCCGCGCGTGCTGCTTCTCGCACAGCACGGCCACACGCACCGCGCGGGCGCCTTCCTCGAGACAATGTGCGCGTACGGCCAGCAATGTGCGGCCCTCATCGAGAATGTCGTCGACCAGCAGGACGCGTCGATCCTGGAGTGAGGCCCGCGGATGCCGGATCCACTCCAGTGCGCCGCCGCTGGTGTCGCCCCGGTAACGGGTCGCGTGCAGATAGTCGAGCTCTATATCCAGCTTGAGCGCCACTGCGAGGTGTGCCGCGAAAATCATTCCACCGTGCATGAGCGTCAGGAAAAGCGGCCGCTCGTTGCCCGCGCAAGTGGTATCGCCCAGGTCGAAATCGCGATCAATTTCGACTGCCATGCCTGCGATGGCAGTGGCGAGTGCTTCGTGATCAAACAGCACTTCAGAGCGGGCCAACGCCGAGCTGTAGGACTCATCACTCATGCGCTGACCGCTCCGGACGACAAATCGTGTAGCGCGCAGATGAACCGGTCCCTCTGCGGGTTTGAAACCAGCGAGTTCCACTCGGCGGCTGCCCGCCCCGAGAGTGACTGCGCGGCACGAACGCCCGGCCCGGCATCGAAGTCATGCATGGCCTCCACCGCCGCGATCGCCTCCGGTACCGCGTCGGGCTGACAGACGAGAACCAGGTCGCAGCCGGCTGCCCGATGGCGCGCGATGCGCTCGGCCACGGCGCCCACTCCGGCAGCGCCCAGCATGCCGATGTCATCACTCATCACCACGCCCTGGAAGCCCATTCTCTTGCGCAGCACGTCCCCGATCCACGTCGCTGAATAACCGGCGGGTTCGGGCGCAACTTCCGGATACACGACGTGCGCCATCATCACGGCCTCCGCGCCTGCGGCGAAGCCCTCCCGGAAGGGTTGGAGATCCTGGTCGAGGATCGTTTGCAGCGCCCTCGGATCGCATGCCGTTTCGAAGTGGGTGTCTTCCGCGACCGAGCCGTGACCCGGAAAGTGTTTCAGTGTCGCCGCCATTCCCGCGGAGCGCATGCCGCGCACGTAGGCCGCGCCCAGCGCTGCAACCACTTCGGGATCCGCATCGAAGGCGCGCGTGCCGATTGCGCGATTGCCGCGGCCGAGATCCACGACCGGTGCAAAACTGACGTCGATACCGATGGCACGCATCTCGCTCGCCATGATCCAGGCATGCTGTTCCGCCAGTGAAATCGCGTCGGCGGGATCCGTGCGGTAGCGCTCGCCAAGCGTCTGCAGTGCTGGCAGCACGGTGAATCCTTCGCGGAAGCGCTGCACCGTTCCGCCTTCCTGATCGACGCAGATCACCAGCGGCGCGGGGCTGCTGGCGCGCATGTCGTCAATCAGGTGAGTGACCTGATCGCGATCATGGAAATTGCGTGCGAACAGCGTCACGCCCGCCACGGCGGCATGCGCCAACCAGTCCCGCTCGCGTGGTTCCAACTCCTTGCCGGCGACTGCAATGATCAGCATCGTTGTACAGGTTCCCTGAAATGGTTTGGCCCCGCGCGATTGCGTGGGGAGACTGCACGAAGCGCGCATTGTAGAGGGAGCCTACCGCCGGTCGAAGACCGCGATGGACTCGACATGTGCGGTATGCGGAAACATGTCCATCACCCCTGCACTGCTCAAGGTGAATCCATGCCGCTCGCAGAGAATCGCCGCGTCACGGGCCAGTGATGCCGGGTGGCACGATACGTAAACAACGCGCCGCACCCGCTTGCCGGGTAGCGACCCCAGCAACTCCTGCGCGCCCGCGCGCGGAGGGTCGAGCAATACCAGATCATTCCGGTCCTGTGCCCATGCGCGACCCGTGAGCGGCGCAAACAGGTCTGCGACCTCGAATTTCACGTTCGCGATGCCGTTGTGCCCGGCGTTGCGCCGCGCGCGCTCAATCAGCGCGGCATCGCCCTCGACGCCCGTGACGTGGGCACAGCGGCGCGCCAGCGGCAAGGTGAAATTACCGAGACCGCAGAAGAGATCAAGGGCGTGATCGGTCGGCGACGGATCGAGCAGTGCGACTGCCTGCGCGATCATGCCTTCGTTGATGCCCTGATTCACCTGGATGAAATCCAGCGCGCCGAAACCGAGCTGGATGGCTCCGCCATCGACGGCGTAATGCAGCTCCGGCATCGGTCCGTGCAGGGCCACCACGCTGTCCGGACCCGAGGCCTGCAACAGAACGCGCAGGCCGGATTCCCGTTCAAACTCAAGCAGTGCGTGCTTGTCCGTGGCGGTGAAGGGCGCCAGATGGCGGATCACCAGCACCGCCGCGTTATCACCGGCGGCAAACTCGACCTGGGGAATCGCCGCTGGGATGCTGAGCGAACCCAGTACTTCGCCAAGGCGACGCAAGTGCTTGCCTACGGCTGGATGCGCAACGTCGCAGCCAGCCAGATCCGCGACGAATTTCCCGTTGCGCTCCCTGAAGCCCAGCAGCAGCCGGTTCTTTGCAAGCACGAACCGCGCCGACAACCGCCCCCGACGCCGATAGCCCCAGCTGTCCGAGTGCAGTGGCGGCAACCATCGGTCGGGCTCAAGTTTGCCGATGCGCGAGAAATTTTCCGCGAGCACGCGCTGTTTGGCATCGATCTGCGCGGCAGCGGCCATGTGCTGCAGCACACATCCGCCACAGGTACCAAAGTGCGGGCAGCGCGGCTCCACCCGGTCGACGCTGGCCTGTTCGACGCAGATCAGCTCGGCCTCGTCGTAGTGACGGTGTGGTCGCGTCCGGCGGACCGATACCCGCTCTCCGGGCAGCGCGTCCGAGACGAACCACGCCTTGCCGTCGACCCGCGCCACTCCGCGTCCATCGTGCGTCATGTCGAGGATTTCGACGCTGACGGGCAATTCAGGCGCACGCGTGGCGCGTCGTCGGATCACGGCGGGTACTCCGGCTTCAAGGGGGTCCAGCCGCACATTGCGCAGTGGTCGATGGACGCGGTCAGGGACATGGCCGCGCGCCATTCTAGTCGCGGCGTTGCAGAAGATCGCCACTGCTGGCGGGAACGATTGCAGGCCTGGCGTCGGTGCTTCGAGCGCAACCCCCGCCCTCGTAATTCCTGCGAAAACGGGAATCCACGGCCCAAAGTCCGTGCAGCGCCGTGCGCAGGGCGGTCGTGAAATTGCGGAGAACCAGGCCTGTTCCGGAGCTCGCGCGATCGATCACTGATGAATTCCCGCTTGCGCCGGCATGACGAGTGTTAATTGTTCAGAATGCAGAGGTCAGCTCGATCAGGCCGGCACAGCAGGCTAGCCCCCGAGTCCGAGAACCGCGAGTTTATTCAGAGCGCCGCCCCACGCGCGGGGCGCGCACGACCGCGTGCGAAACTCTTGCCATGCTTGTGGCGACGCCAAACTTGCTGGTGGTCGAGGACGACCCGCTCACACGCGAGTTCCTCAGCGAAGCGCTGTCTGCCGGAGGCTGGCGGATCGAGGCAGTCGGCCGTATCGACGCCGCCGTCAAAGCGCTGGAAGATTCCAGTTTCGACCTTGTGCTCAGCGACGTGCAGCTGCCGGACGGCGACGCTTTTTCGCTCGTGCGGGCCATCCGCAGGCAGGACACTGGGGGGGCATGCACACTGCCCCCCGCAATTGCACTTACGGCGCAACTTGACCGTGCGCTACGCGCACGCCTGCTTGAAGCTGGCTATCTGCGCGTGCTGGAAAAACCTGTTGCGCTATCCGTATTGCTGGATGCGGTGACAGCGGTCCTGGGCGGAGCTGGCGACAACGAAAGTGCACCGCGGTGCTCGGTT
>JBBQNY010000048.1:0-18311 GCA_038330365.1 Lysobacterales bacterium | reverse complement strand
GCTGGCGCGCGATGGCGTCATGCGCGCCCGGAGCGCTGCGCATGTACTTGCATTGCGCCATCGCGCGCCAGCGCGCTCCTACAAGGACGGGTGCCAAAGAAAGGCTGGTGGTCGGGGCTATCTGACGGCGTGGAAGGCCTCGACCATGTCGAGGAGGCGGTTCGAGAATCCCCATTCGTTGTCGTACCAGGACAGCACCTTGACCAACGTGCCGCCCATGACGCGTGTTTGTGTCGCGTCGTAGATCGAACTGCGTGGATCGTGGTTGAAATCGCTGGAGACCAGAGGCTCACGATTGATGCCGAGCACGCCCTTGAGCGCGCCTTTCGCAGCGGCCTCGACGGCGGCGTCGATTTCCGCGGAGGTGGTCGGTCGTCGGGCGACGAAAGTCAGGTCCACCACCGATACATTGATCGTCGGCACCCGCATCGAGAATCCGTCGAGCTTGCCGTCGAGTTCCGGAAGCACCAGGCCCACGGCTGCAGCCGCGCCGGTCTTGGTGGGAATCTGGTTGTGGGCTGCGGCCCGAGCGCGGCGAAGGTCCTTGTGGAACACATCGGTCAGGACCTGATCGTTGGTATAGGCGTGAATGGTGGTCATGAGGCCATGTTCAATGCCGATCGCCTCGTGCAGTACTTTCGCCAGCGGTGCAACGCAGTTGGTGGTGCAACTGGCGTTGGAGATCACCACGTCGGACGCGCGCAACTGGTCGTGATTCACGCCGTAGACGAACGTGCCATCCACGTCCTTGTCGCCGGGAGCGGAGATGATGACCTTGCGAGCTCCCGCGGTGAGGTGAGCGGAAGCCTTGGCCTTGGAGGTGAAGAGGCCCGTGCACTCGAGCACGATGTCGACCTTCATCTCGGCCCAGGGCAGCTTCGCGGGATCGCGCTCCGCGCACACGCGGATGCGATCGCCGTTGACGACCAGATCGCCGCCTTCGACCGCGACGCTTCCCGGGAACCGGCCATGGGCGGTGTCGTTGCGGGTCAGGTGCGCATTCGTCTCGGCATCTCCGAGATCATTGATCGCAACGATCTGGATCTCCTGCTGCCGCTGCGCTTCGTACAGCGCCCGCAGCACATTGCGGCCGATGCGGCCGAAACCATTGATCGCGATCCTGATCGCCATTGCTCTGTCGCCTCGCCTGGAAATAGCCCACTAGTTTAACCGGGACGCTTCCCGGGTTCGCGCGCAGCGGCAGGAGTACGTCCTTGAACGGACGCTGGCGACTACTCCGCCGTGAAGCGCGGCAGCCATTCGAGCAGCAGCCGCAGCCGCTGCTCCACATCATCTTCCTGCAGGAGGCGCTGACGCTCGCGCGCCTCCAGTGGCACCTCGGCCGCGAGATTCCAGGCGATCCAGGCCGAGTCGTCGAACCGCTCCGCAGGCGCTCGCGCCAGTTCGCTGTCCTCACGTTCCGCCAAACGCCTGAGCAGCGTCGCCAGCAACCCGAATTCCGCAGACAAGGGGATCGCAGGCGCTTCGACGCAATCCTGGATCTGGCCGATCAGAAGCCCGTTGTCGCGCACGCGCACTGCACCCACGCGCACCCGTCGCAGGCCGCGTACGCGTATGCCGAGCAGTCCGTCGGGCTCGGTCCAGAAGTCCTCGATGTGTGCCTGACAGCCGATCGACGCAGGCACCGCAGGCGCACCGGACTCCTCGCCCTCGAGGATCAGGCAGATGGCGAAGTCGCATTCCAGGCGCCCGCACTCGCCGATCATGTCGAGGTAGCGGCGCTCGAAAATTCGCAAATCCATGCTCCTGCCGGGCAGCAGCACGGCAGACAGCGGGAACAGGGGCAGTTCGTCCGCCTGCAGGGTCAAGATCGCCTCGCCGATTCGACTACATCTCGTCGGGCAGCACTTCGGTGCGCCCGTCGCGATAGACCTTCACCGCGATGTAACGCGGTCCACCGGGCAGCACGCCGAACATCATCAGTCGAAAATGATCGCCATTGTTTGCGATGTGTTTCAGGAAGAACGATTTGGTCGCCTCTTTGGAGAAGCCGTTCGTCTGTGCGTAGTACTCGAATGCGGCCTGCCCGGCCTGCCACGCTTCCTGGTCGTTCGCCACCGGACCTGCGGTCGGCAACGCCTCCTTCACCAGTTCTTCCGGAGGTCCGGACGGCGGCGGCACGGTCAGTGCGAACGGTTCGGGGTTGACCACCGCGGGTGCCGCGGATCGCGGCGGCGGCGCCTTGACGCGCGCGACCTTCTTCTCAACCACGACCGGTGCTTCTGCTTCCTCTTTCTTTGAGCAGCTCGCGGTCATTACCGCGGCCGCCAGCGCGACGGCCAGTGCCACGTGAATCTTGTTTGAAATCATGCCTTCAGCTCCATCATGCGGCCGTTGAAGTGTGACCGGAACCCGATTGGACCAGCCATTGGGCGAAATGTTGCGGCGCGCCGTCGAATCCGCCGTTGCTCATGAACACCACAGTATCGCCTGCGCGTACTTCGGCTTGCAGCGCGTCCAGCAATTCGCCTGCATCTGCCACCGTCTGGCCCCGCGTGGACAGCGCCGCGAGCACAGGGCCGGCGTCCCACGCGACGTTTTCTCCGTGCATCAGCCAGGCACGGTCGGCATCGGCGAGTGCGCCTGACAGCGCGGGCACGTGCGCGCCCGAGCGCATGGAGGCGCTGCGTGGATCGAGCGCCACCAGGATGCGTGAGGCCCCGTTGGCGCGCAGCGCCGCGATGGTGGTCGCGATCGCCGTCGGATGATGCGCAAAATCATCGAAGACGCGAATGCCAGTTCGCTCAGCGAGCAGCTGCAGTCGGCGCAGTGGCGCCCGAAATGCCTCAAGCGTTGCCATGGCCCGCGCGGGTGCCACGCCGCCGGCCTGTGCGGCGGCGATGGCCGCCAGCGCATTCATCACGTTGTGGCGACCCAGGAGCCCCCACTGCAGCCGACCCACGTCCACTCCGAGGTGCGTGACCGTAAAGGCGCTGCCATCGGGGCGATCCAGACGCGCCTGCCACTCGGCCGCCACGTCGATGCCGAAGCGGGTGACGGGCGTCCAGCAGCCCATCGCCAGCACCTCGGCGAGCCGCGCATCTTCCGCGTTGACCACCAGGACGCCGTTCGCGGGCACGATGCGGACCAGATGGTGGAACTGGCGCTGGATCGCGTCCACGCTGTCGAAAATATCGGCGTGGTCGAACTCGAGGTTGCCAAGCACCAGGATGTCCGGCCGGTAATGCACGAACTTCGATCGCTTGTCGAAGAACGCCGTGTCGTACTCATCGGCTTCGATGACGAAATCGGACCCCTCGCCCACGCGCGCGGAGACGCCGAACGACTCCGGCACGCCGCCGATCAGGAAGCCCGGGGACGCGCCGGTGCGGTCGAGGATGTGCGCCAGGAGACTCGAGGTCGTCGTCTTGCCGTGCGTGCCCGCCACCGCGAACACGCGCCGGCCGGGCAGCACGGACTCCTCCAGCCATTGCGGCCCGGAACGGAATTCGAGACGGCGTTCGAGCATCGATTCCACGGCCGGCATGCCGCGACTGAGCGCATTGCCGACCAGCACCAGATCGGGTGCTGGCTCCAGATGCCGCGCCTCATATCCTTCATGCAGGCGGATGCCAATGCGCTCCAGCTGCGTCGACATCGGCGGATAGATGTCGCGATCGCTGCCCTCGACCTCGTGACCGAGCTCGCGCGCGAGCGCGGCGAGCCCGCCCATGAAGGTGCCGCAGACGCCGAGGATATGGATCTTCAAGCAGGCGTCGCGCCCAGCTGCGCGATGAGGGCTTCGAGCAGCAGCTTGGCGAGCGTGAGCGCGAGCGCAAACAGCACACCGCGCCGGAGCGGTACTTCCAGCGTGTGCCGGAGGATGTGGCCCCGCACCAGCAGCTGCCAGCTGACGATCACCAGCGACGCGAAGCCTGCCGCCAGCTGGATTCCTGTCATCTCGGACGACTCCTTGGGCAGGGGCCAGGCTGGCGCGATCGCCAGCGCGGCGAGCAGCAGGAATACGAGCCCGGTGGCGAGCAGTGCGCTGGCCGTCTGCACGAAGCGCGCCTCGCGTCCGAAGGCGCGCAGCAGCAGAAACGTCAGACCCAGCAGCACGCCGATGGACGCAGTGGCCTGCAGTGCTGGCGTGGTGAGGTCCTCCACACCCAGCAACCGCATCGATACCCACGCCTCGGCGCAGATCGAGACCAGAGCGAGTACGCCGAGCTGCCATTCGGAGTGCGGCAGATCCTGCGGTCCAGCGCGCAGGATCAACAGATCCCGAACCACGCCGGGCGTCTTGGAAAGGGACACCGACAACTGCAGTCAGTCCGGGGACTGAAGTCGGGACAGCGCGTCCGCGAGGCGGGTTTGCACTTCCTCGACGCTGCCGCAGCCGTCGATCTCGACCAGCTTGCCGATTTCGCCGAAATGTTCGATCAGCGGCGCCGTCTGCTGCCGGTACACCGCGAGGCGCTCGCGCACGGTCTCCGGGCGGTCGTCGTGACGGCCTTCGGCGTGCGCCCGACCGGCCAGGCGCTCGAACAGCAGTTCCTCTTCCACGAACAGGTAAAGCGCCGCGTCCAGCGGTTTGCCAAGCCGCTCCAGCAGCGCTTCGAGCGCCGCGGCCTGGGCCAGGTTGCGGGGATATCCGTCGAGAATGAAACCACTGGCTGCGTCTTTCTGGTCGATTCGACGCTCAAGCATTCCGAGCACGATGTCGTCGCTCACCAGTTGCCCCGCCGCCATTACGGCCTGCGCTTCGAGTCCGAGCGGCGTGCGCGCCGCAACTTCGCCGCGCAGCAGATCTCCGGTGGAGATATGTGCGACGCCGAGCGAATCCTTGAGCAGGGTCGCCTGCGTTCCCTTGCCGGAGCCGGGCGCGCCGAACAGCACGATTCGCATGAAGAGTGGGATCCTCAGGGAGGCACGGCGACGGCCGCCGCGCGGCGTGGTTGCCAGACACGGTCGGGCAACGCTAGCGTTCAGTCTTGGCGCAAGTCAAGAAATCCCGGCCGCCGCAATCACTGGAGCAATCACATGGCATCCCGCAGCAGCCGCAAAGGCCAATTGCTGTACGCGCAGTCGGGCGGCGTCACTGCCGTGATCAACACCACCGCCAGCGCGGTGCTGACGCGTGCCAGGCGACGCGGGGTGCGTGCCATTGCGGCACGCAACGGCATTCTCGGCGTACTACGCGAGGAGCTGTATGCCGCATGGCGCGAGTCGCCGGCGGCCCTGCGCGCCCTGCGCCACACGCCGGGCGGTGCTTTCGGCTCATGCCGCTTCAAGCTCGGCGATCCCCAGGCGCAGCCGGAGCTTTACCAGCGCGTGGTCGACGTACTCCGCGCGCACGATGTGCGTTATTTCCTCTACAACGGCGGCAACGACTCGGCCGACACCGCGCTCAAGCTCTCGCGCATCAGCGCGGAGCTGGGCTACGACCTGACCTGCGTCGGCGTTCCCAAGACGGTCGACAACGACCTTGCCGTCACCGACTGCTGCCCCGGATTCGGTTCGGTGGCGAAGTACACCGCGGTGTCGGTGCAGGAGGCAGCGCTGGATGTGCGTGCGATGGCTGATTCCTCCACCAAGGTGTTCGTATACGAAGCCATGGGTCGGCACGCAGGCTGGATCGCGGCCGCCGCAGGTCTCGCGGGAATGGGCGCCGACGAGGCGCCGCACCTCATCCTGTTTCCCGAGCGCGACTTTGACGAGGCGGATTTTCTGGCGCGCGTGGCGGCCACCGTCGCCCGCGTCGGCTGGTGCGTGGTGGTGGCATCGGAAGGCATTCGCCTGGCGGATGGCCGCTTCGTTGCCGAAGCGGGCGGCAGTGATGCCTTCGGTCACGCCCAGCTGGGCGGCGTCGCTGCGTTTCTGGCGGAGAAGGTGCGCCGCTCGCTCGGCATGAAGGTGCACTGGACACTGCCCGACTACCTGCAGCGCTCGGCTCGCCACCTTGCGTCCGCGACCGACGCGGAACAGGCCTGGGCGGTGGGCGAGGCGGCCGTCGATCTCGCGCTCAAGGGCGAAAACGCGGTGATGCCGGTGATCGAACGCCTGCGCGATGTGCCCTACCGCTGGCGGGTCGTGTCGGCACCGCTGGCCGATATCGCCAACCAGGAGAAGAAACTTCCCGCGCAGTTCATCCGCAAGGACGGGTACGGCATCACGCCTTCGGCACGCCGCTATCTCGAGCCGCTCATCCGGGGCGAGGACCCGCCGCCATTCGACCGCACGCGTGGCATACCCAAATACGTCACCCTGGCCAACCGTCGCGTGCAACCGCTGCTCGCACCCTTCAGCATCGACGACTGAGCGGCTCTCATCAAGCAAGTACCAAGCGATTGACTTGGCGCGTCTTTTTTTACGGTGAGACGGGACTTCCGGCGCGTGATTCGCCCGATCCACCATGACGCGGGGACTCGAACGCACGGCCAAGGATGGCCGGGCCGGATTACCGCCGCATGGACGCCTGCTTGCCTCAAGGCACTGCCCCGACTCCTCCCACGCACGCCGCAACCTGTTTGCTACGCGACAGAGCGCCGACGAAGTCGGAGTGGAAACGCCTAGATCGCCTCGTGGCCGAGATCGAGCTCGCGCACGCGTTTGGCGTCGCGCCTGATTTCCACCAGCGAACGCAGTTGGTCACGTACCGCTTCGGCATCGGGCAGGCTGGCCAGGCGCAGTACGGGGGTGGAAGCGTCCGAGGTCCCCAGCCAGATATCGCCAATACCCACCAGACGCTGCAGAAACGTCTGTTCGAGGCGCGTGTCCTTGATGCGATACAGCTCGATGTCCTCGATGCGGCGATTGAACACGCCGCTGGTGATTTTCAGCCGCTGGTTGGTCAGCACGTAGCGCGTATTGCGGATAACGATCGCGTTCCAGAGCGCGAAGGGCAGGGGCACGATCAGAACTGAAGCGATCCACCAGCCCGCGTTGTGCCACTGCGAAGGTGTGCCGCTCCACTCGGTGTGTTCGACCTCATTGCCGTTCTCCAGAGATCCGGTATCGGGTACTGTCATTGGCCTGCTCCTGAAGAATTCCCTGCCAGCATAGGCCCGTCGGCAACATGTCACGCGGCAGGGAGGCGGAAAATCCCGCCGCCTCGGCCCGGCAGCTGGTCCCGCTTTGATCCTTACACTCAAGCTGGCCGGCGACGCAACTTCGCCCCCAGCGGGCGCCTGTGGTACAACGCCCGGCGGTTTGCCGGGCAGGCGAAGGCCCTTGCCCGGCCTTGACGATCTTTCGAATTCTGGGGAGTTGGCATGTTGCAGCAATACGGTTTGATGCTGTCGCTGGTGAGCGCGGGACTGGCCATCGTGTTTGGTGTGGTGTGGGCGCGCTGGATCCTGGCGCAACCCGCCGGCAACGAACGCATGCAGGAGATCGCCTCCGCGATCCAGGTCGGCGCGCGTGCCTACCTCAATCGGCAGTACATGACGATTGCGATTGCGGGCGTGGTGCTGTTCTTCGTGATCGGTCTGGTGCCCGGCCTTGGCTGGCCGACGGCGATAGGCTTCGCGATCGGCGCGGTGCTTTCCGGCGGCGCCGGCTATGTCGGCATGAATGTTTCGGTTCGCGCGAATGTGCGCACCGCCGAGGCGGCGCGACGCGGCATCGGTCCGGCCATGGACGTGGCCTTCAGGGGCGGCGCGATCACCGGCATGCTGGTGGTGGGGCTCGGCCTCCTCGGCGTCGCCGGCTATTACGCGATACTGCAGCAGATGGGCATCGACCAGGGCGCGGCCCTGCATGCGCTGGTGGGCCTGGCCTTCGGTTCTTCGCTGATCTCGATCTTCGCGCGTCTGGGCGGCGGTATCTTCACCAAGGGCGCCGATGTCGGCGCCGATCTGGTCGGCAAGGTCGAGGCTGGAATTCCGGAAGACGATCCCCGCAACCCAGCCGTCATTGCGGACAACGTCGGCGACAACGTCGGCGACTGCGCCGGCATGGCAGCCGATCTGTTCGAGACCTACGCGGTCACGCTGATCGCCACCATGCTGCTCGGTGGCCTCATGGTCGCGCAGGTCGGCGTCAACGCCGTGCTGTATCCGCTGGTGCTGGGCGGTGGTTCGATCATCGCCTCGATCATCGGCGCGTTTTTCGTGAAGGTGAAAGAGGGCGGCTCGATCATGGGCGCGCTCTACAAGGGCGTCATCGTCTCGGCCGTACTGGCCGCGGTCGCCTTCTACCCGATCACCATGGAGCTGATGTCCGACTCGCCGTACGGCGCGATCAACATCTGGTTCTGCTCGCTGATCGGCCTCGCGCTGACCGGCGCCATCGTGTGGATCACCGAGTACTACACCGGCACGCAGTACAAGCCGGTGCGCGACGTTGCGCAGGCATCCACCACCGGCCACGGCACCAACATCATCTCGGGCCTGGGCGTATCGATGAAGTCGACGGCGCTGCCCGTCCTCTCGGTCTGCGCTTCGATCTGGGGCGCCTTCGAGCTCGGTGGCCTGTACGGCATCGCGATCGCCGCCGTGGCCATGTTGTCGATGGCCGGCATGATCGTGGCACTTGACGCGTACGGCCCGATCACCGACAACGCCGGTGGCATCGCCGAGATGGCCGAGTTGCCGCCGGAAGTGCGCGCGGTCACCGACCCGCTCGACGCGGTCGGCAACACCACCAAGGCGGTCACCAAGGGCTATGCAATCGGCTCCGCGGCTCTGGCCGCGCTGGTGCTGTTCGCGGACTACACGCACAACCTGGAAGCCGTCGCGGCGGCGAAGATCCTCGCCGGTGGCGTGGCGGAGACGGGGCTGCGCTTTGACCTTTCCGATCACATGGTGATCATCGGCCTGCTGATCGGCGGCCTGATCCCCTACCTGTTCGGAGCGATGGCGATGGAAGCCGTCGGTCGCGCCGCCGGTTCCGTGGTGGAAGAGGTTCGTCGCCAGTTCCGCGACATCCCGGGCATCATGCAGGGCACCGCCAAGCCGGATTATTCGCGTGCGGTCGACATGCTGACCAAGTCTGCGATCAAGGAAATGATCATCCCGTCCCTGTTGCCGGTTGCCGTTCCGGTGCTGGTCGGCCTGCTGCTGGGGCCGAAGGCGCTCGGCGGATTGCTGATCGGCACCATCGTCACCGGCATCTTCGTGGCGATTTCGATGACCACCGGCGGCGGTGCCTGGGACAACGCCAAGAAGTACATCGAGGATGGTCATCACGGCGGCAAGGGCTCCGAAGCCCACAAGGCAGCCGTCACCGGCGACACCGTCGGCGATCCCTACAAGGACACCGCCGGCCCGGCCGTGAACCCGCTGATCAAGATCATCAACATCGTCGCCCTCTTGATGGTTCCGCTTCTCTAAAAGCCGTCCGAGTCGAGCAAAGCTCGACGCCGTCGCCCCCTCTCCCCGTAAAACGGGGAGAGGGTTGGGGTGAGGGGCAGCTCCGGACTGGAAAGTCCCGGTCCGTGCGGCGTTCACCTGCATCTCGTCGAACACCGAAGTCTTGCGGCGCACTCAACCGGCCCCTCCCCCGTCGCTGTGCGCCACCCTCTCCCCGCTGCCGCGGGGCGAGGGAAAGCTGCCAGACCACAACACGACGGCCCGTAGGCCATTCGTTGAGAGCCGTCACGCGCTCCGTCATTCCAGGCGATCCGACGCAGTCCCGCCCTGCCGGCGAGTCCCCAACCGACGTGCGAGGCCGGCGACCGGCGTGAAAACGAATCGCTTGCCCGACAAATGCTTCTTCATCAGACCGAGCTCCACCAGCTTGAGAAGATTGGCGCGTGCGGTCGCGTAGGCCACCCCGTGCTTCGCGCGATGCCTGGAGATTTCGAAGGCGGGAGCACTCTCGCCGAGCGCGTTGAGGAGCAGCGCTCGTTGCCGGTGGTTGAGTTGGGTCCCCAGGCGGGAATCCGGCCGCAGGAATGTCTCGATCTGTCGCCGCTCCGCGGCCTTCCTGCCCAGGTAGCCGCGTAGCCCGTCAACGGCGCGCTGCAGCACGTCGAGTTGATGTTCAATGAAATAGCTGAGGTCGGACTCGTCGCTTTCCGTGTGCAGAAACGCACTCACGTAATCGCTGCGCGAGCGCTTGACGATGGCGGAAATGGACAGGTATTCCACGAGCCAGCGGTCGTTGACTGCGCGATCGACTTGGATGGCGCCAGCAGCTTCCTTGTCAAGGTAGTGCAGCTTCCGGTGCATCGAATCGGTCAGGGATACGGAAAAGCGCTGGCCCGCCCTGTCGTCCAGCGGGATCTCCTTTGCCAGCGCTCGCCGGGCAAGTTTGACCGCAAGCCACCATTCCCGGTGCGACAGTTCCGCAGTAGGCGCAAGGTGGCGCAGCGTGTCTCAGTGTAAGTATTTCCCGCGGACATCGGGACCGATTCCCAGTGCGAGTAGATCAAGTCCGCGCTCCCGGTACTCCGGCATGTCGATGGGGCGAGGTGCAGGCATCGGAAGCTTCATCGGCTCACTCCCGTTAACTTGCTATCAATTGTTCGCGTTTTGATAGCAAACCAATAGAGGGCCTATGCGTGCAAAAAGCCGGCCACCGTCCCAGCGCGTCAAAATGCTCGAATGCAGGTTCGGGCGTTGCCCGGACCGGGCAACGTTGCGTTGCCGCTGCGATAGAACGCCTGCCTCAAGGCCGCATGCGGTGCCGGGCAAGTTCAATCCCGCCGCATTTGCACAATCAGACTCAAGTCCGAGTCCGCTTTGTGGCGGTTCGGGAGATGCCGGCCATCAGGCCACTACCGCGTCTGCACCGCCTTCGCCAGATCCCGCAACAACTGGCGTTCGGCAGCAGTCGGCTCGCGCTTCGGAACGAACGCGTAGTTCAAGAGCTTTCCGCCCTGTCGCGTCTGCAGGATTGCGCGCGGATTCCCGTTTCTGCAGCCATGACCGATCATCGCGCCTTCGCCCAGCCCGGCGACCGGCTCCCAGGTACATGAGGCATCCCGCAAGCGCGCAGCCACAGCCTGATCGACGCCTTCCATCACGCTCAGCATCAGCGCCATCGACTGGCCATTCTGCGCCATGCAACTCTTGGTGCCATGGGTCTGCTGCGAGAAACCCTCGCCCGGAAGCAGCTTGCGCACGATACCGTCGTCGAACCAGGGACACCGCGTCGCGGCATCGGTGGCCGCGGGATTGTCGGCAACCGCCAGCGCTGCGCGCATGAACTCTGTGGCGCCGTCGCGAGAACGCTCGAAGCCGCGATTGACGGGCATCACGATCTGACCGGTGATGGCCACGTGCTTGTAGTGCCCTGCGTACAACGCGCTGAGCCGGCTGTTCGCGGCAGCTGAAGCCTTCGGAATGTAGTAGAAGCCGTACTGCCCGAGTTTGGGCTCATTGACGATACGACCTCCCGCCGGCACGTTTTTCCGTATCGATTGCGCGACCGCCGCCGCCTCGGCGGCGTTGGTCTTCACAACCTGATTGGCGCCGAGGATCGCGACACCGCCCTCGCCGCTTCCGCCCGTGAACTTGCACGAGCCCATAGCGCCTCCCGCCATCAATCGCCACGGCGCGGATTCGGGCAGCAACACGTCGAGTTTTTGCGTGGACATCCAGCCACAGGAATCCGCCGCCAAGGCGGGCTGCAGGAGTGAAATCAGAATCGCGAAACTGGTGCAGAAACCCAGTCGAGATGACACGGCATGCTCCTTTCCGATCAAAATCGGCGTAAACCCTAATAGGACCAGCGTAACGTGATCCCGGGGACCTCTGGACATCACTTGTCCGTTTGAAAATGAAGCGTGGTGCGGATCAGAGGGTCTCCCGCTCTGGCCAATACGTTGGCATTCGGGTCCGGCAAGCGACGGATTGTTCGCTGCTGTCGCCACCGGCCGCAGCGAGCGCAGTCAGCACGGCCGGGTTGGCTATAGTCGTGCGCTGAGGGTTGGGAGAGAGAGGCTCGGATGAAGATGGTGGTCGCGGTGATCAAGCCGTTCAAGCTTGACGACGTGCGTGAGGCGCTGGCCGAGGTCGGTGTGCAGGGTGTGACCGTGAGCGAGGTGAAAGGTTTCGGACGCCAGAAGGGTCACGCCGAGCTTTACCGCGGCGCCGAGTACGTTGTGGATTTTCTGCCGAAGATCAAGATCGAGGTGGCGGTCGCGGACGAGGATGTCGACCGGATCATCGAGGCCATCGTCGCCGCTGCCAATACCGGCAAGATCGGCGACGGCAAGATCTTCGTGTATCCGCTTGAGCGGGTGATCCGGATCCGCACCGGGGAGCTGGACGCCGACGCGCTCTGAGGAACCGCCGAATCACGCCGCGCGCGGGATTCGGGGCGGCGCCAGGACGCGGGAGGTGTTCTTGCAGAATCAGTCGCCCAGCGCGGTGCGCATGAACTGCGGTGCGGCGAGCGCGGCGCGATGGATATCGGCGTTGTAGTAGCGCGTCGGGAACGCCTTCGTCTGGGCGCCGCGCTCCCGGAACGAGCCGAGATCGATGCCCTTGCGCGCCATGGTGCAACTCCACCAGCCGGTTGGATAGCAGGGCTGCGGGAACGGCAGCGTGCGCATGGATGTAAAGCCTGCGGCCTTCATCGCCGAACGCATGGCCTTGATGAGATCCAGGTGCGCCATGGGCGACTCGCTCTGCTGCACCAGGATCCCGCCCGAACGCAGCGCGCGCAGGCAACTTTCGTAGAAGTCCTGGTTGAAGAGGCCCTCGGCGGGACCGATCGGGTCGGTCGAATCCACGATCACGACGTCGATTGATTCGGCCTCGAGCTCGCGCATGTAGCGGATGCCGTCGTCGAAGAGCAGCTGCGCACGCGGATCGTTGTTGGCCTCGCAAAGCTCAGGGAAATACTGCTCCGCCAGTCGCGTCACGCGCTCGTCGATCTCGACCTGCACGGCGGACTCGACTTCTTCGTGACGCAGTACTTCGCGCAGCGTGCCGCAGTCGCCACCGCCGATGACCACGACGCGCTTGGCGCGCGGATGCGTGAACAAAGCCGGGTGCGACATCATCTCGTGATAGAGGAAGTTGTCGCGCGTGGTCAGCATCACGCAGCCGTCGATGACCATGAGGTTGCCCCAGTCCGTGGTGGCATGGATCTCGATCTTCTGGAACGGCGTCTGCTCCGCGTGCAGTCGTTCCCGCGTACGGAAAGAAATGGCCGAGCCGGACGCCTCGTGTGCTTCGGAGAACCACTGGCCTTCGAGTTGGGACATTGCGACTTCTATGTTCGGGATGCGACCGGCGATTCTAGCCGACCTCGAGGCTCTCGCTCCTGCAATCACGCCGAAGGGCCGCTCCAAAGCACCCCACTGGGAGTGTCGGTGGAGGCAGGTGAGCCACGCCGGCAAGCTCGCCGACATGACGCGCCGTGGTTGATCGCTACAATGCGGCTCCTGCAACGTGGAGTCGGGTCGGCGAATGAGCGGTTGGAGCATCGAGCGCGCGCGCCACACCTATTCCATCGAGCACTGGTCTTCCGGCTACTTTGACGTGGCGGACGACGGCCGCGTCATCGCCCGCGTCGGATCCGAGCTTCCGCCCGCAGCGCTTGCCGAGGTCGCGGCGGCGGCCGAAGCGCGAGGCCTGAGGCTGCCCCTGCTGGTGCGATTCGCCGACGTGCTGGGCGATCGCGTGGCGCAGCTGCAGCAGGCGTTCGCCGGAGCGACGCGCGAGTGGGAGTATGCCGGCGGCTACAGCGCGATCTTCCCGATCAAGGTGAACCAGCACGCCAGCGTGGTGGGCGAGCTGATCGCACGCGGCGGCCCGGGCTTCGGACTCGAGGCGGGATCCAAGCCCGAGCTGGTCGCCGTCCTCGCGATGGCCGAACCGGGCAGCATCGTCATCTGCAACGGTTACAAGGATCGCGAGTATCTACAGCTGGCGCTCATCGGCATCAAGCTCGGGCTGCGCGTTCACATCGTGATCGAGAAGCCCGGCGAGGCGCGCATGGCGCTGGAAGAGGCCGCGAGCCTCGGTGTGGTGCCGCTGTTCGGCGCACGCATGCGCCTCGCGAGCATCGGTGCGGGCAAGTGGCAGAACACCGGCGGCGACAAGGCCAAGTTCGGCCTCAACCCGCGCCAGCTGCTGGACCTGGTCGCGGAACTGCGCGCCGCGGGCCGGCTGGATTGCCTGCGCCTGCTGCACTTCCACATGGGCTCGCAGATTTCCAACGTGCGCGATATCGCCGGCGGCATGCGCGAGGCGACCCGTTATCTGGTGGAACTCGCACGCGACGGCATCCGGATCGAATTCATGGACGTCGGCGGCGGCCTCGGCATCGACTACGAGGGCACGCGTTCGCGCAGCGACTGCTCGATCAACTACAGCCTCGCGCAGTACGCCGGCAATATCGTCGGTCCGCTGGCCGAAGCCTGCGCGGAGCACGGCATCGCACCGCCACACATCCTCACCGAAGCGGGACGGGCGATGACGGCGCATCACGCGGTGCTGATCGCCAATGTGAGCGCCGTCGAGCGCGCCGCCGAGGGTGCGATAGGCGTGGGGCACGAGGCCGAAGTGGCGGCGATCCGGCACCTGCGTGAGATCGTCGAGGAAATGGACTCGCGGCCGCCGCTTGAGCTCTACGAAGAGGCGCGCCACCACTTTGCCGAGGGTCAGTCCCTGTTCGCGCTGGGCGGCCTTGACCTGGCGCAGCGCGCAACACTGGACGACCTGTTCTTCGCCATCGCCAATCGCGTGCGCGCGCGCCTCCGGACCGACGAGCGTGCTCATCGGCAGGTGCTGGATGAACTCAACGAGAAACTGGTCGACAAATATTTCCTGAATTTCTCGCTGTTCCAGTCGATTCCCGACGTCTGGGCGATTGATCAGGTGTTTCCCATCATGCCGATCGACGGGCTCGAGATAGAGCCGGACCGGCAGGGTGTGATCGCGGATCTCACCTGCGACTCCGATGGGCGCATCGATCTCTACGTCGACTCGCAGGGCCTGGATTCAAGCCTGCCGCTGCATGCGCCCAAGTCCGGTGGCTCGTACCGGCTCGGCATTTTTCTCGTCGGCGCCTACCAGGAGACGCTTGGCGACATCCACAATCTCTTCGGCGATACCGACTCCGTGGACGTGCGCATGACGCCGGAGGGTTTTGTGCTGGAGCATGCGCGCCGCGGCGACACCTCCGATCGACTGCTGGCCTACGTCGGCTATGACGTGGCGGATCTCAGGCTGCGCTTTTCACGCCGCCTGGCCGCCGCCGCATTGCCGCGTGCGGAGGCCGAACGCGTGCGTGGCGCTCTCGAAACGGGCCTGACCGGCTACACCTATCTGGAGGACACGCTGCATGAGTGAGGCCGTGCGGTTCCGGCAGGATGAAGCGTGCTGCACGATCCGCCCAACTCCCTCGCTGGCGTGTTCAACGCGAGCAGCGTCGACGTGAAACCCACGCGGGCCAACGTGGGCATGGTCGGGCTGGGCGCCATGGGCGAATCCATGGCGCGGCATCTGGCCCGTACGGGGGTGCTGTGCGCGCTCTCCAACCGCACGCATGCGCGCGCCGAAGCGCTGGCATCGGAACTCGGCGTGACCGCTTACGCGGATCCCGGCGAGCTCGCCGGGCATTGCACGTTTGTCTTCAGCTGCGTACCGGCGGATGCCGATGTGCTCGAACTGGCAACCCGGCTTGCGGCGAACGCCCCACCGGGCTTCGTGCTCGTCGACACGTCCACCATTGCCCCCGCTACCGCCAGGCGCTGCGCCGGCATGCTGCGCGAAGTCGGTGCGGATTTCGTCGACGCTCCCGTTTCAGGTGGTGTTGAAGGCGCGCGCAACGGCAGCCTCGCGGCCATGGTGGGTGGTGAAGCCGTCACGCTCGACCGCGTCCGACCTCACCTGCGCGCCTTCTCGACCCGGGTGACGCACATGGGCGGCGTGGGGTGCGGCCAGTCGACCAAGGCCGTGAACCAGGTTCTTGTCGCAGGCATCGCACAGGGCGTCTGCGAAGGGCTCGCACTCGGCGAAGCGCTGGGTCTGGACCAGGAGAGTCTGCTGGCGACGCTTGGCGCCGGCGCGGCGGGATGCTGGTTTCTGGAACGGCGGGGCGCGAGCATGCTCGAGAACCGCTTCGATACCGGGTTCAAGCTCGCACTGCTGCACAAGGACCTCGGCATCGTTGCCGAGCTCGCCGAAAGTGCGGGTACCTCCTGCGTCATCGCCGAACAATCCCGCGCCGACTACGCGGCGCTGATGGCCGAGGGCTACGGCGACGAAGACATCTCCGCGTTGATACGCCGCAAACGGCAACGGCAGTGCTGAGTCCGAGCCAGTTCCCCTGTGCTACGTCACGGACAGTTGCACCTGCTGCATGCTATCCAGAGCACGTGCGTTCTTCAGTCGGATTCGAATTCATGATCCATACCCGTACCATGGCGCGCCTCATTGCCGCGCTCGCCCTGATGTTCGCCGGCACCTGCCTGGCCCAGTCGACTCCAGCCGACTTGACGCTCACGAACCTCAACGTTTCGGGCATTTCCGAGCCGATCGCGGTCGCCCAGCCGGACGACGGCAGCGGCCGGCTCTTCATTGTGTCGCTCAATGGCGGCATCTTCATCTATCGGAACGGTGCCGTGGATCCGACGCCTTTCCTTACCGTGCCTGTCAGCACGAGCAGCGAACAGGGACTGCTGGGACTCGCCTTCCATCCGGACTTCGCCAACAACGGACGGTTTTTCGTGCAGCACACCCGTGCCCCGGGCGGCACGAACATCGGCACAGTCGCCGATCAGCTCACCGTGGAATACCGGGTGAGCGCGGCGGACCCGGACGTTGCGGATCCGTCGACGCGTACCGTTCTCGTCACCATCGGAGACCTGGCCGGCAACCACAATGGCGGCGATCTTCATTTTGGCCCCGACGGATATCTCTACATCTCAATGGGCGATGGCGGCCCGCAGGGCAACCCCCACGGCTTCGCCGAATGCCTGTGGCGCAAGCCGGCGAACAACAATTCAACCTGCGCGTCGGGCAACGGCGTCGTCAATTACTTCCTGCTCGGCAAAATTCTCCGCATCGACGTGAACGGGACAACTGCCAACGCATCCGCCGAGATGTGCGGAGTGACTGCGGGAACCACGGCGAACTACCGCATTCCCGCAGACAACCCGCATGTTGGTACGAGCAACACCTGCAACGAGATCTATCACACCGGTATGCGGAATCCCTTCCGCTTCAGTTTTGATCGCGCCACCGACGACATGTGGATCGCCGATGTCGGGCAGAACATCTGGGAGGAACTCAACTTCCTCACTTCAGGAACGGGACCGCAGAATCTCGGTTGGAGCACCTGCGAGGGTCGGCAGACGTATCCAGGGGGAGCGGACGAGTCCTGCAACTTCGGATTCCTGCCGGTGCTGAATTACCGGCATCAGCTCGGGCGCTGTTCCGTGACCGGGGGGTATCGCTATCGCGGACCGATTGCGCCATTTCGGGGCACGTATGTGTACGCGGACTACTGCAGCCGCGAGATCTTCTTCGGTCGACCGGATGCGGGTTCGGCAACAGGCTGGACGCAGACACGGTGGGAAAGTCCTCCAGGAACTCCGGTGCTTGCCGCGTCCAACCCCATAGGCTTCGGCGAGGACGCAGTCGGGAACCTGTACATCGCCGTGCAGAGCGGCGCGGTCTACCGGTTCACGAGCGCCAGCGCGGGCGTCATTTTCGCCGACGGCTTCGAATAGCGGCGCCAAACGAATCCGTGGCGGCCGCGCGGCGCGACGTTTCGGGTCGCCGCACTGTCCTGTCCATGTGCGATCGCGTCGATGCCATCGGGCTGGCGTCGAGCGAAGATCCACCGGAGTCGTTCCCGGGGACGCTACGGCGATGCCAGTGGCGCAGATGGCGGAAGGTTCCGGCCTTGAGGACATCTCTGCGTTGATCCGGCGCCAACTACGTCCTGGATCCCAGGGCAAATCGACCACGCTGGCGGCCACGGTTCGCTCCCGGCTCGAGCGCTACGCGGGCTTCGCGCTCACGATCGAGGATCCGATCGAACTGCCGCTGCACGGCGTCCATGGGGACGGCACCTGTGTGCAGACCGAGATCGAGCAGGGCATGGACACCACCGAAGCCTATGCGCGCGCGATGCGCCGGGCGATGCGCTCGTTCCCCGCCATCCCGAACACGATGATGGTGCTCGGTGAGGTACGCGACGCCGTCACCGCAACTGACGCGCTGCGCGCCGCGATCAACGGGCATCTCGTGCTCACCACCGTACACGCCGACTCGATCGAGGCCGGCTTGAAGCGTCTTGAGGTGTATGCCTCACAGTCGCTCGGTTCCCGCGCGGCACTGGACCTGATCGCCAGTGCTACGCGCATCGTCATTCATCAGGAACTCCGTCTCTCCCTCAAGGGGTCGGGCTGGACACGTGGGCGCATCAACGGGGAGGTC
>JBBQNY010000047.1:0-18320 GCA_038330365.1 Lysobacterales bacterium | reverse complement strand
CAGAGACCTTGTAGGAGCGCGCTGGCGCGCGATGGCGGCATACACAGCCGTTCGTGGCGTTCCAATCGAGCATGACGCCATCGCGCGCTAGCGCGCTCCTACATGAGCCTCGGAAAATCCGCACCGACCAAGCCCTTGTAGGAGCGCGCTGGCGCGCGATGGCGTGATGCACAACCGTGCGTGGCGTCGCAATCCAATCATGACGTCATCGCGCGCTAGCGCGCTCCTACATGAGCCTCGCGAAATCCGCACCGACCAAGCCTTTGTAGGAGCGCGCTGGCGCGCGATGGCGTGATGCACAGCCGTGGGTGGCGTCGCAATCCAATCATGACGCCATCGCGCGCTAGCGCGCTCCTACATGAGCTTGATGCGCGTCATATGTGTAGCGCGGATGCTTTGGCGACGGCGTGATTGAGGAACGTCTGCAGCGCGTGCACGGGTGCAGGGTCGTCGAACAGTCGAGCCGCGCCTTCGCGAATGCGATCACGCAACCGTGCGCGCTCGGCATCGTCGCCGACAACGCGTTCGAGGATACCAATCTGGTCTTCGCGATCCTCTGCCACCAGTTCGGGCACGCCGATGATGCGCAGCATCGCTGCGGACTGGTTGCCGCGGAGGCGCGAACCCTGGATCGCCACCAGCGGCGTACCCGCAGCGATGGCATCCAGCGATGTCGAACCACCGGAAAAGTGCGGGGTATCCAGCACTGAATGCGCGCGCGCAATGCCCGCGACCAGATCCGCATGCGAGACGGGCTCGAAAACATGCAGACGTGCCACAGCGTGGGCTGAATCCTCACCCAGCCGGGCCCGCGCGCGACGCTCGAAACGCGCCCGCCACCGCTGCACAATGCTGGGCACGATTCCGAACACGCCCACTCGCGCTGGAATGCGTTGCAACACATCCAGCAGCAAGTCATCGAAATCCGGCGTGAACTTGAGCGGGTTCTGCAGACAGAGCACCCAGGGCAACCCATCGCAGTCAAGCCATGATCCGCTCCCGCCAGCCGGCGGTCGTCGGGGTTGCGTGCCGATGCCGGGCAGGCACACCAGCTCCTCGCTGTAATCCGTCTGCGCGTCCGCGGATTCGAGTTCCTGCCCACTGAGGAAATAGTCGATCCCCGCAAGCCCGGTCGTGACGGGGTGGCCATAGGCCGCGCACTGCACGGGCGCAAGCCTCAGGCTGCCGAGAACCTGCATCGCCGGATCCATGCCGACGTCGAGCAGAACGAGGGCATCCAGTCGGGCTGCGCGGATTTCGCGCGCCACGTCCCGTGGCGCTGCGAAGCGGTGTGCGAAGTGCTCCACCGCCCGCGACAGTGAGTCCGCAACTGCGTCCATCTCCTCGCCGGTGTGCCAGACAAATGTTTCGCTGCGGGCCGGCCCGCGACCCGTGATCAGGCTGCCGAAAAATCGGGACACGCTGTGGGCATGCAGATGACTGCTGACGAAACCTACGCGCATGGGCCCACCGTGCGACAGCGCTTGCCAGTCGCAGGGCTCGACAAGCTCCGGCAGGGCGGCGGCTACGCAGCGCGACACCAACGCACCGAAACGCTTCTGCAGGGCGCTGTTGCCTTCGGCGCGATAGTGCAAGTGGAATGGGACCACGCTGCCGGCCGCCTCGAAGGCGGCGCTGATGCGCGCAGGCGTGTCGAGCTTCAGTCCGGCCTCGATACGGTCGAGACCCCGCGCGAATCTACGTTGCGCTTCTGCACCCGCCTCCGCGTCGGCAGCGATGGCCGGCAGCGACAGCGCTGCGAGCCATTGCAGGCGTTCCGCCTCGGACCATTTCGCGGCGAGATTCTCCAGGCGCTGTCGGGATTCCTCGTCCTCTCCGACATCCTGCAATGCGAGTGCCAACTCGACTTCGGTGGTGACGTCGGTTGGGTCCGCGCTCAAGGCCTTGCGCAGTGCTGACACGGCACTTGCGTTGTCATACTGCAGCCGCGCGGCGATTCCTCTGGCCTGCCACGCGCGAGCATTGTCGCCATCCGCGGCAAGGGCGCCGTCGGCGAGGCGAGCGGCATCACCGTAGCGGCCCTGATCGATACGCAGCAGCGCAAGATTGATAAATGCGTCAGCGCTTTCCTCAAGGCCGAGTGCGCGCTCCAGCAAGGGCGCCGCCTCCGCGATACGCCCGTTGGCGCGCAGCAGATTGCCGAGATTGGCAAGGGCGCCCGTATGCTCCGGGCGCAATCCGAGCGCCGCGCGATAGCAGGATTCCGCGCCGGCCGCATCGCCTTCCGCAGCGCGCAACAGGGCCAGGTTGTAGTGCGCATCCGCGTAGGTCGGCTGCATTGCAATGGCACGCTGCAGTGATTCGATTGCTCCCGCAATGTTTCCTGTCGATTTCAGTGCCAGAGCAAGGTTGTTCCACGCCTGCACGAACTCGGGTCGCACTTCGATCGCCTGCCGGAAGTGCCGGATCGCGAGGGCGGCCCGCTCCTGCTGCATCGCCACTACACCGAGGAGATGCCACGCGTCGGCATGACGCGGGGCGAGTTTCACCACGCGCCGGTAATGGATTTCAGCAAGACCGAGCTGCGCGCCGCGATGCAGCGCCAGCGCCTGCTGGAACAGCTGTTCGACGGCGCGCGGATCGGCCGGCATGAATCCGGTCAGTCCGCGCTGGTCAGCAGGCGATTCATGCGCTGCACGAAGCCGGCAGGATTCTCCAGCACACCGCCACCGGCGACGATCGCCTGATCGAGCAGGACGTGGGCCAGATCCTTCGCGCGCTCTTCGTCTTTCGCAGCCGCGAGCCGGCTCAGCAGAGGATGCGCGGGATTGATCTCGAGCACCAGCGGGGATTCCGGCACATCGTGACCGGCTTCACGCAGCAGGCGCTGCATGTGCAGGGCCATGTCCTGCTCTGCAGTGACCACGCAGGCAGGCGAATCCGTCAATCTGCGGCTCACCCGGACATCGGCAACGGCCGTTCCCAGTAGCGACTTCAGGCGCTCGACCAGGTCTTTCGAACTCTCGTCCGGGGCCGAGTCCTTGTCGCCGTCGACGGTCTCGCCCAGCACCTTGGCATCGAGCTCACCCTTGGCGATGTTGCGCAGCGGCTTGCCTTCGAACTCGTGCAGATAGCCGCTCATCCATTCGTCGATGCGCTCATGCAGCAGCAGCACTTCGACCCCGCGTGCCTTGAGGGCCTCCAGTTGCGGGCTGCCCGCAGCAGCGGCGTAGCCGTCGGCGGTCAGGAAATAGATCGCCTCCTGGCCCTCGCGCATGCGCCCGACGTATTCCGCGAGCGACGTCTGCTGGGCGGCGTCTTCGCCCGCGGTCGAGGAGAATCTGAGCAGCCTGGCGATGCGCTCGCGATTCGAGGGATCTTCGGCAAGACCTTCCTTGAGCACATTGCCGAAGGATTTCCAGAACGCCGCATAGTCGTCCGGCTTGTCGCTGGCGAGCTTGTCCAGCATGTCGAGTAGCCGCTTGACGATGCCGCTACGGATCTGCGCCAGCAATCGGTTGTCTTGCAGCATCTCCCGCGAGACGTTGAGCGGCAGGTCGTCGGAATCAACCACGCCGCGCGCAAATCTGAGGTAAGCCGGAAGCAATTGTTCTGCCGCGTCGAGCACGAACACGCGACGGATGTAGAGCTTGAGCCCGCGGCGATCATCACGCCCTGCGAACATGGCGTCGAACGGCGGCTGCGACGGAATGTAGAGCAGTGTCGTGTAGCTCTGCGTGCCCTCGACCCGATTGTGCGACCAGGTCAGTGGCTCGCGGAAATCGCCTGAAACCTGTCGATAGAACGCCTTGTACTCGTCGTCCTCGATCTCGCTGCGCGAGCGTGTCCACAAGGCTTTCGCTTCGTTGACGACCTCCATCTCTCCCGCAGGCTTGCCATCTTCTTCCTTCGGCATCCGGATCGGAAAGGCGATGTGCTCGGAATACTTGTGGATCAGCTCGCGCAGACGCCAGCCGCTCAGAAAATCCTGTTCCTCGGATTTGAGGTGCAGGGTCACCGTGGTGCCGCGCTGCTCCCGGTCGACAGTTTCGATCCTGTAGCTGTCGGTGCCATCGGATTCCCATCTGACGCCTTCGCTGGCCGCGTTACCCGCGCGCCGCGTCTCGACCGTCACACGGTCGGCGACGATGAACGCCGAATAGAAACCGACGCCGAACTGGCCGATCAGCTGCGTGTCGCGGCGCGCGTCTCCGCTCAGGGTTTCGAGGAATCGGCGCGTACCCGAGCGCGCGATGGTTCCCAGATGATCGATCACTTCTTCGCGATCCATGCCGATGCCGTTGTCGGAAACGCTCAGCGTGCCGACATCCTTGTCGTATTCGATCCGGATTCCAAGCTCCGGATCGTCCTTCGCCAGCTCGGGATTCGCGATGGACTCGAAGCGGAGCTTGTCGCAGGCATCGGAGGCATTCGAGATCAGCTCGCGCAGGAAAATCTCCTTGTGCGAGTAGAGCGAGTGCACGACGAGGTGCAGGACCTGCTGGACTTCGGCCTCGAAGCGGCGGGTTTCGACGTTTTCGGTTGCGCTGTCAGCTGCAGTCACGAGGTTCGGTTCCATGGCGTGGGACAGACGCCCAACGTGGGCCCGGATACGGCTCCTTTCAAGTCGTGACCGCGAATGCGGGGCTACATCATCTCGATGTCGCCGAGCGCGCGGATCAACTTGCGGGCGCGCTTGTCCGGTCGTCCAGGTGGCGCCGAGAATCCCGCACGCTCGGCCTTGCGCGTGGCGGCGACCTCGGCACGGCGCTGCTGGGACTCGGGCGACTCGACGTAGAGGGCGGCAACGCCGCTGGCGGCGATCCGTCGGCGCGAGAATCCCCTCACTTCAAGGTCGAAACTTTCCAGCCCCCGCACGACCTGCAACTGGTCCGCGATCCGGAGCAGTCTCGAGGGCTTGCCCAGTACGCCATTGACCCGCACCCGCGAGGCCGTGATCGCGGCCTTGGCCAGCGTCCTTGTTCGAAACAGGCGCGATGCCCACAGCCAGAGGTCCAGCCGCTCGCCCGCCTCGTCTTCGATCTCCGGGCGCTTCACCACCTTGATCGTCGGACGCACAACGCAAACGGCCGCCCAGGAGGCGGCCGTCGGCTTCGCGATGCAGGCATCGTCACTCGATGCGCGCGCTCAGATCTTCCTTGATGCGTGCCTTCTTGCCCTGCAGCTCGCGCAGGTAATAGAGCTTGGCGCGGGCGACCTTGCCGCGGCGCTTGATCTTGACCGAGTCGATGGCATGACTGTGCGACTGGAACACGCGCTCGACACCGGTGCCGTGCGACATCTTGCGCACGGTGAATGCGCTGTGCAGACCGCGATTGCGGACCGCGATCACGACGCCCTCATAGGCCTGCACGCGTTCGCGATTGCCTTCCTTGACCTTGACGTTCACCACGACCGTGTCGCCCGGCGTGAACTTGGGAAGTTCACGGGTCATCTGGGCCTGTTCGAATTGCTGCAGCAGCTTGTTCATGTCACTGATCCAGTAGTTGCGATATTGGGGCGCGTTGAGGTCCCCGGCAGAAAAACCTTCGAGTCCACCCGCGATTTCGATGAATCGTTGCCGCGGGCAACCGGATGAATTGAATATCCGCGATTCGCTTGCGTGTGCGAACGACTCGCGAGGGCACATCCATGCGCCTGAAAACTCTTCCCTAGCGCTCCGGCCTCGCAAGATGCGCGAGGCGGAATGCATCGAGCAGTTCGCGATCCACCGCGTCAAGCTCGACTGCCGCCAGAAGATCGGGCCGCAGCAGCCAGGTACGTCCCAGCGCCTGTTGCCGTCGCCACCGGGCAATGGCGGCGTGATCGCCGGAGAGAAGCACCGGCGGCACACCCTCACCCTCCACCCTTTCGGGGCGTGCGTAGTGGGGATGGTCGAGCAGTCCGTCCGAGAATGAATCCTCGACTGCGGAATCCTCGTGTCCCAGCGCCCCCGGTTGCAGCCGACCGATCGCATCGATCAGAACCGCTGCAGCCAGCTCGCCACCTGACAGCACATAATCGCCGATAGACAGGTCCTCGTCCACCTCCGCATCCAGCCAGCGCTGGTCGATTCCTTCGTAGCGACCACAAATCAGCAGCAGACGCGACTCCGTCGACAATGCCTTGACCCGCGCCTGCGTGAGTCGCGACCCCTGCGGACTCAGGTGAATCACCCTTGCCGATCCGGGCGCTGCCTCGCGGGCTGCGGCCACGGCACCCTGCAGCGGGCGCGCCTGCATCACCATTCCTGGCCCGCCCCCGAAAGGCCGGGCGTCCACGCGTCCACCGGCATCTTCCGTGTACACGCGGGGATTCCATGTCACCACTTGCATCAGGCCGCGCTGCGACGCGCGCCCCACCACTCCGATCGAAGCTGCTGTTGCCACAAAATCGGGAAACAGCGTCACCACATCGAACCGGATCGCCATCAGAAATCAGGGTCCCAGTCGACTTCAATCGTGCCAGCCGACTTGTCCACCGCAACCACAGCGTGACCCGGCGTAAAAGGAATCAGCCGTTCCTGTCGGTCCTGCTTCACCACCAGCACATCGTTGGCACCGGTCGCGACCAGGTGGGAGACGCTGCCCAGGGCTACGCCTTCCGTGGTCACTACCTGCATGCCTTCGAGATCGGACCAGTAGAACTCGTCCGGACCACTGGCAGGCAATGCTTCGCGCGCGACCTCGATTGCGGCACCGATCAGCGCCTGTGCCGCATCACGAGAGTCGATGCCGCCGAGTTGCACTTTCAACGGCTGCACGTCGGCGTGCGCGTCAACCACTTTCAGGATCGAAGCCTGGCCGTCAATCACCACACGCCAGGGTGAATATCCGATCAGACCCTCGCGCGGCTGTGCGTAGGACTCGACTTTCACCCATCCCCGAATGCCGTGCACGCCCACGATGCGGCCCATGCGGACCATGCGGGCATCCACCGCGAGCACCTCAGGCGGCTGCGGCTGCGACCTTGCCTGCCTCGCGAATCAGTACACGAACGCGATCGGTCGGCTGGGCACCTTGTCCGACCCAGTGCTTGACGCGGTCGGTATCGAGCTTGAGACGCTCTTCGCCGCCGGTCGCGATCGGGTTGAAAAACCCCAGGCGCTCGATGTTGCGACCGTCGCGCGCATCGCGGCTGTCGGCCACGACGATGTGATAGAAGGGGCGCTTCTTGGCGCCGCCGCGGGAAAGCCGGATCTTTACCATGTGATTACCTTGAGGACAGCGCTGGCGGATTCGTCAGTCGCGGGGGAAAACGGCGCATTGTAGTCAAATGTCCGGCCGCGTGCAAAGCCGTATCAGACGCCGGGATAACGCCGGGTGCGGCGAATTTACCCGGCAGGGGCAAGTCAGCGCTCGCGCCGTGGCGCTGGAAGGGTCGGATTATGCCTCTGAACCACGCAGGTCCGGTCCGAAGATGGTCGACGTGCCGACTCAGCGCGGCCCCAATGCTCCGGGACCCAGCGCACCGCGCAGCTGACGAAGCAGGCCCTTGCTGCCGCCTCCTGCCATTTTGCCCATCATCTTCTGCATCTGCTGGAACTGCTTGAGCAGGCGATTCACGTCCTGGGGCTGTTGACCCGACCCGCGTGCGACCCGTGCCTTGCGCGAACCGTTGAGCAGATCCGGGTGCCGACGCTCCTTCTTCGTCATCGAATTGATCACCGCGATCATGCGGTTGACCTGACGGTCGTCGACGCGTGACTTGACCTGTTCCGAGAGTGCACCCACGCCGGGCAACTTGTCCATGAGCCCGGTGAGCCCACCCATCTTCTGCATCTGCTCGAGCTGGTCCCGCATGTCGTTCATGTCGAAACGGCGTCCCGACGCCACCTTGCGCGCCAGCTTCTCGGCCTTGTCGCGATCGACGGTCTGCTCAACTTTTTCCACCAGCGACAGCACGTCGCCCATGCCGAGGATGCGCTGCGCTGCACGGTCGGGATGGAAGGCCTCGAGGGCGTCGGACTTTTCGCCCGAGCCCACAAACTTGATCGGCTTGCCGGTGATGTAGCGAACGCTCAGGGCCGCGCCGCCCCGCGCATCGCCATCGGTCTTGGTCAACACGACGCCGGTCAGGGGCAGCGCCTGGCTGAAGGCCTTCGCCGTGTTGGCCGCATCCTGTCCGGTCATCGCATCGACCACGAACAGCGTTTCAACAGGATCCACCGCCGCGTGGATTTCCGCGATTTCGGCCATCATGGCCTCGTCAATGGCGAGCCGGCCGGCCGTGTCGACGATTAGCACGTCGACAAATTGACGCCGCGCCGCAGTCAGCGCCGCTTTCACGATGTCGGTCGGTTTCTCGTTCGGCGTACTGGGATGGAACAGCGCGCCGTTCTGCTCGGCGAGCACGCGCAACTGTTCAATCGCGGCCGGCCGATACACGTCTGCACTGACCACCATGACTTTCTTCTTGCGGCGCTCGCCGAGATAGCGGGCAAGCTTGCCCACGGTGGTCGTTTTGCCGGCGCCCTGCAGACCCGCCATGAGGATGACGGCTGGCGCCGGCACGTTGAGATTCAGGTCGGTCGCTGCCGCCCCCATCACCGCGGTCAATTCGTCGCGAACGACCTTCACCAGCGCCTGGCCGGGCGACAGGCTCTTCATCACGTCCTGGCCAACCGCCTTGACCTTGATCCGCTGGATGAGCGCTGTGACGACTGGCAGCGCGACATCGGCTTCCAGCAGCGCGACGCGCACGTCGCGCGTGGCTTCGCGGATGTTCTCGTCGGTCAGCCGGGCGCGTCCGCGCAGGCGATCAAGGGTGGTGGACAGACGCTGCGTCAGGTTCTCGAACATCGACGATCACGCGAAAAAACGGGCCGCGAAGTATAGCGGAGCTCCTGTGCGACCCGAATTGAAGCGGGCGGCGCGCAGGTTGCGAGCACAGGCTGCCGATGAATGCCCCCACCCGCTTCGGCCCGCTTCCCTCGGGGATGCGGATTGAAGCGAAGCGGACGCCGCAACGGACGCTAGTGTGCGTCGCGGGATTTTTCGGATTCGATCCAGGCAGCGACTCGCTGGTCGAGCAGTTTGAGCGGCATGTCGCCGCCCGTCAGCACGAGATTGTGAAAGCGCCGGATGTCGAATTTCGCGCCCAGCTCGCGCTTCGCGCGCTCCCGCAGATCGAGAATCCGGTTCATGCCGACCTTGTACGCCAGCGCCTGCCCCGGCATCACGAGATAGCGCTCAATTTCCGCCACCACGTCGCCCTCGGGCATCCCGGTCTTTTCGGTCATGTAGTCGATCGCCTGCTCGCGCGTCCAGCGCTTGTAATGCATGCCGGTATCGACCACGAGGCGCACCGCGCGGAACATTTCCGCCTGCAGCCGCCCCAGGTTGTCCAACGGATTTTTCTGGAATCCCATTTCCCAGGCGAGGCGTTCCGCATACAGCGCCCAGCCTTCCGAGAATGCCGTAAACGGCAGTACCTTGCGAAAGGTCGGCACGCCGGTCAGCTCCTGCTGGATCGTGGTCTGGGTGTGATGGCCGGGAATCGCCTCGTGGTAGGCGAGCGTGCGCATCGCGAACTTCTGCACCTCGGCGACATTGCGCAGATTGGCGTAGAAGATTCCGGGCCGCGATCCGTCGAACGCCGGCCCGTTGTAGTAGGCGCCGGGCGCGGTCTTTTCGCGGAATGCGGGCACGCGTTCCACTTTCACGGGCGCCTTGGCGCGCACATCGAACCAGGGCCCGAGGCCGGCGTCGATCTCGTCGATGATCGTCTGGAAATCGCCGAGTATCTGTTCGCGACCCGTATCGGTGTCCGGATACAACTGGTCCGGTCGCTCGCCGAGCGTACGAACGCGCGCACCGACCGTGCCTTCGGCCAGACCCTCGGCGCGCAGGATTGCGTCCATTTCGCCTTCGATGCGCGCGACTTCGCGCAGCCCCAGCGCGTGTACGTCTTCCGGAGTCATGTCCGTAGTCGTGTGCTGCCGCACGGCGTAGGCGTAGAAGGCGTCTCCGTCAGGCAGCGACCAGACTCCATCGTTGCCGCGGGTCTTCGGCAACAGTTCCTCGTAGTAGGTGATCAGTTTGCGGTAGATCGGATAGACCTTGCCCTCGATCGCGGTACGGGTCTGCAACAACGCCTGCGTGCGCGCGTCGTCGTCAAGCGTTGCGGCCTCGGGTTTCGCCAGCTTCTCCTCAAGACTGGTGTAGAGGATGTTCTGCTCCGGCGGCACGGCAATGAATTCCCGCATTCCCTTCAACACTTTCTCGACCACGAATGTGGGCGGAATGATGCCTTCGCGCTCGCGTTGTCGGACACCCTCAAGCACCTGCCCGAGCTTGCGCGGGAACTTGTCGAGGCGCGCCACGTAATTCTGCGCAGACTTGGCGCTCGTGACCGGATGCTGCGTCACCATGAAAGTCGGCAGCTCGTTCTGCACGCCAAAGAGCTGATTGAGCGGATAGTTCAGATGCTCGAAAGGAATGCCCTCGACCTGCATGCGCAGGAAGTAGTCGAGCATGTCGTACGAGAGTCGCGTGTCGGTGTCCAGTTCCGCACGGTCGTAGGACCGCAAGGTGGCCACGTCCTTCTGCAGTTTGCGGTTGAGTTCGGCCTCCCGCGCGAGCGAGGAATCCGTCAGATCATCGCTGTACCAGTCGGCCCAGGAAGGCAGCATCCGCAGACTGCTCAACAGCTCCGGATCCTTGATTGCGAATTCGGCAAAGACGCGTTCGAAGAACCAGTTGATGCGGAGCGGCTTCATGGTGACGGTGTGTGCGATCAACAACGCGATCACCAGCACGGCCAGCAGGATCAGTCGAAAACTCCAGCGGATCAGCATGGCCATCGGGTGCACTCCAGCGTGTTGAGGATTGGTGACTCGGACAGCGGCAAGGTCGGTTCCGACACCGTTGCAGGGCCGCGTCGAACTCGGATGGTACCCGCCCTCCGGCTGCCTAGATCGCGGCTCGAGGGTTATGGGCATCGTGCAAGCGGACAGTTCCGGCACGCCGCCCGCCCTATGCGACACTTGCGGCATGAGCATCGTGGCACTCACCGGAATCCTTGCGTACTTGCTGGGTGCGTTCTGGCTGCGGCCAGCGTCGGGCACCGCTGGAGCCGACGCGCAAGCGGGTGCCACACCCAAAGGCGGCGCCGACCTGTCGCGCCTGGGATGGGTTGCGGGCGGCGTTGGCATTGCAGCGCACCTGCTCTTGCAGTTGGACAACCTCCGGGCCGCCGGCGGCATCGATCTGCATTTCTTCGCAGCACTTTCCTGGGTCGGATTGGCGCTCGCCATTGCAACCGGTCTGCTCGCGCTGCGACGGGACTTCGGCGTGCTCGGTGTTTTCGTGCTGCCGCTGGCCGCACTGACGCTGGCGCTGGACGCGGGTTACGGACATCCGGCAGTGAGTTCCAGCGTGACCGACTGGCGCATTGCGCTCCACGCCTGGATGGCGCTGCTCGCGTACGCAACTCTTACAGTTTCGGCGTTGATCGCGGTCTGCGTGTGGCTGCAGGATCGGGCCTTGCGCACACGCCGGTTCAGCCCGCTGTCGCGTCATCTGCCACCGCTGACACTGACCGAGCAACTGCTGTTCCGACTCATCGCCGCTGGCTTCGTACTGTTGACCCTTACGATCCTCACCGGCGCCCTGTTCGTCGAAGACATGATGGCCCAGCATCTCGCGCACAAGACGGTGCTGACACTGTTGTCGTGGCTGGTATTCGGCGTACTGCTCTATGGCCGCTGGCGCCACGGCTGGCGCGGTCCGCGCGCCGTGCGCTTCACCCTGTGGGGATTTGGGCTGCTGGTACTGGCTTTCTTTGGTACCAAATTCGTGCTGGAGCTGGTGCTTCAGCGGGCGTAGCATCGGACGCGCCGGGGCGTTTCAGGGAGATACACCGATGGCAACCACGTCTATCAACCAACTGCGCAAATACTTCAATCTCGTCGTCAAGTATCGCCGCCGCAAACGCGTCCTGTGTATCGGCGACTCCTGGTTCCAGTACCCGCTGCGGCGCTATGGGGATATCCAGACCGGGCTCGCGCGCAGTTTCGGTGGAGTCGCCGAATTTCTGGACGACAGCTATCCAGGGCGTGATGCGGCGGAGGTGCCGGGTCAAATCGACCGTTGGCGCGGCGTGGCCGCGGATCTGGCCCAGCGACTGGATCGCCCATTGGATCTGATCCTGCTGTCGCTGGGCGGCAACGACGTCATCGGCAAGGATTTCGCAAAGCACCTGAAATCGATCGACGATGCCGCTCTGCCGGTTGACTGGCCCTGGGGGGCACCCGTGCCGCAAGTGGTGCATGACCACATCCGGCTGGACGAACTTGCGCGGACGTTCCGCACCATCGAGCGGTCCTGGCGCAGTGTGCTCAAACTCAGGGATGACTTCGCGCCCGGCGCCAACATCATTGGGCACACCTATGGCGACGTGACGCCGATGAATCGGCCATACCAGTTCCTGGGGGTGAAAACGGGGCCCTGGATGTGGGGGCCGATGGTGGCCGCCGAGGTGGGACTGCGCGACCCGGTCCGCCAGCGTGAGCTGGCGCGCTGGCTGCTCCGGTGTTTTTCCCAACTGCTCGGCTCGATCGCTGCCGAAGGACCCGGGCTCGTCATTCTCGACACCCGCGCGGATCTCGAGGACGCCGGCCTGTGGGACAACGAAATCCACCCCACGCGCGACGGCTTCGAGTTCCTGGTGCGCGAGCGCTGGGCTCCCGCCGTCAACGCTGCCCTCGGCATGCATTGAGAAAATGCGGGCGTTGGAGAGAGGTTCGCCACGCGACTCTCATCCAACAAGAAATAGGCGATTGATGTGCCGTGTCTTTTTTTACAGCGAGACTGGGGTTTCGGCTCTTGATCGGCACGATCCACCATGACGCGGGGCCGTGGACCCTCACCCCCAACCCCTCTCCCAATGGAGAGGGGAGCGCTTCGCGGCGACCCTGCGCTCTTTCCTTCTCCCCGTGGGAGACTGCAGCTGCAGGAGCAGCTGCGAACGCCGCAGGCGGCCCGCGCAGGGCGCACCACTAAGGATGTGGTGCGTAAGGTGGTGCGCAGCGCCGGATGAGGGTGCGAGGTCGACATAAATCCCAAAAGAACCCGATCAATGGCGCTTCGAGCGGCAGCCACCCGCGATGCCCGCACCCAGTTTGCTACGCGACAGCGCGCCGACGAAGTCGGGGTGGAAGCTCCTACGCGAGGCTCGCACATGCGTGGACGGATTGTTGTTTCGCGACGGCGCGCAGACAAAGTCGGGGTACACGCTCCCGCACAGCTCAGCTCGCCTCAGCCCATCTGATCCAGTGCGTCGGCAAGGCGGTCCACCGCAATGATTTCGATGCCGGCGCGGGCAGCAGACTTTTTCGGGGCATTGGTGCGCGGGACGATGATGCGTTCGAAACCATGGTGCGCGGCTTCTCTGATCCGTTCCTCGCCGTTGGCGACCGGACGGATCTCGCCGGAAAGTCCGACTTCGCCGAACATCGCCGTCTGCGACGGAATCGCCCGGTCGCGCAGCGAAGACACGACCGCCAGCAGGACCGGCAAGTCCGCTGCGGTTTCCTGCACGCGGATTCCGCCCACCACATTCACGAACACATCCTGGTCATGCGTCGCGATACCACCGTGGCGATGCAGGACTGCCAGCAGCATCGCCATGCGACTGGCATCCACTCCGACCGCGACGCGACGGGGATTGGACAGCGGTGATGAGTCCACCAGCGCCTGTACTTCAACCATCAGCGGACGCGTGCCTTCGCGGGTGACCATGATGGCGCTGCCCGACGCCGCTTCCGCCCGCCCGCTCAGGAACATCGCCGATGGATTCGCGACTTCGCGCAGGCCCTGCTCCCCCATGGCGAACACGCCGATCTCGTTGACCGCACCAAAGCGATTCTTGAACGCGCGGAGTACGCGAAAGCGACTGCCGATCTCGCCTTCGAAATACAGCACCGCATCCACCATGTGCTCGAGCACGCGCGGACCGGCGATGCCGCCTTCCTTGGTCACGTGACCGATGAGGAACACGGCGGTCCCTGTTTCCTTGGCGAAGCGCGTCAGCCGCGCCGCTGATTCGCGCACCTGGGACACCGAACCTGGCGCCGATTCGACCGACTCGCTCCACATCGTCTGGATCGAATCGATGACGATCAGCTGTGGCTTGCGCTGCGCGGCAAGATCGAGAATCCGCTCGACCCCCGTTTCCGACAATGCCTCAACAGTCTCGAGATCCAGCCCCAGTCGATGGCCGCGCGAAGCCACCTGCGCAAGACTCTCTTCGCCCGTGACATACCATCCGCGAAGGCGCCCTCCGACGGCCGCCAACGCCTGCAGCAGCAGGGTCGATTTGCCGATGCCCGGATCGCCACCAACCAGCACGATGGAACCGCGCACCAGCCCTCCGCCGAGGACGCGGTCGAATTCCGCGATACCGAGTGGATCGCGTACCTGCATGTCGTCCGGCACCTGCGCGAGCGTGATGAGGCCCGCATCACCCTCGGTCGGCGCGAACCCGCCGCGACGGTTGGTCGCAGCCCGATGGCTGGATCCGGCACTGCCGCCACGTGGATCGCTGCCGGGACGGAACTCGGCCAGCGTGTTCCAGGCGGCACAGGAGTCGCACTGGCCCTGCCACTTGGCGGACTCGGCGCCGCATTCGCGACAGACGTACGCGATTCTCGGCTTCGCCATCAGCGGGCCGCATCGGTGGAATGCAGCGGCGGCTGATGAGATGTTTCGCGCATCGATCCGGTGATCACGAGTCGTCTTCCTCGAAGTCAACGCGGCGCGTCATGCCGCAGACCAGCTCATAGCCGATGGTGCCGGCAGCGCGTGCGATGCGCTCCACCGGGATGCCGGGCGCACCCCACAGCACGGCGGTTTCGCCGACGGCGACGTCGGTGAGATCGGTCAGATCGACTGTGATGAGGTCCATCGACACGCGTCCGATGACGGCAGCCTCCACGCCGCCGATCGACACGGGTGTGTGCGGTCCGACGGCGCGCGGATATCCGTCCGCGTAGCCCACGGCCAGCACACCGACTTTCGTGGCACGTGCGGCTCGCCACGTGCCGCCGTAACCGACAGCATCGCCGGCCGCGATGTCGTTGATGGCGATCACGCGCGCGCTCAGGATCATCGCCGGCTCGAAGCCGAGATCGGAGCCGCAGCGGCCCTCGACCACCGTGATGCCATAAATCAGACCACCGGCCCGCACCCAGTCGCCGTGGGATTCGGGAAATCCAGTGATGGCCGCTGAATTAGCCAGCGAGATCGCGAACGCGTCGCGACGCGAATCTGCAACCCCCTCATTGCATGCGGTCGCGAATCGCTCCATCTGCAACTGTGTCGAAGGATCGTCCGCGACATCCGAGTTGGCAAAGTGCGTCATCACCTGGATGTCGCCGATGCCGGGAAGGCTGCGGATTTCCTCCAGCAGTTGGGGCAGACGCGCCTGCGGGAACCCGAGCCGGTGCATGCCAGTGTCGAGCTTGATCCAAACTGCTTGCGGAGAGTGCTTTTGATGCGCCACGGGTAAGCCCTGCCCGTACACACCGGGCCATTCCGTGCGCAGCAGTTCCAGCTGACTGTCGTGATGGATGACGGGTTCGAGCCCGAGCGCGTGCATGCGTGCAAGGTCCCCCGGCTCGTCGATGCCCGAGAGAACCACGATGCGATGCGCAAGTCCGAGGGCGCGGATGCGTTCCCCGTCAGCGATGGACGCCACACCGAACGCGTCGGCATCCTGCAGCGCCGTGACGACGCGTTCGAGGCCGTGACCGTAGCCATCGGCCTTGACCACGGCCATGACGCGGCTGGTCGGGGCCAGCCGGCGGATCCGCGCCAGGTTTCTCCGCAACGCACCCAGCTGAATCCGTGCGATGACGCGACGACTCACTCGAAGCGACCCTCGAAGTCATCGTTGGAGAGGTTCTCGAACTTGGTGTATTCGCCGAAGAAACGCAGTTTCACCTGTCCGGTCGGACCGTTTCTCTGCTTGCCGATGAGAATCTCGGCGATGCCCTTGGCCGCTGTATCCGGGTTGTAGTACTCGTCGCGGTAGATGAACATGATGACGTCGGCGTCCTGCTCGATGGAGCCCGATTCGCGCAGGTCGCTCATCACGGGCTTCTTGTCGGTGCGCTGCTCGACCGATCGATTGAGCTGCGACAGCGCGATCACCGGCACCGAAAGTTCGCGCGCCAGCGCCTTGAGCGAGCGCGAGATCTCGGAGATCTCGGTGGCACGGTTCTCCTTGTTGCCGGGCACCTGCATCAGCTGCATGTAGTCGATCACGATGAGACCGAGATCATGCTCGCGCTTGAGCCGCCGCGCACGCGATCTGAGATCCATCGGCGACAGCGAAGGTGTGTCGTCAATAAAGATCTTGGCGTCCGCCAGCATCGTGATGGCGCTGTTGATGCGCGGCCAATCGGCGTCGTCGAGATCACCGGTGCGCAGATGCTGCTGGTTGATCCGCCCAAGCGAGGAAATAAGTCGCATCGCCAGCTGTGAGGCGGACATTTCCATCGAGAAGACCGCCACCGCGCGCTTGCCCCGGATCGCGCCGGCTTCCGCCATGTTGAGTGCCAATGCGGTCTTGCCCATCGAAGGTCTGGCCGCAAGGATGATGAGATCACCGGGCTGCAATCCGGCGGTCATATGGTCGAGATCGGTGAATCCCGTGGCAAGACCGGTGACCGCACCCTTGTTCTCGAAACGCTGCTGCAACAGGGTGAAGGCATCGACGGTGGCCTGGCGCACCGAGACGAAGCCCTGCCGGCCGCGAGCGCCGGACTCCGCGATGCGAAAGACCTGCTGCTCGGCGAACTCGATCACTTCACGCGAATCGCGACCTTCCGGATTGAAGGCCTGGCCGGCAATGTCGTGGCCCGCGTCGATCAACTGGCGAAGTACGGATTTCTCGCGCACGATGTCGGCGTACGCGACCACGTTGGCGGCGCTCGGCGTGGATGCAGCGAGTTCGATGACGTAGTGGCTGCCTCCCACTTCCTCGGCGAGATTGTTCGACTCGAACCATTCGCCCAGCGTCACCGCATCGCGCGGCTGCCCCTTGCCCGCAAGCTCGCCAATCGCCCTGAAGATCAGTCGATGGTCACGCCGGAAGAAATCTGTTTCAACGAGCCGATCCGCGACGCTGTCCCACGCGTTGGGCGAAAGCATGAGACCACCCAGCACGGACTGTTCCGCCTCCAACGAGAAGGGCGGCGTACGCAGGGAATCAATCCTGCGGGCGGCAACGATGTTTTCAGCGGATGCGGACATGGGTGGGCACTTGCGGGTGGCCAACGATCATAGAGGCGCAGGCGGCATGACCGTTGCGCACAACCCTGTTGATAATCTGTGTGTATCGCAGATCCTGCGACACGCCCCGAAATTCCGCAGCCCTCTACGGTGATTCCTGAGCGGGGACGCCACGTCGACGCTGCAATCGACCTCGCGCCCTCATCCGGCGCTGCGCGCCACCTGCACGCGTGCACGAGTCCCATGTTGGAGCGCCGCAGGCGCGAAGGCGTCACGCTGGATCGAAGCATCGTGCACGGGGCGGCATTGCGCCTTCGCGACTGCGTCGCTCTCCTCAATCAAGAAATATGCGATTGAGTTGACGCGTCTTTTTTACAGTGAGTCTGGGGTTCCGGCTCATGGCTGGCGCGATCCACCATGACGCGGGGCCTTGGACCCTCACCCCCCGCCCCCTCCCACTGGAGAGGGGAGTGCTTCGCGGCGACGCAGCGCCGGAAGAGGGTCCGAGGTCGACATGAACCGAAACCGTGCGCGGTCAGTCGTGCCTCCGGCGGATGCCTCCAGACACGCCCGCACCCTGTTTGCCACGCGACAGCGCGCCGACGGAGTCGAGGTGGAAGCTCCCACGAAAAGCACGGTGACGGACGCCTGCGAGTGCAAGGCTTCGGGACCACTGAATTTCGACGCTGACCAGGCAGGCAGATCGGCAGCCGAGCGACGCAACGCGAGCACCTAGGGCGAAGGCCCATCGGGCAGGATGCCCGATCAGATACAAGGCACGAGGTCCGCTTGGCACAGGGATGTGCCAACGCAACCGATCGAACGCGAGGCTGGCGGCGAAGGAGCGCCGGCTGTGCCGGCGCCGTTCGCGTGTCTGTCGGGCGGGAAGCCCGATCAGGCACAAGGCACGAGGTCCGCTTGGCACATGGATGTGCCAACGCAGCCGAGCGAAAGCGAGGCGGGCGGCGAAGGAGCGCCGGCTATGCCGGCGCCGTTCGCGTGTCTGTCGGGCAGGATGCCCGATCAGACACAAAAAAGAGGCGCCGGGGTCTAGGCGGCGCCTTCTGAATTTCCATAAGCAGCATCCGCCGGCCGAAGCCGGACAGAATTTCGGCCTTTACT
>JBBQNY010000046.1:0-18447 GCA_038330365.1 Lysobacterales bacterium | reverse complement strand
GGCCCGGAACTGCCGCTTGCGGTCGTGACCGGGCCTTCCTTTGCACGCGAAGTTGCGGTCGGTCTGCCCACGGCGGTCACCGTGCATTCGGATTCGGCGGACTTCGCCGACCGGGTGGCGCATCTCCTGCACGCGCCGGCGTTCCGGGCCTACACCGGAACCGACGTGGTGGGAGCGGAGCTCGGCGGCGCCATGAAGAACGTGCTGGCTGTAGCCACCGGTGTGGCGGATGGCATGCAGCTTGGCCTCAACGCGCGCGCCGGCATCATCACCCGCGGCATCAACGAGATGCTGCGGCTGACGCTGGCCATCGGCGGTCGTGCCGAAACCATCATGGGCCTGGCGGGTGTCGGTGATCTGGTGCTCACGTGCACCGGCGATCTGTCGCGCAATCGGCGCCTTGGACTTGCGCTCGGGCGCGGCGTGCCGCTCGAGGACGCAGTGGCGGAAATCGGCCAGGTGGTCGAGTCGGTGCAGACCGCGAACGAGGTGATGCGACTCGCACGGCGCTTCGACATGGATCTGCCGATCTCAGAACAGGTGCAACGCGTGCTGGCAGGCGAGATGACTCCGAGCGAGGGGCTGCGCGAATTGCTCGCGCGGGAGCAGAAACCCGAATACCCGCAGGGACTCTTCCGCTGAAGCGCTCGCGCGCTCGCGCGCCGGCCGCGTGTCGTCGCCTGGTCGTCGTTGCCACGTATCGTCGGGTCGCCGCGGCGGGTCAGGTGCCGCTGCATGGATCCGTCAGGTGAACTTACGCGGTATCCACCGCTCCAAGCAGCTGTCGTTTATTCCGCCCCGCATCCTCTGGAGTCATCCGATGAATCGAAATACACGTATCGCCGCGTCCCTCACCTTGGCGCTCGGCCTGTGCGCCACTGCTGCGGCGCAGTCCGTTGACGGATTTTTCCTGCAGGCACGTGCCGGCTCGGCCAGCGCGACCTCGAGCGACTTCGACAAGGACGTGACGGCCGCGCAGATCACCGGCGGCTATCGCTGGGGTGCGTTCGGCGTCGAGGCGGGCTACGTCAACTTCAACGGCTTCGAGGGTGAGCGCGACGTCTTTGATCTCGAGGCGGATGTCGATGGCTTCACGCTCGGCGGCAATTTCCGGGCGCCCTTCGGCACGGGATGGTATTTCGGCGCACGTGCCGGCGCGTTTTTCTGGCAGGCCGATGCCGACACGCTGGTGCCAAGCTCGACCCAGCCCGGGCGCTTCCTCGTGGTACGGCGTGACGAGTCGAGCACCGATCTCTATGCCGGCGTGAGCCTCGGCTACGACTTCAACGAACAAGTCGGCCTTGGCCTTGCATACGACTACTTCGGCCCCGAAGGCGACGACGTCTCGCTCGAGACCAATGTGCTTTCCGTCGTCGGCGAGATCCGCTTCTGACGGGATCCACCGCGGAGCAAGCGCAGAGAATTTCCTTGTGCATCAAGGGAGCCCCGGATCAGCGCCGCAGCGGCGGGTTGTTGATCAGGAGCTCCCAATACCTGCAAGCCTGAAAGGCCCGCTGCACGACGCCAGATCGCATGACTCGGCATGACTCGGAGAGCCGTCACTTTGCGGCCGGAGCCAGCGCCGGTCCCGTGGTATCGCACACCGGGTTGGCACCGGCGAAATCAAGCTGGCGCCACGCTTCAAACGCGACCACCGCCACGGCATTGGAAAGGTTGAGGCTGCGATTGCCCGGTCGCATTGGCAGGCGCAGCCTCTGCATCGCGGGCAGCGAATCGAGCACCGGTTCGGGCAGGCCTTGCGTCTCGGAACCGAACAGCAGCGCATCGCCCGCTTCGAAACGGGCGCAGTCGTAGCGGAGCACACCACGCGTCGAACAGGCGAAGACGCGCGGCGCACCGAGCGCCTCGAGACAGGCATCGAGCGATGCGTGTGTGCGCACGTCGGCAAACTCGTGATAGTCGAGCCCCGCGCGTCGCATGCGCGCATGATCAAGCCCGAATCCCAGGGGCTCGATCAGATGCAGCGCCGCGCCGACGTTGGCGCACAGGCGGATGATGTTGCCGGTGTTGGGCGGGATCTGGGGCTGATGCAGCAGGATGTGGAACACGGCGCGCCGGAGTTGCGCGCTCAGTGACCGCAGGCACGCAGGGGTTCGGCCAGCGCCGCGTCCCATGTGCTGTCAGGCACGGATGCGGCGGCCCGATCCGCAAAGTCGATGCGCGCCGTCCACTGCCGACCGCGATCATCGCGCACATTGGTCACGCCCTCGAAGCGCAGCAGCCGACGCGACCGCTGCGCGTAGCTCACGTCGATCTGCGGCGCGAGCAGGCCCAGCAGTCCAGTGACCTTGAGCCGGAACGTGATGGCAGCAACGCCACCGATGTCGAGCTGCCCGATGCGCTTCAACCGGAACGCATAGGCCGTGTGACGGGAAGGCACCACGAACTCGAGCGGCAGCGAATCGCCCGCCACCAGTGCCTGCCAGTGGTCCTGGACGAAAGCGTCGAACCCCGCGTCGGCAACCAGCTGCGCTGATTGCTCGAGGATCGCACTTTGCTCCGGTTTGCCGGTGCGCTCGCGCGAGAAGGCGAGCAGTCCACGCGGCGTGCGGCGGAGTCCTTCGCGATAGCCGTCGCGGCCATCGTCGAGCCTGAAATCGGGCGCCACGCGCGACGGCGAATAATCGACACGCTTGCGCGCGAACACGCCGCCACCCGGACACGTGTAACGGACCAGCCTTTCGCGGGCAACGCCATCCACTTCGCGCAGCAGATGGCGTTCGGTGTAGAGCGCGGAGCCGTCGTCGGGATCAAACGCGATGCCGTCGTAGGCCATCAGATCCGCGTGCACCGAACCGGATGCAAACGCCAACAACGCACCCAGGAGAATTGCTACTGCGAGGCGCGCGCTCACCACGGCAGCACCTTGTTGTTGTTGTCGCGAAACGATCCGGAATCCGTCATGCCACTGGCGTCGATCACGGCCAGCATGCTGGCGATTGATTCGGGTGGCTCCAGCGGTGCACGCGCGGTTCCCATGTCGGTCTTGACCCAACCCGGATGCAGTGCGAATACGGATATGCCGTCGTCATTGAGCGCCAGCGCGCTCTGGCGCGTGACCATGTTGAGCGCGGCCTTGCCGATGGCGTAACTGGGCGAGCGGAAGGTCTCGGTGCGTTCAATCGAACCCACGATCGAGGAGATATTGACGACGCGGGCACTGTTGCCCCGGCGCAGCAGATCTGCCAGCGCCTGGATGAGCAGCAGCGGACCGACCGCATTGGTGCGCAGGCTCAGCTCCAGCGCTTCCGCATCCAGCTCGCCGAAGCGCTCGCCTTCCGGCAGCACACCGGCATTGTTGATCAGCAGATCGATGGATTCGGCCACCATCGCCGCTTCGCGCGCGAGCTCGTCGATGCTGGCTGTGCGCGTCAGGTCGAGCGGCAGTACGTGCACGTGGCCGGGATGCTCGAATGCAACCGCGTTGAGCTCGCGCGCGCGACCGGGATGCCGGCACGCCGCGATGATGCGGTCGCCGCGAGCGGCGAGCTGACGCACGAACTCGAGGCCGAGACCGCGGTTGGCTCCGGTGACAAGGACACTGGCCATCGTTTTCCCCGTGGGCATACGTGTGAACGCATGCATTGTCCGCCATGTGGCGTTTCGGTGTTGCCTCGTTCCGAGATGGACGCCTGCCACCTCCTCCCTTCGCAGGAGCGCGCCTGCGCGCGATGGCGGCATGGCTGGTCGTGCGTGAGGTTTGAATCACCATGACGCCATCGCGCGCGCGCGCGCTCCTGCACGAGACCCGGGCATTTGGCACCGTGATTCTGCAGGGGTGGAGAGCTTGAAAGCGGGGCGCTGGTAGCATGCGGCGCTTCCTTTCCCCGATGGTGACGGCATGTCCATTCGTAATTCGATGTCACGCTGCGGCGCGCTGTGGATCGGCCTGCTCGCGCTGCTGCTGACCGGAACGGCCTGCACACCCGGCGGTGAAGCCATGCGCAGCGAAACGCCTGCGCCGGCCATGGCGGACAGTGCCAAAGCCGCCCCCGAACCCGTCGTCTACATTCCATACGAGCAGTTCACGCTGCCCAACGGGCTGCGCGTGATCGTGCACACCGACCGCAAGGCGCCGATCGTCGCGGTCAACATCTGGTATCACGTCGGCAGCGCGGATGAGCCTGCGGGCCGCTCGGGTTTTGCGCATCTGTTCGAACACCTGATGTTCCAGGGCTCCGAGAACTATCGCGATGAATTCTTCGGCCCGTTCGAGCTGGTGGGTGCCACCGACCAGAACGGCACGACTGACACGGATCGCACCAACTACTTCCAGAATGTTCCGACCACCGCGCTCGACATGGCGCTGTGGATGGAATCCGACCGCATGGGGCACCTCCTCGGCGCCATCGACCAGAAGGTGCTCGACGAGCAGCGCGGCGTGGTGCAGAACGAGAAGCGCCAGGGCGAGAACCAGCCGTATGGCCAGGTCTGGGACGCACTCTCGCGCGCCATGTATCCCCCGGGTCATCCCTATCACCGCGGCGTGATCGGCTCGATGGCGGATCTCAACGCGGCGTCGCTGACCGACGTCAAGCAATGGTTCCGTGCCTGGTACGGCCCCAACAATGCGGTGCTGGTGCTGGCCGGCGATATCGATGTCGACACCGCACGAGCCAAGGCCATGCGTTACTTCGGCGACATTCCCGCCGGGCCCGACATGGCGCAGCCTGCGGTCGATGTTGCGAAGCGTCCCGCGTCCACGCGCTCGGAGATTTCCGACCAGGTTCCACAGGCGCGCATCTACCGCGCATGGAACGTGCCGGGTACCGGCAATCCCGACCTTGAGCGCCTGCAGTTGTTCGCGCAGATCCTGGGCGGTTCCAAGTCTTCGCGCCTGGATGCACGACTGGTGCATCGCGATCGCATCGCCGACAGCGTATCGGCCCGCGCCTATGCCTCTCCCCTGTCATCCGCGGTGCTGATCACGGCCGACGTCAAGGCGGGCGGCGATGTCGCTGCGGCCGAGGCGGCGATCAACGAGGAGCTTTCGCGCCTCCTGCGCGAGGGTCCGACAGACATCGAGGTCGAGCAGGCCCGCACCGTGATCGAGGCCGGCTTCGTGCGCGGTATCGAGCGCATCGGCGGCTTCGGCGGCAAGGCCGACATCCTCGCGGAATGCGCGGTGTTCGAGAACGATCCGGCCTGCTTCCGCACCTCGCTGAAGACGCTCGGCGCCGCCACGCCCGCCAGCGTGGCCGAAACCGGCCGACGCTGGCTCGGTGTGGGTGACCACACACTGGTGGTGGTACCGGGCAAGCGCGACCCGATCGTCGAGGAGCCGGCGGTCAACGCTGCGCCACTGGTGCTGCCCCCGGTCGATCCGAAGTACCTGACTGTCGCGAGCGACGTGGATCGCAGCCTTGGTGTGCCCAGGGTCGATGCGTTTCCGGATCTGAAATTCCCGGCGCTGCAGCGTGCCCGGCTTGGCAATGACGTGAGCGTCATCCTCGCCGAGCGTCACGACACGCCGGTGGTGCAGCTCTCGCTCGAACTCGGTGGCGGTTTTGCAAGCGATCCGCTCGATCGGCCCGGCACGGCCGCGTTCGCGATGTCGATGCTCGACGAAGGCGCTGGTGACTACGACGCCCTGGCGTTTGCCAACCGCGCCGAGCTGCTCGGTGCCAGTGTGGCGGGAGCCGCATCGCTCGACGGCGGCAGCGTGTATCTGTCGGCGCTCAAGGAAAAGCTTGAGCCGGCGCTTGATCTCTACGCCACGATGCTGCGCGATCCGACCTTCGACGCGGCCGAAATCGAACGCGTGCGCGGCCAGTGGCTGGCCGGCATCGCGCAGGAAAAGGCGCAGCCGCAGAGCATGGCGCTGCGCGTGCTGCCGCCGCTGCTGTATGGCGACGCGCATCCGTATGGCATTCCGTTCTCGGGCACCGGCACCGAGGCTTCGATCGCCGCGCTGACGCGCGCGGATCTCGTTGCCTATCACCGCAACTGGGTGCGTCCGCAGGGCGCGACGCTCCTGATCGTGGGCGACACCACGCTGGACGAGATCCTGCCCCTGCTGGAAAAACATCTCGGCGACTGGACCGGCACGGGCACCGCGCCGGCCCCGGTGGCGACCAGTACCGTCGCGCTGCCCACGCAGCCGAGGCTGTTTCTGCTCGATCAGCCGGGCGCCCAGCAGTCGACCATCATCGCGGGTGAACTGATGCCCTCGACGATGGACAAGTCGGCCACGCGGCTGTCCTTCGCGAACTCGGTGCTCGGCGGCGAGTTCACCTCCAGGCTCAACATGAATCTGCGCGAGAACAAGCACTGGGCCTACGGCAGTTACAGCTTCCTGCAGAACGCGCTCGGCCAGCGTCCTTGGCTCGCGTTCGCCGCCGTACAGACCGACAAGACCGCGGAATCGCAGGCGGAACTAGCGCGCGAGATCCGCGAGTTCACCAGCGGTACGCGAGCCTCGTCACAGGCTGAAATCGACAAGATCCGCGCCACCGAGATCCGCGGTCTGCCGGGTTCATTCGAAACCGGACGCGCCGTCCTCGGCACGCTCGGCGGCATCGTGCGATACCAGCGGCCGGACGACTACGTGCTGGTGCGCGCAGCCGAGATCGAGGCGATGAATCTCGCGGACACGACCACGGCGGCTGCCGCGATCAAACCGGATGCACTCACCTGGGTGATCGTGGGCGACCTTGCGACTATCGAGGCGCCGCTGCGCGCCGCGAAGATCGGCGAGGTGAAGGTCATCGACGCATCCGGCAAGGTTATTCGCTGATCCCTCCGGATCGCGCACGCCGTTGGGTGCGCGATCCGGAACCTTTGCCCATGGCGGCGTTTGCCCGCAGAATCCCCTGCATGCCGTCACGGCGTGCGCGCATTCGTGACATGGATTTGAGTCCGCGCGCGCACCGGGACGGCAGCCTTTGAACTGGAGACAACCATGAAAACCCGTGTTCTGACCCTGGCCCTGTTCACCGCGTGGCTGTCGGCCTGTACCTGGGTGCAGCCGGATTCGGCCGGCACCGGCGTGCGCGTCGCCTACAACGAGGATCTCGCACGCTGCACCAAGCGTGGCGACGTCAACGTTTCCGTCAGGGACAAGGTCTGGTTCTACGACCGCAACGAGCTCAAGGTACGCGACGAGCTCGAATCGCTCGCCCGCAACGAGGCCGCGCGCATCGGCGCCGACACCGTCATGGCGCGCAACGAGCCCACCGAGGGCGTGCAGGATTTCAGCGCGTATCGCTGCCGCTGACGGCGGCGGGTTTCTCGTAGTCAGCGCAATCGCACGGAGTCTTCTCCGCTACCTGCGGAAAGGGCGCCGCGTCAGGGCGCGTGTTCGCGATCCACGTACGGCTGGGTGATACGCGTCAGCGGGTAGCCTCCGGAATCGTAGCCCGGTTCGGTGGGGTTCCAGGACATTGACGTGGCGGAGTAACCCGCGAAACCGGTACCGGCTGGATCGGCATCGGGCGCAATCGTGACGGTGAGTCTGCCCCACGGAGTGCGCACCACGTCGGCGGCATCGAAACGATCGCCGAACACAGTGCCACTCGCGCGTATCAGTTCGATGGTCGCGACGCCGCCGGTAACGGGCACATTGTCCGCGACGCCGATCAGCCAGAGCTGCTGACCCGTCAGGTCGTAGGTATAGAACTCCGCCACCACGCGCTTGCGGTCTGCGGTGGCGCCTGCGATCACCTGTAGCTGCAGGCCCTCGCCGTCGCGAGCCGGAGTGAAGTAGGTGCCGCTGGCGGATTCGAGGCCGGGCGGCCGTGCCGGCGGTGGGGGGTCACCGAGAAAGTCCGCCCGGGTCGGTACGTGGAAATCCACCGCTGCCAGCATCTGCAGCGTGCGTTCGGATCCTTCCCATCCGGGTGGTCCGGAATAGCGGAGCCGCATCTGCTGGAACGGGTCGACGGTGAGCGAGAGGCTGCCCCAGTCGATGCGTGACACGTCAGCCGGATCGAACGCCGTGCCGAAGCGCGCGCCGGTGGTGAGCGTCATCGACGGCACATACACGCCCTGCGCATGGCGGAAGCCCACGCCGATCAGCCACCGCGGGCCGGGATCCGGATCACCTGGTGGCGCGAACGTGTACCAGCTGACGAGCACGCGACGGCGTTCGATCGCGTCGTCGCCGGCGCCATCGATGATGCCGCCGAGTTCCTCGATCACCACGCCCTCACCGGAACGTGGAGCATCGAACCAGACCCCGCTCGACGGGAGCGGAGCATAAAACGGGAACACTGCCTCGACCCGCGGCGTCGCCAGGCTTCCGCGCGGACGGAATTCCGTGTTCTCGCGGATGAGCCCCGGCGGTTGCTCGAAACGGCAGGGGCCGGCCGCGCCGGCCGCTATCTGGGCGGCGCAAACCTGCGGCAGCGTTGCCGAACTCACGGCGGGCGTCACCAGCGCCGACCATCCCGCCAGCGCCTCCGCCTGCGTGAAGCCGCAGTGGCTGGGCGCGGGGGCGTCCCACACCATCCGATAGGCGCGGTTGCCCGCACTCTCCGGATAGATCATCCGCAGACGATCGTATTGCCACGGCGCCGCGATCTCGTCGCCACTGGTCGACATTCCCACGATGCGCGCGGTCGCCGAACCATCAAGGTCGCTGATGCGATCGAATTCCAGACGCGCGTGAATATCCTGCTGTCTTACGCGACGCACTGGCACGCCGTACGGGACAAGCTCCACGCCATGCGGGGTATCGATCTCGTTGAAGAACGGGTTGCGCGACGCCAGCTTGTCCGGCGATCGCAGCAGATCGCCGAGGCCAAAGGTCGCGTAGCCGAGGCTCGCGATCAGGAAATCCTCGTTGTCGATTCCGGTCTGCTGCTGGATCGATGCAAGCCGCGTACGCTGCCCGCTGGTGCGCAAGACTTCGGGAACCGCGAGCCCGGTGCAGATCGCCACGTTGGCCATCGCGCGAATGAGATCGGGATCGCCGAAATCACCGAGGTTGGGCGGAATGTCATTGAGGTCGTAGGCCCACGGGTAAGGCGCTGCGCCATCCGGCAACTCACCGCCGGTGACGCCATCGCAGACCGCGTCGTAGATCAGCCTGATGTCGAACGCGTTGTCCCAGGCCTGCGTGCCACTCGTGATCGGGCAGAAGGAGAGAACGCCCGCGGTCTCGTTGCGAAAGCGCGGGTCTTCAGCGACTTTCAGGGCGATCAGACCGCCCATGGATCCGCCCACGCTGTAGAACGCGCCGGGCTTGCCGAAGCGTTCGGTGAAGGCATCCACCAGTTCGGCGTTGTCGTCGATCGCGGTGAACAACGCCCAGCCCGACTGCCGGTAGCCGCTCGCGGCGATGGCATAGCCGGACGCAAGTTGCACGTCGCGCAAGGGCCCGAGATCGGGATTGGTATCGAGTTCGTATCCGAGACCGTGCTGCACCAGCACCAGCGGACCACCAGCCTGCCATCCATCCGGAATCGCGATGCGGTACGCCGCACCGCCCGGCGTCGTGCCGGTGACTTCGGTGACGGCCGCTGCCGGCATTGCGCTGCTCGCGAACAGCGCGGCGAAGATCAACTTCAGTGTCGATTTGAAAAGGTCCATTGCTGATTCCGTGTCGCGGCTTCCCTAGATGGTTGGATTCTCCTGCTCGCGAGTGCCCCACGCAAACGCATGCGTCACAGTTGGTAACGCCAATTGCGTCTTCATCGTGCTCGCGCTCTTGTAGGAGCGCGCTCGCGCGCGATGGCGTCATGCACGCCCGTGCGTTATCCCTGCCCGCGCATCGCGCTGCAATCCGCGTTGATCACATGAATCGCGTTCCAACCAGCCATGCCGCCATCGCGCGCTAGCGCGCTCCTACATGGGCAGGTCGCGAGCATGAGCGTGCAGCGATAGCCGCCCATCGCACGCCGCGCATGCCGCGCGTGGGCCGGTCGCGAATGCCCGCGCGTGGAAATGCCGCGAATGCCGCGCGTAGGCCGGTCGCGAATGCCCGCGCGTGGTCCGGTCGCAAATGCCCGCGCGTGGGAATGCCGCGCATGCGGCGCGTGGCACGTGTGGCGCGTGGCTTTTGCGCGTGGCTTTTGTAGGAGCGTGCTTGCACGCGATGGCGTCATCCATGCGCGTGCGCGATGCTTGACCGCGCATCGCGATGCCATCCGCGCTGAGCACACGCATCACGATACAAACAGCCATGCCGTCATCGCGCGCGAGCGCGCTCCTACATGGGCTTGAGTCAGCGCTTTTTGGGGGCGGATTTTTTCTGCGCGAGAGCGCTGCCGGCGGCGGACTTGGATGCGGCCGCGGTGCGCCCATCACGCAGGGTCTTGGAAGCTGCGGTGGCGGCCGCGGCGCTGGTGTCCTTGCCCGGTGCCTTGCGCTGCGCCAGCGCGCTGCCTGCGGCCGACTTCGATGCGGCGCCGGTGTCCTTGCTGCGCAAGGTGGCCGATGCTTTGCCCGCTGCGGTTTTCGAGGTGACTTCTGACTTTGCCATGCATTGATCCTCCGATTGAGGTGACGATTGATTCGAATGGAAGCGGCATGCAGTCGCTCGTCACAGGGTGCGCGCAGGCCAGTGCGGACAATGGCGCCCGCTCCCCCAGCGCAGGCTGAATCGTCGCGATCTTTGGCGGCTGCGTTCAGATGCTGCATTCGAACCGCACTGGGGCTCCGGATCCGTGGAGTGCGGCGGCGAACCATGGCGAGCTTGAGAATCCGCCCACGGTCGCCATGTCTGCCGGCACGCCCTCCGATTGCGGGTTGCTTTGTGACCCGCTACGGTGCCTGACCGCCGCGCCTCTCGCTGGAAATCCCATGCTGTATCAGAATGTTGCAATCGCCAGCGTGGCGCACATCGATGCGCCCATCCGGTTGACCTCGGCGTCGATCATGGAGCGCCTGCAACCGACGCTCGACCGGCTCGGCATTCGCGACAATCTGCTCGAGGATGTCGCCGGCATTTATGAGCGGCGCATCTGGGACGGACCGATGCAGCCGTCCGACGCCGCGACCATGGCGGCGCAGAAGGCACTGGCCGCGTCCGGTGTGGCGCACGAACACATGGGCGTGTTGATCAACACGTCCGTCTGCCGCGACTTTCTGGAGCCCTCCACCGCCAGCATCATCCACGGCAACCTGGGCCTCGCCGACACCTGCCAGAACTTCGATGTCGGCAATGCCTGCCTGGCTTTCGTCAACGGCATGGACATCGCGGCGCGCATGATCGAACACGGCGACATCGAGTACGCGCTGGTGGTTGATGGCGAGACCTCGAACACCATCACCGAAATGACGCTCGAACGCCTCTGCGCGCCGACCGCGACCGCCGACGACTTCCGCAACGAGTTCGCGTCGCTGACGCTCGGCTCCGGCGCCGCCGCGATGGTGCTCGGCCGGCGCGAGCTGCTGCCGAACGGTCATCTGTTCAAGGGCAGCGTCACCCGCGCCGCCACGCAGTTCTCGCATCTGTGCCGCGGCAACCTCGACCGCATGGTGACCGACACCCGGACGCTGCTGGTCGAGGGCCTCAAGCTCGCGGCCAAGACTTTCCAGGCGGCGCGCGCCGGTCTCGGTTGGGCCGCCGGCGAAATGGACGAGTTCGTCGTGCATCAGATCAGCAAGGTGCACACCGCGGCGTTCGTCGATCTGCTGGGCCTGGATCCGAACAAGGTGCTGACCATCTTTCCGCAGTTCGGCAACATCGGCCCGGCCTCCGTGCCGATCGCGCTGTCCAAGCTCGACGAGATGGGTCGCCTCAAGAAAGGCCAGCGCGTCGCCCTGCTCGGCATCGGCTCCGGCCTCAACTGCTCCATGGCCGAGGTGGTCTGGTAGGTCGCGCTTTAGAAGAGAGCTTGCTTTTCCCGCCGTGCTTTGAAACTATCCGGATAATTTCTTTCAAAGCTCGGCGCGCATTGCAAATGCGCCTGCAAAGGTTGCGATGGATCCCGCAGCGTTCAAGTCACCCGAAGCCGGGCGCGTAATCCGCACCGCCCAGGGCTTCCACGCCTTCGTTCCAGCACCGCCACCGCCGGCAATTGAATACACGCCCGCGCTGGTACGCCTGCTGTCGGTCGCCGACGCCGCACTGAGCGAGTTGTCCGGGGTGGGACGGATCCTGCCGAATCCCCATCTGCTGATCGCGCCGTACGTGCGCCGCGAAGCGGTGCTGTCCTCGCGCATCGAAGGCACGCGGGCGACTCTCGGCGACCTCCTGGCCGACGAAGCCGGACAGACGCCCGATGTGCCACGGGATGATGTGCGTGAAGTGCGCAACTACGTCAACGCGCTTGATTACGGCATTGAGCGGCTGCAGACATTGCCACTGTCACTGCGACTCGTACGCGAACTCCACGAGCGCCTGATGCAGGGCGTGCGCGGCGACCGGGCGACGCCGGGTGAATTCCGGCGCAGCCAGAACTGGATCGGTCCGCATGGATCAACGCCCGCCAATGCACCGTACGTGCCACCGCCGCCGCAGGAGATGCACAGCGCACTGGCCGCGTGGGAAGTCTTCATGCATTCGACCGGTGAGTTGCCCGATCTCATTCACTGCGCGCTGCTGCACGAGCATTTCGAGGCGATCCATCCCTTCCTCGACGGCAATGGCCGTGTCGGCCGTCTGCTCATCACCCTGTTTCTGATCGAGCGCGGCCGGTTGTCGCAACCGTTGCTGTATCTGTCGGAGTTCATCGAACGCAATCGTGACGACTATTTCCGCGGCCTCAATCGCGTGCGCACGCACGGCGACTGGAACGGCTGGCTGCACTATTTTCTCGCCGGTGTTGAATGGAGTGCGTTGCGCGCCGCGCGGCAGGCGCACGACCTGCTCGCATTGCGCGAATCGATGCGCGCCGAAGTCGCGGCGCATCCGCGCGCACTCGCGCTGATCGACCCCCTGTTCGAAAATCCATTCCTCAACGCCAACCGCGTGAAGTCACTGCTCGATGTCAGCGACCCGACCGCGCGCAAGGCGCTGGCGGTGCTGGAGAGCGCGGGCCTTGTCGCGGAGACCAGCGGTCGCGCCTGGAACCGACAGTACCTGGCGCGCAAAGTCCTCGCAGCAATCGATGACCCCGGCGAAGCGGACGAGGCGCAGCGCCCATGAGTCGCGAGATCGTGAAGGACGACGCCGAAGGCTTCATCGCCAAGTGGAAGGGCGTGGTGGCCTCGGAACTGTCCACGTCCCAGAGCTTCCTGATCGACCTCTGTCGACTGCTGGATGTGGACGCGCCGCATCCCACCGCCGAACAGGACTACATGTTCGAACGGCCAATCACGTTCGCGCATGGCGATGGGACGACCAGCCCCGGACGCACTGATCTGTATCGGCGCGGTGCTTTCGTTCTGGAGTCCAAGAAGCTCGATCCGGCAATGGGTCCCCAGCGATTCGACAAGGAGATGCTGCGCGCCCGCGGACAGGCCGAGCGCTATGCGCGGTCGCTACCGGCTGCCGAAGGTCGGCCGCCGCTGTTGCTGGTAGTCGACGTCGGTAATCGCATCGAGTTCTATGCCGACTTCACGCGCTCGGGTGCGACTTACACGCCGTACCCGGACCCGCAAAGCCACCGCGTTGCACTCGAAGACCTGCGTGATGAGGCGATTCGCGATCGCCTGCGCCGCGCCTGGCTCGATGCGATGTCGCTCGATCCCAGCCGCGAGTACGCGCGCGTCACGCGCCAGATCGCAGCCCGGCTCGCGGAGCTTGCGCGCAGCCTGGAGAAGGCCAGCCATGCACCCGAAGCCGTCGCCCAGTTCCTGATGCGCTGCCTGTTCACCATGTTCGCCGAAGACGTGCGCCTGCTGCCGGCGACCGCGTTCCGCGATCTGCTGGGGCAGCATCGTGAACATCCGGACGTTGCCATGCGCATGCTGGCCCAGCTCTGGCGCGACATGGACAGCGGCGGATTTTCGGTCGCCATCGCCAGCGATGTGCTGCGCTTCAACGGCAAGCTGTTCAAGCAACCCGAGACCCTGCCGCTCGATTCCGATCAGATCGGCCTGCTGATCGATGCGGCCAACACCGACTGGAAGCATGTCGAGCCCGCGATCTTCGGCACGCTGCTCGAACGCGCGCTGAGTCCTTCCGAACGCCACAAGCTCGGCGCCCATTACACGCCGCGCGCCTATGTCGAGCGTCTGGTGCTGCCGACCGTGATCGAACCGCTGCGCCGTGAGTGGAGCGACGCGCACGCTGCAGCGCTCACACTGGCCGCCGAAAACAAGCTCGATGAGGCGACGGCCGAATTGCACCGCTTTCACCATCGACTGTGCACGGTGCGCGTGCTCGATCCGGCCTGCGGCTCGGGCAACTTTCTGTACGTGACGCTGGAACACCTGAAGCGTCTCGAAGGCGAGGTACTGAACGCGTTGGCCGAACTCGGCGACCGGCAGGCCGGCCTTGGAATCGACGGCACGCGCGCCGACGCACGCGGTGGCGAGACGGTGGATCCGCACAATCTGCTCGGAATCGAGCTCAATCCGCGCGCGGCCGCCATCGCCGAGGTCGTACTCTGGATCGGCTATCTGCAGTGGCACTTCCGCACGCGCGGTGATGTGAACCCGCCGCAGCCCGTCATTCGTGACTTCGCCAATATCGAATGCCGCGACGCGGTGCTCGCCTACGACGACGTCGAGTTCGTGACCGACGCGCGCGGCGTGCCGGTCAGCCGATGGGATGGCGAGACGATGAAGATCTCGCCCGTCACCGGCGAGAAGATCCCCGACGAGACCGCGCAGAAGCCGCTGGAGCGCTACATCAATCCGCGCAAGGCCACGTGGCCCGAGGCGGATTTCGTGGTGGGCAATCCGCCTTTCATCGGTGCGAGTTCCATGCGCGCAGTACTGGGTGACGGTTACGTGGAAGCACTTCGTAACGCGTGGGAGGAAGTGCCGGAGTCTGCCGACTTTGTCATGTACTGGTGGCACCACGCTGCGCACCTCACGCGCCGCAATGCCGTGGAGCGTTTCGGCTTCATCACCACCAACTCCATTCGACAGACACTCAATCGCCGAGTGCTGGCGCTGCATCTGGCCGGCGCCACACAGCCACTCGCGCTCGCTTTTGCTATCCCGGATCATCCATGGGTTGATTCAACAGAGGGTGCTGCCGTACGTATCGCGATGACCGTCGGGGTCGTTGGCGAACATCGCGTTGGCACACTTTCGCAAGTTGTTGAGGAGCGCGATGGCGAGAGGGGCGAGATTGAAGTCAATCTAGCTCAGCGGGTCGGCGTACTGCACAGCGATCTGCGACTGGGTGCGAATGTTGCTGGTGCGCTGACGTTGAGTTCGAACCAGGATCTCAGCAATCGAGGGTTCTGCTTGTTTGGTGCGGGATTCATTGTGACCCCGTCGGTTGCATCCGACCTCGGCCTTGGGCGGATCGACGATATCGATGAGCATATTAAGCCGTATCGCAACGGCCGTGATCTGACGGACAGGCCACGGGGCGTCTATGTGATTGACCTCTACGGGATGGACACAGACGAGGTTCGGTCGCAATTTCCGGCGATCTATCAGCATCTATTAGAGCGGGTGAAGCCAGAGCGCGACAACAACAATCGCGAGTCGCGCAAGCGCAATTGGTGGATATTTGGCGAGCCAAACAAGAAGCTTCGTCAGCAACTCAAAGGTCTGCGGAGTTACATCGCGACGGTCGAAACGGCCAAGCATCGCACCTTCCAGTTTCTCGATGCGAAGATTGCCCCGGACAACAAACTGATCGTAGTTGCCCTTGAGGACAGCTATGCCTTGGGTGTGCTTTCAAGCAGCGTCCATGGTGCGTGGGCAATCGCCTCCGGAGGGAATCTGGGGGTTGGGAATGATCCTGTTTATGTCAAGTCGCGGAGTTTCGAGGCTTTCGCATTTCCCGGTGGCCCCGCACTTTCCTCACGAATCCGCGATCTCGCCGAACAGCTCGACGCGCATCGCAAGCGCCAGCAGGCCGCACATCCCGGGCTCACGCTGACCGGCATGTACAACGTGCTGGAGAAGCTGCGCAGCGGCGAAGTGTTGAGCGCCAAGGAGCGCACGATCCACGAGCAGGGTCTGGTGTCGGTGCTGCGGCAGTTGCACGACGAGATCGACGCGGCCGTGCTCGAAGCTTATGGGTGGTCCGACCTGCTGCCGGCGCTGCGTGTCGCGCATGGCAACGACGCACCCGCCGAAGGCCATAGCCGCGCAGACGCCAAGCGCGAGTTCGACGAGGCCATCCTCGAACGACTGGTCGCGCTCAACGCGGAGCGCGCTGCCGAAGAGTCCCGCGGTCTGGTGCGCTGGCTGCGTCCTGAATTCCAGAATCCCGGCGGACAGACGGCACCGGATCAGACCGAAATGGAAACCGGAACCGTAGACGCAGCCGCGACGCCGCAAGTCGCCCTCCGGAAAGTGCCGTGGCCCAAAGATCCCGTGGAACAGGTCCGCGCCGTGTCCGACGCACTCACCGCCAGCCCCGTGCCGCTCAGCGCTGACGAGATCGCCGCAGGCTTCAGCGCCCGCGGCACCGGGAAGAAGCGCATCCCCCAACTGCTGGACATGCTCGTCGCCCTCGGCCGCGCCACCGAAATCGACAACAAGCGCTACCGCACCGCGCGCTGACCGGACTCTGGGATGGAAGCGATGTGTAACGAAGCCCGGCCTGCAATTCACCTGACAGTTGCCGGGATGTCGGACGACCTGTCGCCAATTTCGCGTTCGGAGGCCAGGCGCCTGCTGGAAGGCCATGAGCGTCGATCGACCATCACCCTGGATTTCGAGGGCGTCGAACGCATCGGCCAGGCCTTTGCCGACGAGATTTTTCGGGTGTTCGCCAACGAACATGCCGCAGTGGAACTCATTGCGGTGAACGCGCTGCCTGAGGTGCAGCAGATGATTCGGCGTGCGCAGCTTCTGCGCGACGAGCAGGGCGGCCAGCTGTCCCGAACGAAACTGCCGCGATGAGCAAGGAGAGGTGTCTCGGCGTTTCTCGTTACGCGGCCAGCGGTGTCGAGAGCGAGTTTGAACCCGGTTCGCGCGGACGGGTACTGCGCAATCGCCTTGGCATCCGTCTCGTTCGCGACATGCATCGAGCCGAATCCGCGGCGCTGCTGCATGTCCAGGATTGGGCGATTTCCCGATTCGCGGCGGACCATCGCTTCAGCGACGAGGATGTGCGTCTACTGCACCTTGAGTGGCTGGGAGGGATTTACGAGTGGGCGGGCGAGTATCGCAACGTCAATCTGGCCAAGGGTGACTTCCCGTTTGCGTCTGCACATTTGATCCCGCAGTTGATGGCCGAATTCTCGCGAGTCGAGTTGGCGCCCAACACACCCTGCGCTCAAATGGGGCGCTCCCAGTTGATCGCAGCCCTCGCGCGCACTCACGCGGAGATGGTGCTGATTCATCCGTTCCGCGAGGGCAATGGCCGCTGCGCAAGACTACTGGCGTGGCTGATGGCGATGCAGGCGGGTTTGCCACCGCTGGATTTCTCGCCGTTGGCCGGCCGCGGAAAGCCGGCGTATTTCACGGCGGTGCAGGCGGGACTAGACCGAAATTATCTTCCGATGCGTCGCTGCTTCGAACGCGTGATCAACCGGACTTTGAAGACTTACGCGCAGCCCTCTTGACAGCCACTTTCCGGGTCAACTTGGGTACGACGAAGGGCTGGTAGATGCCTTCGACGGCTGAAGAGCTGGCGGCCGAAATGCGCATCGCACGTTCGCGGGTTTGCGGATCCCGGAGCCAGCGGTTCTCGGTGAGCAGGGACTTCGTCATCGTGCCTCACGTCCTGGAGATGCCGGATCAGCAGGGGCCAGTTTACCGCGACGTTGCGCGAAGCGTGACGGCGTGGGGTGCGCTCCGGGATGATGCGCGCATGAGATATCCCGACTATCCGTTTACGCCGCAGCGCTTTGAGGTGCGGCCGGGCATCTCGATGTCGTACCTCGACGAGGGCCCGCGCGATGCGCCGGTGGTGCTGATGCTGCACGGCAATCCTTCGTGGAGCTACTACTGGCGGCACCTGGTGCTGGCGCTGCGGGATGGCTATCGATGCATCGTGCCGGATCATGTCGGCATGGGGCTGTCCGACAAGCCGGACGATGCCGCCGATGCGTCGCCGCGTTACGTCTACACGCTCGAGTCGCGCATCCAGGATCTGACGCGGTTGATCGATCAGATTGAAATCGACGATCCGCTCACGCTCGCGGTGCACGACTGGGGCGGCATGATCGGTTTCGGCTGGGCGCAGAATCACGCGCGCATGGTCAAGCGGCTGGTCATCACCAACACCGCCGCTTTCCCGCTGCCGGATGCGAAGGCGCTGCCGTGGCAGCTGAAACTCGGGCGCGACTCGGCGCTGGGCGCGCTGGCGATCCGTGGTTTCAACGCCTTCGCGGTCGGTGCCACGCGCATGGGTGTGGTGCGCTCGATGCCGGCGGATGTGCGCCGCGCGTATGTTGCGCCCTACAACTCGTGGCAGAGCCGCATCGCGACGTTGCGCTTCGTGCAGGACATTCCGCT
>JBBQNY010000045.1:0-19543 GCA_038330365.1 Lysobacterales bacterium | reverse complement strand
CCCAGATTCAGCGCGCGACACTTGCGGAAGCCGGCGTCCTCCTGCCACACGTGCCGGAGTTCGAATGGCAGGCCGGGTCGGCGCGCGTCCAGCAGCGCGCGCGTCTCGTCGCGCGAACCATCGTCCACCACCACCAGCTCGAAGTCGCGTCGATCCTGGTGCGCGAAACCCGTCAGGCAAAGATCCAGCCAGCGGGGCTGGTTGTAGGTGCTGACGATGACGCTGGCTGCAGGCGCATTCATCGTCGAATGATCGCATGCGCGTGCGTATTCACCCGCTCGCGATCGGGGCATGACAGCGCATCGCGGGCGCCTTTGTCGGACAGCCACTGGCGACTTGCAGCGCCAGTCGGCATGCTGGCGCCATGATCTCCGCCACGCCCGCTGCCGCCGCTGCGACTGCTTCCGACAGCGCGGAAGGACGCGAAAGCATCCGCGTGTATTGCGGCGCCGATCGCAGCCAGCAGCTGGCCTTCCTGGTGCTCGCCGACTCCATCCGCCGGCATACACGCCGGGCGATCGAGATCCGCAGCATCGACAATGGCGACGCGCCGGCAGTGGCCGATCCCCGCCACGCGCCCTACACCGAGTTCAGCTTCGCGCGTTTCGCAATTCCCGAGCTCGCCGGTCGCCGCGGGCGCGCCATCTATCTTGATTCGGACATGCTGGTGTTCGCCGACATCGGCGAGCTCTGGGACACGCCGATGCAAGGCGTGCAGGTCGCGATCGAAATCGGATCGCGCAGCGATGTCGCGCAGACTGCGCACGCGCGCAACCGGCACGCCGCGGTGATGCTGCTCGACTGCGCGGCGCTTGAGTGGGACGTGGCGGAGATCGTGGGTGGCCTGGGTCACCGCTACGACTACAACACGCTGATGACGCTCGATCCCGTGCTGCCAGTCGATGCCTTGCGCGAGGCAATTGCGCGCGGCTGGAACGATCTGGACCGCTTCGATCCCGGGGCCACACGGCTGCTGCACTTCACGGAAATCCGCACGCAGCCGTGGGTCGCCACCACGCATCCGCATGGTGCGCTGTGGGTCGCCGCCGTGCGTCGGATGCTTGAGGAAGGCAGTCTTTCGCGCGCACAGATCGAAGGCGAGATCGTGGCGGGATACGTGCGCCCTTCGCTGGCGATTGAACTTGGATTGCGCGACGCGGAAGGCGTAAACGCCGAGGATTCAGAGTCGCTGGCGGATTTTGATCGCAAGCGGGGGTTCGTCGCACACCGTGCCTTGCTGGCCCGCTTCGGGCAGCGCAAGCGGGCGATCGCACGCGCCGCCCGCGACACCGCGTGCGCGCATGCGCCCGCGCTCGCGTGGTGGTACCGCCTGCGCTACCGGTTGCGCCACGGCGCCGAGTGACGCGCGGCCCGTGCATCGATCTTCATAGTGCGTCGAACCGGCTTTTGTTAGGAGCACGCTCGCGCGCGATGGCGTCATGGTCGATTGCAGCGCGATGCACGCGTGTGCATGACGCCATCGCGCGTGAACGCGCTCTCATCAAACAAGAAATATGCGATTGATTTGTCGCGTTGTTTTTCAGTGAGACTGCGCTTCCGGTTCGTGATTGGCGCGATCCACCATGACGCGGGGACTCGCACCCTCACCCCCAGCCCTTCTCCCACTGGGAGAGGGGAGCGGTCTGCGGCGACCGAACGCTTCTTGGCCCTTCTCCCCGTGGGAGACTGCAGCTGCAGGAGCAGCTGCGAACGCCGCAGGCGGCGCCCGCAGGGCGCACCACAGGGATGTGGTGCGTAAGGTGGCGCGCAGCGCCGGATGAGGGTCCGAGGTCGACATAGACCGGAACCGTGCGCGGTCAGTCGTGCCTCCAGCGGATGCCCCCAGGCACGCCCGCACCCTGTTTGCTACGCGACAGCGCGCCGACGAAGTCGGGGTGGAAGCTCCTACAAGGGGTCGGTGGCGTCGTGATCAACGCAGCCTTGCCGCCAGGCGTCGGCGCGCAGCAGACGCCACTCGCGGCGGTTGGCTTCGCCCGCGAGGCGGGTGCGGGCCGGATCGATGCAGGGCCCGAGATCCTTCGCGTCAATCAGGATCCAGCGCGTCGCTGGACTTGCGGCCTGCCAGGCGCGTGCTTCGCGACGTTGCGACAGGGCCGGCTGCGTGAAGCCGAACTCGCTCACCGGACGATCGGCCTGCAGCAGGTTCTGCTCCTTCCACGTCACCAGGCCGAGTTCGGCATCCGCGCCGATGATGGCGCCAGCGCGCTGCATTACCGCACGCGCGGAGCGCGCAGGATCAAGCAGCGGATAGGCCACGAATCCGTAGACGATCCAGGTCAGCGACAACGTCACTGCCCACAGCCACGCGCCGCGTGCCGGACGCAGCCACAACGCCGCCAGCAGGGCACCTGCGCCGATCGTCACCGGCACCCACGCCAGCGCTGGCGGTCCGTATTCGGCCAGCCGACCGGCGATGCGCGCATGGCCCGACACGGCCATGAGTCCGACCGCGAGCAGGGTCAGCGCGAGCGCCGTGGCGGCGATGAACAGCGTGCGCTGCACACCGCGTCGCCGCCAGAGCCCGGGAAGCAGCGGTGCCAGCGCAATGACCGCGATCGGCAACGCGGGCAGGAGGTAGACCTCGCGTTTGCCCGCACTGAGGCTGAAGAACACGACCACCAGTGCAACCCACACGAGCGGCACCAGCACGCGCGCGTCATGACGCCGCAGCCGTCGCCACCAGGCCGGCAGTGCCCAGGGCAGCAGCAGCGCCAGCGGCAACCAGTTGCTCGCGATGACCTGCGCGTAGTACCAGACCGGCTGGTGGTGGTGCCAGGCGCGCGCGTAGCGTTCCGCCGTCTGGCGCAAAAGGATCTCGCCGAGATAGGCACCCAGCTCGGGAGTAGGCGCCACAGCCTGCTGCACCAGCAGGGGCAGTGGCCAGATCAGGAATGCCGCCAGCAATGCGAGGGGTGCGCAGGCGCGCGCGATGCCGCTGCCGCGGCGCGGCGCGAGGCCATGCCAGTTCCGCCAGCGCGCCAAGGCGATCGGCAGCAGCACCAGCAACGCGACGATGCCGACACCCTTGGTGATGATGCCCAGTCCCGCCGCGAACCAGCCCAGCGCCAGCCAGCGCGCGTCGCGCGCAATCAATGCGTCGCGTGCGAACGCGTACACCGAAAGCACGATCCACAGCGTCACCAGCGGATCGATCTGGGCACCACGCATCACCCAGCCGAAATGTGCGGTCACACCGAGCAGCGCGGTGGCGAGTTGGGCCGTGCGCCGCGAATACAGGCGCCGTGTCAGGTCGTAGACGAGCGCCAGCGTGCCCAGCGCCGCGATGAGCGAAGGCAGCAGAAACGCGATGTTCCAACGTGGCACCAGCGTGTAGGACGCGGCCTGGGCCCACATGAAGAGCGGCGGCTTGTCGGCGTAGATTTCGCGGCCACGGTGCGGGATCGACCAGTCCCCCGATTCCACCATCTGTTCCGCGGCGAGCGCGAAGCGCGGTTCGTCGGCCGGCCACGGCGCACGCAGCCCGATACCGGCGGCCATGACCAGCGCCAGTGCCAGAAACAGCAGCACGGTGCGCCGGCGCTGGCGCGCGACCCGGCCGAGCGCGCTCACGTGGTCGGCACCTGCAGCGTGAAGCGGGCGCCGCCCCCGGTTCCGGGTCCCGCCCGCACGTTGCCGCCGTGTTCCTCGGCGATGCGCTTGACGATGGCGAGCCCGAGTCCCGTGCCACGCGGCTTGCTGCTGGTGTAGGGCTCGAACCAGTCCGCGTCGAACCCCTGGGGTAGCCCGGGACCGGAGTCCTCGACCCAGATCTCGATGCGGTCACCCAGATTGCGGGTGCCGACCGCCAGTGGCATCGGTTCGCGGGATGGATCGGATTCGATCGCGTTCTTGACCAGGTTGTGCAGCAACTGCCGCAGACGTCCACGATCCCCGTGGATCACGGGCAGCGCCGGCTCGAAGTGGCGCTCGAGGGTGATCTGTCCCGCCTGCTCGTAGAGCTCCAGCACCTCGTCGGCCAGTGCGCCCAGGTCGACAGGGTCGCGGCGCAGGCGCGGTGTGCGCGCGTAGTCGGCGAAGGCGTCGACCAGGTCTTTCAGCGCATCGACCTGTGCGATCACCGTCTGTGTGGTTTTTTGCAGGATCTGCGCGTGCTCTGGGTCGAGCGCGCCGGCGAGTTTGTGGCGCATGCGCTCGGAAGCCAGCCGGATCGGCGTCAGCGGATTCTTGATCTCGTGCGCCAGCCGCCTTGCCACTTCGGCCCATGCCACTTCGCGTTGCGCCCGGTTCCACTCGGTGAGATCGTCGAACACCACGACATGGCCGCCTTCCGCGCCCTCGATCAGGGGCAGCGCCGCGCCGCGCAACGCGAGTACCTGGGTGTGGCTGCCGCGCGCGAGTCGCACTTCGTCGCGCCACTCGCGCGCGCCGCTGGCGAGGTGCGCATCGATCCGCTCGAACAGCGGTGCGAGCTCCGGCAACTCGCGCAGCCCTGGCCCGTCACCGCCGGTCGTGACCGTCACGCTGGGCGCGAGCTGCACGGTGGCTGCGGAATTCGCGCTGCGCAGGTTGCCGTCCGCCTTGAACGTGAGCACGCCCGCAGTCAGCCGGTCGAGCACCGCCGCCAGCCACGCACGCTGCTCCTCGTTCGCGGCCTGGGCAGCAGACTCGCGACCGCGCATATCGGCCAGCTGGCGCGACATGCGGTTGAACGCGTCCGTGAGTGCGCCGATCTCGTCGCCCGCAGGCGCGGGTACCTGCTCGCCGAAACGTCCTGCGGCAATGTCATCGGCGACACTCGCCAGTCGCGCGATGGGTTGCACCAGCCGCCGCGCCATCGCCAGCGCGGCGAGCACGGCCAGCAGGATCGACAACAGCAGCACCAGGCTCAGCAGCAAGGCGAAGGTGGTCTTGAGCGAACCGCGCAGGAAATCAAGACGCCGATAATCGTGCACGCTCTCCTCGATGTTGCGCACCAGCGGACGTGCACGTTCGGGCAGCGGCAGCAACACGCGCAGCAGGTATTCGGAATCCAGCGGCACCAGCGCCGCCTGCAGGACGCCGCCCTCGAACGGCTGCGGTCGCAGCAGCACGCCGCCGTCGCGCACGGTCAGCAGGTCCTCGCCCGGAGGCGCGCTCGGGAGCAACAGGCGGGCATCATTGCTGGCGGATGCGACCAGTGTGCCGTCGTTGGCGAAGATCGCGAGCTGCACTGCACTGGTACCGCCGAGGGCTTCGTCCAGCGCCTCGTCGAATTCCGCCACTGGCATCGTGCGCAGGCGGAGCGCCAGCGCCTGCGTCTGCTGACGCGCACGGGCGCCGGTCTCGTCCAGCACCAGTTGGCCAAGTTCGAGCGAATCATCGAGCGCCTGTTCGATACGGACGTTGAACCAGCTGTCGATGCTGCTGGTGAGGAACTTGAGCGCGAAACCGTAGACGATCAGCAACGGCGGCAGCGCGAGCAGCAACAGCAGCGGCAGCAGTCGCAGCGCGAGGCGCGCACCGGGTTCGCGTCGGCGCAGCTGGGCGCGCAGTACCAGGGCGCGGCGCACGATCACGGCCAGCAGCAGCAGCACGGCCACGCTTGAACCCGCGAACAGCCAGGGCGAGAAGCGGCCGAGTCGCCCGACGTCGGTTTCGGCATCGCCCGCGAGCAGCAACGCCGTGACCAGCAGCGCGACCAGCGCGACGATCGGTACCGCCGCCGAGAGAAACCGTATCAGGCGGCGGAAGTCCACATCACCTCCCCGCTGTCGATGCGCCACGTCCGCGAAAACCACGCCGGCAGTCGCAGCGGTCCCGGCAGCGATGAAGGCGGCAGGCGCACGCGCAGACTGTATTCGCGTGCGCCCTTGAGGAGCTTCCAGTCATCGCCGAGTGGCAGTCGCACCTGGTCGATTGCCGCCAGCAGCTGCGCACGACTGCTGAACAGGCGCGGTGGCTCGCTGTCGCTGCGGCGGAGTTGCCAGCGCCGCAGCAGCGGCTGGTAGCTGAGCTCGAGCACGCGACGATCGAAGGCGACGCGGTTGCTTGCGTCGCGTCCACCGAGAAAGAATTCGAGTTGTACCGGGACGCCGTTCGCGAGGGCATCGAGTACCTGCGGCGCCGGCGCGAACTCCAGATCGACGACCAGGGATGCGTGTTCGCGACCTTCGACATAGGCCTTGCGTACTTCCAGCGCCGGACTACGCGGCGTCTGCGCACAGCCGCTGGCGGCGAGCAGCAGGGCCAGGCCCAGGGTGAGGACCCTAGGCGGAGTGGCCAAGCGCCGCATAGAAGAAACCGTCCATTGCGTCCATGCCGGGAAAATTCTGCCGACCTGCGCCGGCTTTGATGCCGAACCCGTGGGGTACGGCATCGAGGGCGGCCGCGCCGGGTGTGCGCGCCAGAAAGCCGGCAACTTGATGCGCATTTTCGTCGGCCAGCACCGAGCAGGTTGCATAGACTAGCCGCCCGCCGGGAGCGAGCAAGGGCCAGAGCGCGTCCAGCAACCGCGACTGCAGCGCCACCGCAGCGATCACATCGCGCGAACGACGCAGCCAGCGGATGTCCGGGTGGCGTCGAATGACGCCGGTTCCCGAGCAGGGTGCGTCGATGAGGATGCGATCGAATAGCTCGCCATCCCACCAGCTGCCGGGAGCGGTCGCGTCCGCGCAGTGCAACGTCGCCCGGACCCCGAGTCGCGCCAGGTTGGCCTGCAGTCGCGGCATGCGTGCGGGATTGCTCTCGATCGCAGTGAGCGCGATACCAGGCGCGTACGCCGCCAGATGCGCGCTCTTGCCGCCCGGCGCCGCGCACGCATCGAGGACGCGCTGGCCGGCACACGGCGCGAGGATGCCGGCGGCGTACTGGCCGGCGGCATCCTGCACGGCAAACGCCCCATCGGCGAAGCCCGGCAGACTTTCGATCGGTAGCGTGCGGTCGAGCACCAGCGCATCCGGCAACCGCGGATGCGGCGTGGCGCGGATGTCGTGTGCGGCCAGCCATGCAACGACTTCGGCGCGCTCGGCCCGTGGCCGATGCACGCGCAGCCAGAGCGGCGCACGCTCGTTGTTGCCGGCGACGATGTGCTGCCAATGCTGTGGCCAGTCGCGCCGCAGCAGATCCAGCAGCCACTGCGGATGTTCGTAGCGGATCTGGGGATCGCCGCGCGCAGCGACCGTCGCGAGCATCTCGGGTGCGCGCCGCAGCACCGCGTTGACGAGCGCCGCGAAACCCGGCCGGCGCAGGCGGCGCACAGCCTCGACGCTGGCTGCCACGGCGGCGTATGGGGGCGCAATCTGCTGGTCGATCTGCGCCAGCCCCGCGATCAGGAGCTCCTGCACGACGGACTGCTCACCCTGCAGCGGTCGCTCCATCAGCGCCTTGAGCGTCGCGCTGTAGCGGAAGCGCCGTTCGAGCGACGCCCGCACGATGACGCGCATCAGCGCCCGGTCGCGCGCATCGGGCAGGCGACCGTCGGCGAGCGGAAACACGAGATCGAGTGACTGTCGCCCCGACACCACGGCGTTCAGCACGTGAGCAGCTTCCACGCGCGCATCGCCGCTCACGACCGACTTCCCCGCTGCGCCCGCCGCGCATTGGCGAAGTCGGCGGCGGAGATGACGCGGCCGCCGTCGCGCTGCAAGCGCGTGATCCTGAGCACCCCGCGTCCGGTCGCCATGTCCACGCCCGCTCCCGAAATGTCGAGCAGCGCGCCCGGCGCTGCACCCGCGTCGCGTTCGATCGCGGCGGCGGCATGCACGCGCACGCGCTCGCCGTCGATGCGCACCTCGGCCACGGGCCAGGGCTGGAACGCGCGCACCGCACGCTCAAGCTCGGCGGCGGGCCGGCTGAGATCCAGGCGCGCTTCGTCCTTGCTGAGCTTGTCCGCGTAGCGCACATCGGCGGCCGACTGTTCCTGCGCCGGTGGCAGTGTGCCTGCGGCCAGCCGCTCCAGACCCTCGCGCAGCAGTTCCGCGCCGATCGTTGCGAGGCGGTCGTGCAGGCTGCCGCTGGTGTCGTCCCGACCGATCGGAGTCGACGCGCGCAGCAGCACCGGGCCGGTATCCAGACCCGCTTCCATGCGCATGAGACAGACGCCCGTTGCCGCGTCGCCCGCCAGCACGGCCCGCTGTATGGGCGCCGCACCGCGCCAGCGCGGCAGCAGGGAGGCATGCAGGTTCCAGCAGCCGTGCGCCGGGGTGTCCAGCACCGCTGCCGGCAGGATCAGGCCATAGGCGACGACGATCAGGAGATCGGCTTGCGCGGCTGCCAGTTGGGCCTGTGCCCGCGGGCCCTTCAGCGAACGTGGCTGGTACACGGGAACACCGGCGGCCTCCGCCCGCTGCTTGACGGGACTGCTCGCGGGCTGGCGTCCGCGACCGGCCGGCCGGTCCGGCTGGGTCCAGACGCCGACCAGCGCATGCGGACCGCGCAGACAGGTCTCGAGCGCGGGCAGGGCAAACGCCGGCGTGCCCGCAAAGGCGAGCCGCAGCGCGGCGGAACTCAACCGCTGCCGCGTGCGACGGCCACCCGCGGCTCGTCCTCGCGGTCGCGCTGCCGATGCTGTTTTTCCAGGCGGCGGCGCACCATTTCCCGCTTGAGTGGCGAGAGGTAATCGACGAATACCTTGCCTTGCAGGTGATCCATCTCGTGCTGGATGCAGACGGCCAGCAGACCTTCCGCGTCGAGCTCGAAAGTCTCGCCCATGCGGTCCTGGGCACGCACCCGGATGGTCTCCGCGCGCGTCACATCCGCAAAGATCCCCGGCACGGAGAGACAGCCCTCCTGGTACACCTGTGCTCCGGTCTGGGCCAGCAGTTCAGGGTTGATGAACACGCGCGGCTCGTCGCCGGTTTCCGAGACATCGATCACCATGAAACGCAGGTGCCGATCGACCTGGGTGGCCGCGAGACCGATCCCCGGGGCGGCGTACATGGTGGCGAACATGTCGTCGATCAGCTGGCGCAGCGCGTCGTCGACGACGGCCACGGGCTCGGCGCGCGTGCGCAGCCGCGGATCGGGGTATTCGAGAATTTCGAGCAATGCCATGTTTTTGTGCTGCGTCGATCCGGAGACGTCGGGCAAGTGAATATTGTGGCGGGAACGCGAGCGCGCAAGTGTAACGGCGGCATCGCCGGCCGGCCCGTACCGCCGCGGCAGTGCGGCGCGGCATGCGTGTCCGCCATCACAGCCGGGGCATTCGGGGTCCTTGGCGAGTTGCGCGACAAGGCATTTGGGATACACTCACGAAACCTTGGGGGATCAAGGATTTGGCGGTCATGTTTAAGCGTCTGCTTGCAGTTGCGGCCGGGCTTCTTGTCGGCCTGTCGATCCATGCTGCCGATACGGCGCTGCGGGACGATCATCCCGCGACGTATGTGGTGCAGCGTGGCGACACGCTCTGGGATATCGCCGGGCGCTTTCTGAAGCGCCCGTGGGTGTGGCCGGAAATCTGGCAGGCCAACCCGCAGATCGTGAATCCGCACCTGATCTATCCCGGTGATGTGATCAATCTCGCCTACCTCAATGGCCAGCCCGTGCTCGAGAGCGCAGGTGGTCCGCGCGCCCGTGGGGTCGAGGCGCCGATTCCGACCATCGCGCTGTCGGACATCGAGCCGTTCCTCAATGAATACCACCTGTTCCACACGCGCGCCGACATGGATTCGCGGCCCTACGTGATCGCGGTGGAAGAAAACCGGCTGCGCGGCATTCCCGGCCAGTTCGCCTACGTGCGCAACATCGGTGATTTCCGCGTGGGCGACAGGGTCACCATTTCGCGTCCGACTCTGGTCTATCGCGATCTGCCCGAGTGGCGTTCGTGGCCGGGCTACGACAGCCGCAAGCGGTTGCGGGCGGAGGAATGGGATCTCGGTACCACGCTGGTACCGGGCGTGTGGCGGGATTCGGCGAATTCGATCAACTATCACGAGTCGCGCCTGCTGGGTTATGAAGTGCGCGAGGCGGCGACCGGCACGGTGCTACGGCTGGGCGATCCGGCAACGGTGCTGCTTGAGGAGGCCGAGATGGAGGTCAAGAAGGGCGATATCGTGCTGCCGCACGACGAAGCGCCGTTCGATCTCTATTTCCATCCGCGCGCGCCGTCGTCGGTGCCGGAGAACATGCGCGTCATGGCCATTGCCGACGCATTGCAGTTCGGCGGCTCCAAGTACGTGGTCGCGCTTTCGCGTGGCGCCCGCGACGGTGTCGAAAACGGTCAGGTCTATGCCCTGTTCCAGACCGGTGATCGCATCCGCGACGACGTCAAGTACCGCAAGAACAGCGTCTACGGTGCGCTGACCAAGTTCGAGACAGCACGCCTGCAATTGCCGGCGGAGTTCGAGGCGCACGTACTCGTGTTCCGCACCTTTGACGAGATGAGCTACGCGCTGGTGATGGAAAGTATCCGACCCGCCACTGTCGGTGCCGAAGTGCGGATGCCGCTCAACTATTGAGCGGCTGGATGCAACGGGCGGGGCCGCGCAACGCTGCCTGAGTGGCTGGATGCAACGGGCGGGGCCGCGCAACGCTGCCTGAGTGGCTTCGCGCGGTGCACGCCTTGCTGGTATTTGCGGACGCAAGCGGCAATCTGACCGCGTCGCGAATGCGAAATCTCCTACCCCCAGGCGCGCGTGCGGGCGCATGCGCGCCGCGCCACGAGTCGGCACGCTGGCGGCATGGACGCGGACACATCCGAAATCAAGGCCTGGTGCCGATTGCTGCGCGCGCCCGGGCTGGGTCCGGCGCGTATCCGGCGCTTGCTGCAGCACTTCGGATCGGCAAGTGCTGCCGTCGCCGCATCCTTCCGTGGCTGGCGCGAATGCCAGGGCTCCGGATTTGCTGACCTGGAGCATGGCGGATGCGGCACGACTCTTCGCGTCAGGAACATGGATGCTGCCGTCGACGCCGACATGCAATGGTTGTCGGCAACCGGGCACAGCCTGCTCCGCTGCACGGATCCACTGTGGCCCGCACTGCTCGACCGCATTCCGGATCCGCCGGCGGCACTGTTCGTCCGCGGTGATGCAGGCTGTCTCTGGCGACCACAGGTCGCCGTGGTCGGATCGCGCCACGCCACGCGCGGTGGACTCGAGCATGCGCGGACTTTTGCGGGCGGTCTTGCCCGTCGCGGCTTCACCATCACCAGCGGCTTCGCGCGCGGCGTCGACGTGGCCGCGCACCATGCCGCGCTCCAGGCGGGCGGAACCACCATCGCGCTCTGCGGCACGGGACTCGACGTCGACTACCCACGCGACAGTCGCGACCTTGCGACCGAGATTGCCGGCTCTGGCGCCATGGTGTCCGAGCACGGCCCCGGGGCTCCACCCCTCGCTGCGCACTTCCCGCAGCGCAATCGCCTGATTTCGGGACTGGCCCTCGGCACGCTGGTGGTGGAAGCCGGACTGCGCTCGGGATCACTCATCACCGCGCGTCTGGCGGCGGAACAGGGCCGGGAGGTTTTCGCCATTCCCGGCTCCATTGGCAATGTGCAGGCCCGCGGTTGCCACGCGCTGATCCGCGATGGCGCGCGCCTGGTCGAAAGCGTTGAGGAAATTCAGGAGTTGCTGCGGCCCATGGCCGCCGAACTCGCCGCCACGATCCGCAGCGAACTGGGTGGGGATGCAGCAATTGCCGTTGCCGTGTGCGTTCAAGCCAAACCGGCCTGCAGCGGCCAGTCCGTCTGCCCGGACACCGCGGACGCATCCGCCGGAACCCGAATTGGAACAAGTACTTCCCGTCAAACAGTCGCCGCGCTCCGGGCCGCTTGCCCTGCAGTCTCGCCCGGTCCGCAGTTGCATGCGTTGCTGCACGCCATCGGCTTTGACCCGGTCACCCTGGACGAGCTCATCGAGTCGACTGGTCTGGATGCCGCGACCATCGCGGCGGGGCTGCTCACGCTCGAACTGGAGGGCACGGTCGAGTCGCTGCCAGGCGCACGCTACGTTCGGCTCCGGTCCCTCTGATCCATGGCTCAGAGGGCCCATGGGTGGATCCCGTGCTTGACAGCGTGCGAAGTCGTGTGTCCACACTGAATAAAGGCCGCGGCAACGCGTTGCGGCCCACATGGGCTATCCGCACCCGTCCGCTTCGGCCGACGCTGTGGAACCTGGAGTCGCACCTGCGTGGCCAAGAATCTTCTCATCGTCGAGTCGCCTGCAAAGGCCAAGACCATCAACAAGTATCTCGGCCGGGACTTCCAGGTCCTGGCCTCTTACGGCCATGTACGCGATCTCGTGCCAAAGGAAGGTGCGGTCGATACCGATGACGGCTTCGCCATGAAGTACGCCGTGATCGAGCGCAACGAGAAGCATGTCGAGGCCATCGCCCGCGCGGTGAAGTCCGCAGAAGCGCTCTATCTCGCGACCGACCTTGACCGCGAAGGTGAAGCGATCAGCTGGCATATCGCGCAGATCCTGGAAGAACGCGGGCTGCTGAAGGACAAGGTCGTGCATCGCGTGGTGTTCTCCGAGATCACGCCACGCGCCATCAAGGAAGCGATCGCGCACCCCCGCCAGATTTCCAGCGAGCTTGTGGACGCGCAGCAGGCGCGGCGCGCGCTTGATTACCTCGTGGGCTTCAATCTTTCGCCGATTCTGTGGCGCAAGGTGCAAACCGGCCTGTCGGCAGGTCGCGTGCAGTCGCCGGCACTGCGCATGATCGTGGAGCGCGAGCAGGAGATCGAGGCATTCGTGCCGCGCGAGTACTGGTCGGTCGAAGCCGAGTGCGCGCACGAGGCGCAGCCCTTCACGGCGCGTCTGGTCAGGCTCGATGGCGCCAAGTTCGAACAGTTCACGCTGACCGACACCGACGCCGCGCATGCCGCGGAAAAGCGTCTGCGTGCAGCCGCCGGCGGCGCCCTGGTCGTTGCCGACGTCACCAGCAAGGAAAGAAAGCGTCGGCCCTCGCCGCCCTTCATCACTTCGACACTGCAGCAGGAAGCGGCGCGCAAGCTCGGCTTCTCGACTTCACGCACCATGCGCGTGGCGCAGAAACTCTACGAGGGCGTGGCGCTGGGCGAGGAAGGTCAGGTCGGTCTCATCACCTATATGCGTACCGATTCGGTCAGCGTTTCCGCCGAAGCACTCGGGTCCATACGCGAAGTGATTGAGCAGCAGTTTGGCGCCGGGGCCTTGCCGGAAAAACCGAATTTCTATCAGACCAAGTCCAAGAATGCGCAGGAGGCGCACGAGGCGATCAGGCCAACGGAAGCGACGCACACGCCCGCTGCGGTCGCGCGTTTCCTCGATGACGATGGACGCAAGCTCTACGAACTGATCTGGAAGCGCACGATCGCCAGCCAGATGGTGCCGGCGACGCTCAATACCGTGAGCGTCGAACTCGCCGCGGGTTCAGAGCACGCGTTCCGCGTGAGCGGCACCACGGTGGTCGATCCGGGTTTTCTCGCCGTGTACGAGGAAGGGCGCGACCAGAAGAAAAAGGACGAGGACGACGAGAACCGCAAGCTGCCGCTGTTCACCGTCGGCGAACGCGTGCCGCTCGAATCGATCCATACCGACCAGCACTTCACCGAGCCGCCGCCGCGCTACTCCGAAGCCAGCCTGGTCAAGACGCTCGAGGAATATGGCATCGGTCGCCCGAGCACCTACGCCAACATCATCCAGACGCTGCTGGCGCGCGAATATGTGACGCTCGACGCGCGCCGCTTCCGGCCCAGTGATGTCGGCCGCGTGGTCGCGAATTTCCTGTCGGCGCACTTCAGTCGCTACGTCGACTATGACTTCACCGCACGCCTCGAGGATGACCTGGACAGCGTGGCGCGTGGCGAGGAAGCCTGGCAGCCCTTGATGACGCGATTCTGGGAGCCCTTCAAGCTGCTGGTCGACGACAAGCGCGAGTCGGTCGATCGCAACGAGGCCAGCGGTACCCGCATCCTGGGCAAGCACCCCGTCAGCGGACTCGAAGTTTCGGTGCGGCTGGGCCGCTTCGGGCCGCTGGCACAGATCGGCAACAAGGACGCCGGCGACGACCTCAAGTTCGCCAGCCTGCGACCCGGCCAGAGCATCGCCACCATCGGGCTCGACGATGCCATCGATCTTTTCCGGCTGCCGCGCACGGTGGGGCAGGCCGAGGATGGCGAGGACATCGTCGCCGCCATCGGCCGCTTCGGACCCTTCGTCAAGCACGGCAAGGTCTACGCGTCTCTCGCCAAAGAGGACGATCCCTACACCATCGAATTGCCGCGCGCGCTCGAGTTGTTCGCCCAGAAACGGGAACTGGCGGCCAATCGCCTGATCACCAGTTTCGACGACGGCGCCATCGAGGTCGTCAACGGTCGTTACGGGCCCTACATAACGGACGGCAAGAAGAACGGCCGTATTCCCAAGGACCGCGATCCCAAATCGGTGACGCGTGAGGAAGCCGTGGCGTGGCTCGCTGCCGCTCCCGAACGGGCTGCGCGCGGCGGTCGCCGGGGACGCGCGGCCACCAAGACCGCCGCGGCGGACAAGCCGGCGCAAAAGGCGCCGCGCAAGGCGGCCAGGAAAGCCGTAGCGAAAAAGGCCGCGAAAAAGGCCACGAAGAAAGCCGCAAAGAAGGGCGCAAAAAAAGCCGCGAAGAAGAGCGTGGGCAAGACTGTGGCGAAAAAGGCAGCTCGCAAACCCGCTGCAAAAAAAGCGGCGAAGAAATCAGCCGCGGCCGCGGTCGCCGACAGCGAATCCGCCGGCTAGGCAGGGTCTCCAACGCCGAGGTGGCTCCGCGCCCCGCACTCAGGGCGGGGGTCAACTCACCAGAGGAACTGCAGCAGCGTCACCTGCGGTTCGCCCTTGCCGTTGTCGGACGCGCGCGCGTGGCAGGCGATGGTCTGCTTGCGTTCGCCCTGCATGCCGCGCTCGAACCAAACGTCGCCGCCGACCTCCCACGTGCCATCGGCCTTTTTCGTGACGGCGGCGCGCATGGATTCCTCGTCGATCTGCGCGTGCGGATCGTTGAGCTTTTCCTGCGCGGCCTTGAGGCAGACTGCGACCACGGGGTCGGCAGGGTCGCTGCCGCAGCCGACACCAGACACGGCGGTCAGCACCAGCGCGCAGGACAGGTAGCGATTGCGTAGCCGCATGCGGACCCCCGATGGAAAAAGACGACTGGGACACAGTCTGCTCTGACGTACGGCCGATGGCATCGTGCGATGCAGCACAAAACGGGTCTCTCTCCCCCGGGTGACGCCCACGGCCATGCTGCGGAGCAGCGAGAATCGAGTTCAGAGCTGCGCGTTTCCGGCCCTTCGACTCCTGCGCAAGACGGATGGCAGAGCGCTAGAGTCGCAGGTGGGGTCGGTAAATCCGGGAGCGCTGATGCGCGAGAAGCAGGACATTGTCGAAAACTGGTTGCCGCGCTACACCGGCGTGCCCCTCGCGGAATTCGGCGAGCACGTCCTGCTGACCAATTTCAGCGGCTATCTGGCGCACTTCGCCGAGCTCATGGGCTGCGAAGTCCGGGGCCTCGACCGGCCGATGCCGAGCGCGACTGGCGACGGCATCACCATGATCAATTTCGGCATGGGCAGCCCCAACGCGGCGACGCTTATGGACCTGCTGTCGGCGACCATGCCCAAGGCGGTGCTGCTGCTCGGCAAGTGTGGCGGGCTCAAGCGCAAGAATGCGCTCGGGGATCTGGTGCTGCCGATCGCCGCCATCCGGGGAGAAGGCACGTCCAACGACTACATGCCGCCGGAAGTGCCAGCGCTGCCGGCGTTCGCCTTGCAACGCGCGGTCTCGACCATGATCCGTGACCTCGGGCACGATTACTGGACCGGTACCGTCTACACCACCAATCGCCGCGTCTGGGAACACGACGAGGACTTCAAGGAATATCTGCGCAAGCTTCGCTGCATGGCCATCGACATGGAAACCGCGACCATCTTCGCGGCCGGTTTCGCCAATCGCATTCCCTGTGGCGCACTGCTGCTGGTATCGGATCAGCCGATGGTGCCCGAGGGCGTCAAGACGGAGGCCTCCGATGCGCGCATCAGCTCCAGTTTCGTGCAGCGCCACATCGAGATCGGCATCGAGGCACTGCGACTGATCCGGCGCCATGGCAAATCGGTGCGCCATCTGCGTTTTGACGAGTGAGCTCGGCCGACGACATTGCGGTTCGAAAGCGGACCGGTGACGCGAATGCGGAGGCGGTCGTCGATTTCTGGCGCGAGGCCGGCGCAGCGCGCTGGTTCCGGCACGACGCCGACTTCGACGCAAGATTTCGGGAGCGCTTCATGGATGCGCACCACGCCGCCGCGCGGCGTGAACTCGATGCGTGGAACGAGCACGCGCAGGGCGCACTCGCGCTGCAGATCCTGCTCGACCAGTTCCCGCGCAACGCGTTTCGGGGTGACGCCCACGCATTCGCCACTGACGCGCTGGCCCGCACTTTCGCCGACCGCGCCATTGCCGCAGGTCTCGACACCGCCATCGATCCGGACCTGCGCGTGTTCCTGTATCTGCCATTCGAGCATTCGGAGTCGATGGCCGACCAGGAGCGGGCGGTCGCGTTGATCACGCCGCTCGGGGGCGAGTTGTTGCGCTACGCGGAAATCCACCGCGACGTCATTGCACGCTTCGGTCGTTTTCCCCACCGCAACACCGTACTGGGTCGGGTCACCACCGCCGCGGAAAAAGCCTTTCTCGACGCCGGCGGTTTCTCCGCCTGACTTTGCCTCAAAAGGAGACCGGCGGCGAGCGGGTCTTGATCGCTCACGGTGTTGCAGAACAGGGCTCGAAATCCTTTTAAGCGGAGCGCTGCTCACTGGAGTTTTCGCACGTCTCGGCAGCTGCGGGTTTGCCTGATCGCAAAGGGGGACCGCTCCGCCTGAGGCCTGATGACATTGTCTGGACATTTCCTCGGGCAGGCTTCCGCTCCCCTGCTCCAACACCGTCACGGCTCATGGAATCTGACATTCACCCATTTGACTGGCAACGCCTGTTCCTGGGCGAGGCACCGCTCGGCTACTTTCTGGAAGTAGTCGCGCGCATCGGCCTCATCTTCCTCATCCTGCTTCTCGTGCTGCGAATGCTCGGCAAGCGCGGTCAGAATAATCTCAGCCCGATGCAGCAGATGTTGATGATTGCCCTCGGCTCCGCTGCGGGCGACGCCATGCTTTACCCCACGGTCGCCCTGGGCTACGCCGCTCTGGTTCTGATAGGCGTTACAGCGATAACCCTGGGGTTGGAGAACATCTCCAAACGGGTGCGATGGGCTCGGGACTATCTCGAGACGCGTCCCACCGTGCTGGTACATAAGGGAGTTGTGGACGACGACGCACTCTTTCGGGAGAGGACGACGAGACGCGAACTCCACGCCGCACTGCGCGTGCAGGGCGCCAGAGATATCTCCCAGGTGGAGGTGGCGGTGCTGGAGGTGTCGGGCGAAATCAGCGTGATCCTCAATGACGAGAGACCGCCCGCGTCCGATTCCTGCGATCTCCTCAAAGAATTGTTTGACGGAAGTTCCAGACTTCCACAACGCCAATGACAGCATCGGTGTCATCGTGCCGACTCTCTCACCCCCGCGCGGTGTCAGCTTTGTGAGGTCAAGTACATGACCGATTACCTGTTCTCGGAAGGGGACGAACTCACCCGCACTATCCTGGTGGGGATTCTCGCCTACGTTCTGCTGATCCTGCTGCTGCGTTTGGCAGGCAAGCGCACGCTCTCCAGAATGAACTCGTTTGATCTGATCGTGAATGTTTCCCTTGGCTCGATTCTCGGTGCGATCCTGCTGAATCGCTCTGTGTCGCTTGCGCAGGGAATCGTGGCGTTGGCTGCGCTCGTGGGTCTGCAATTTCTCGTGACCTGGTCCAGCGTTCGAATCCCCGCAGTAAGAAGGTTCGTCACCGGCGAGCCCGTGCTGGTACTGGAGAACGGCGTCATTCTTCCGCAAGCGCTTGCAAGGGCGCGGTTGACCGAGAACGAGATTCGGGCCGCCGTTCGATCTGCCGGCTTGTCCGACCTCAGCCTCGTCCGGGCCGTGGTCTTCGAGACGGACGGGTCTCTCAGCATCGTCAGGCGAGACGACGCATCTGGAGCTTCCACCCTGGAAGGCGTGCGCAAGCATCCCGACGTTTGAAGTAAACCGCGGGAGGCTCTGATCGACTTCAGGTCGCTGGCATCAGTCCCGAAGTCCCGCAAGCGCAAGGGCGCGCCGCAGTGCATGGCCCGGTGAGATCTGCGGCTGAGGCGGTGCCCATCGGAGATCCGTTTCATCTCCTTATTCGCGTGCCGCCCGATAGCCGATGGCGCGGGAAAGCACCGGGAAGCGCATGCGTGAAGGTCGCGCCGGCATTTAGCTGTCTTTCATCAAAACCCCTTGAAATCTATCGCTTTCTTCAAGATATTTTGCACCGCGCCGGCAGGTCTTGGTCTCCCGCCGGTGAGCTCAACCCAACTGGAGAACCATCATGAATTACCAACCAGAGAAGGAAAAAATCAATTCGAGTCTGCTGCGTCAAAGCTCCGCTTTCGATGCAACTGCAACGCACCCGCGCACGCCGATGCGACGGCCTACGTCCAGTCAAATGGTCCGCCATACCGGGGCGGGCGTCGTTCCCGCCATGCACCGCTTCGCGCGGAAGAATCTCCGAAGTTCCGTGGCTGCCGCATTGCTGCTCACGAGCCTTGTCTGTGCCGCGCCGAGCTTCGTTGCTGCGTCCGAGTTGCCGAGTACGCCACAGACTCAATCGGAGTCGAGCAAGGCGGTGCAGCCGGATGTAGAAGCGGAGGCCTCCAACGCCGCTGCCGAGAAGCGCAAAGCGCTGCTCGCCGACGCTACGGCAGCGATCGCCGATACGGAACGCGCTCTCGAAGCGCTGGACGACAATAGAACGGCTGAAGCGTTGACTGCGCTTGCCGAAGCTACGGGCAAGCTCGAACTGGTCGTTGCTCGCGATCCGGGCCTCGCTCTTGCGCCTGTGCACGTCAGCATCGTGACTCATGACCTGTTCGCAGATCCTGGAACCGTTATCGCGGTTCTGGGCGAGGCGCGTAAGAGCCTGGCTGCGGGAGACGTCCAGGTCACCCGCAAGCTCCTGGCCGCGATGGCGAGTGAAATCGAGGTACATACGACCAGCATCCCGCTGGCCACTTATCCCGCCGCAATCAAGGCGATTACGCCGCTGATCGACGCCGGAAAAGTGAGCGAAGCCAAAGCGCAGCTGCAAGCCGCACTCGCTACCCTCGTGATCACCACAGAGGTGATCCCCTTGCCAAAGGTGCGCGCGGAAAGATTACTGGGCCGAGCTCAGACCCTGGTCGAGAAACAGGCGCGCACTGATGCGGAGAATGCGGAGCTCGGAAAGACCTTGAGCGCCGCCCGGGAGCAGCTGGAGTTGTCAGAGCTGCTGGGTTACGGACGGAAGTTGGACTACAAGCCAATGCACGATCAACTTGACCAGATCGAAGAGAAATCTGCGGGGGGCAAGAGTGGATCGGGTTGGTTCGACGAGCTGATGAAGCAACTGTCCGATCAGTTCAAGCCCCTTCTCGACAGCAACGGATAAGGCTTTCGCATCTCCGAGCGACCGGCGCTCGACCCGGGGCGGCAGCACCGGTCGAGGTAGTACCTCTCCGCCCCCTTT
>JBBQNY010000044.1:0-19615 GCA_038330365.1 Lysobacterales bacterium | reverse complement strand
TCGACGCTGGTCACCGCAGCCGCGCAAGGCGCGCTCGGCTGGTACGCGACGCTCGTCATCGCCCGGGCCGCCGAGCAATATCTCGCCGCCGGCAAAAGCTGGGGCCCGGCGGGGCCGAAGCGCGTGTTGCGCGATATCGTCTCAGGGATAGACCGGGATTCCGTGCTGCGCGATGCCCGCGAAGCGATCGCTGCGCGGCTTAGCCGGAAACAAACCGCCTGACGGCTGCGGGGTCGAATGGCCAGTCCGGTTCTTCGCCGCCGGAAAAGGGGCCACCATTTTTTGCACCAGCGGAATCCGCGATCACCCTCGTGCTGGCGCCGGAAAGTGACTCTGACCCTTTTTCGGTAGGAGGCGCCGACAGATCGACACGGGTAGCGGCTGACACGACGCGAGCAGCGGCCCGTTTCTTGCCTGTAGCCTTTGCACGGCAGGGCGACGGGGGCAGGGGGCATGGGCTGGTCGCGAACGGTTGCGCGCGCGGGGCGCCGGGCACGCGTGGTTTGGCGGATTGCCGCCTGGTTGTGCCTGCCCGTGGCCGCCGTGCTCGCGCAACCGTCACCCGCGACGTCGCGCTTCCGAAGCCTGAACTACGAGGACGGCCTGTCTCAGAGCAGCGCCCTGGCGATCGCCCAGGATCGCGAGGGATTCCTCTGGATCGGCACGCAGATCGGCCTCAATCGTTACGACGGCGCCGAGTTCCGGACCTTCAGTCGCCTCCGCAGCGCCGATGCCTCGGAGACCCAGCACGACGTGGCCGCACTGCTCCCCGACGCGGACGGAACACTCTGGGTGGGCACGCTCGACGGACTGCATCGCTTCGATCCGGGTGTTGAGCGCTTCCTTCCTTTTGCAGCGACCGGACCGGCGGCGGGGGCGCTCGCGCACGAAAAGATCAACGCGTTGACGCGTACGCGGGACGGTGCCTTGTGGATCGGCAGCGACGGCGGACTGTCGCGCTTCGACTCTGGCTCGCACGAAGTCCTGCGCTTCGTTTCGGGGCTGGTAGACCCGCGTGTGCAAGCCATCGTCGAGGACGAGAACAATGCATTGTGGGTGGGAACGGCCGCGGGCCTCTATCGACTGGAGCCGGGCTCGTCGCGCCTGTTGCCGATCGAGATCGGGATCGACACAGGCGCGCCAGGCGAACGGCAGGGACAGTCCATCCAGGCGTTGCGCCGCGACCGGTCGGGGGTGTTGTGGATCGGCACTCGGGACGCGGGGCTGCTTCGCTATGACCCCCGCACCAAAGCGCTGAGGCAGTGGCGGCACAATGCGGCGGACCTCGGGAGCCTCTCGCATGACCGCGTTTATGCCTTGCTCGAGGACCGCGCGGGGCGACTTTGGATCGGCACTGAAGCCGGCGCGGATCTGATGATCGGCGGCACCGCCGCAGGGCCGCACTTCACGCGCTTCCAGCATCGCACGCAACAAGGCAGCAGCCTCGGCGCGGGGCGGGTAGTGAGTCTCCTGCAGGATGCCGCGGACAATCTCTGGTTCGGCACCTGGTCTGGTGGCGCCAGCCTGCTCACACCCGTGCGCAGCCGCTTCCTCAGTTTCGAGGTGGGCACCGACGCCGCCGCAACCACAGACGCCGCCGAGGTGGTGCACATGACCCCGGCGGACCGCGACCATATCTGGCTCGGAACACGCCGTGGTCTGTTCGAGTTCGACCTTGGCCACTACTCGATGCGCCCCGCGCGCGCGACCCTCGGCATGCTCACCTATGCGGTGGCACGCGACGGCGAAACGCTGCTGCTCGGCACCGACCAGGGCGTCTTCCGCTACGACCCGGCCGCCGACCGCGTAACGAACGTGATTCTGCCGGGCACGCTCGGTCGACCTTTCATCGACTTCATCCAGGTCGAAGCCGAGCACGTGTGGATCAGCACACGTGATGCCGAACTGTTCGTGCTCGACCGCGGACTCGGGACCGTACTTGCGCACCATCGCCTCGATTCCCGTGCGCACTTCCTCAGCGACTTCGACGCGGACACCAAGATCCTCGGTGGCGACAAGGGGCTCTACTGGATCTCGCGCGATGGCCGACAGGTGCGCGCGCGCAGTCGCGCCAACCTGCGCGATGCCAGCGCGCTGCAGTCGGACACCTGCCACTACTTCGCGCGCGGCCGCGACGGGCGCCTGTGGGTGGCGACGGCCGCCGGCCTCCACCGCATGCAACTGGACGCCTCCGGAAATCCTGCCAGCGCGCGTTTCAGCAACATTCGTCGCGAAGGCGGAGCGCGGGCCAATGCGCTCAAGAGCGTCCTTGAGGATCGCAGCGGCCGGCTCTGGCTCAGCAGCAACGACGGCATCGCGCGCTTTGATCCGGATTCCGGGCGCTTTACCGCCTACGGCAGCGCGGACGGCGCCATCGATCGTGGCTATTACGCCTTCGTGCATGCGGTGGCTGCGGATGGGCGGATGGCCTTCGGGGGCGCGTCGGGATTCACGGTGTTCGATCCCGAGGCCATCCACGACCTGCCGCCACCGCCACGTCCCCTGCTGACGCGACTGGAGCTCGACAACGTGCCGGAAGAGCCCGATGCCGCGGGCACCGGTCTGCTGACGGGTCCGTTGCATCGGGCGAGCCGGCTCGTGTTGCCGCCCGGCCGGGCGCGCAGCATCGGCATCACCTTCGCGTCGCCGTACTTTGTGGCCCCGGAGCACCTGCGCTTCGCATACCGGCTGGACGGCTTCGACACGGACTGGATAGAGCGCGGCCCCGGCCAGCGCCACGCCAGCTTCACCAACCTTGCACCGGGCGAATACCGCTTCCGCACGCGAGTGCGCGCCGCCGACGCCGACTGGAGCGGCGCCGAATCAGAGCTCACGATCCTGGTGCAACCCTACTGGTGGCAGACCGGCTGGGCCCGGGGCGCGGCGCTCGCAGGGCTGGTCGCGGTGGTGTTCGCGCTGTTCCAGGCCAGGCTGCGCGGACTGGCGCTGGCGCGCCGGCGACTGGAAGTCCAGGTCGCCGAGCGCACCTCGCGGCTGCACGTGGCCGTGACCGAGACGCAGCAGGCATTGTCGAAGCTGCACGAAACACACGGCGCGCTTGAAAAGGCCTACGTCCGGATCGACCAGCTCAGTCGTACCGACGACCTCACCGGGCTTGGCAACCGGCGTTCCTTCGAACAGCGCTTGCCCGCCTTGCTGGCCTCGACCGTGCCAGGGGATGCGCGCGGCGGCGACCTGTGGATCGCAGTGTTCCTGCTCGATGTCGACCGATTCAAGTCGATCAACGACCGGCACGGTCACGCCACCGGCGATGCAGTGCTCGCAGCACTTGGCGCGTTCCTCGGCTCCGGCGTGCGCGAGCCGGGGTTCGTCGTCCGCTGGGGCGGCGAGGAATTCCTGGGGCTGCTGCCCGTGTCGGGACCCGGAGAAGCCTGGACGCTGTGCGAGGCACTGCGAAGCGGAGCCGCTGCGCTACGTGTTGCCGTCGGCGCCGAGGCAGAGCCGAGACCCGACGACACGCTGCGGACGACTGTGTCGATTGGTTTTGCCTGCCGGTTTGTGGGTGCAGATGCGAGCGCCCTGCGGTGGGAGCACATGATCGACCTGGCTGACGCGGCGCTCTACGCGGCGAAACACGAAGGTCGCGATCGCGTGGTCGGGTGTCAGCTCGAGCCTGATGCCGAGCACGCACCGCCCCAGCGCGTGCAAGCGCCCGGATCGGGGGAGCCTCCGGAGGGCGGTGTGACGTGACTCCCCGCGCGCAGATCAGGGTCGAACCCAGCGGGTGAGCCCCGGCCAGGGCGATGCCATGGGCATGACTGGAAGATGGGGGTGCGTGGCCATTTACCGGGACCTTGAAACTCCCCAAGAGCTGCGATCGATGCCTGGCCCTGCAAATTGAACCCTGATCCCGGTTGTCCAAGTGCTGCACCAAAGAGTCGCGGTGTGATGTGCCACCGCGCCGCCCCGATTCACGCGTTCCCGTAGACCGTGTCGGCGGGACGCTTGACTCGAACTTCCCGGGAGCGCTCAATCCTCGGGTCATCAGGGGGAGCAGACAATGCACAATTCGTTGATTCGCACCTGCTTGCAGGGGCTGGCCGTCGCCGGTCTGACTGTGATCGTCGGATGGCCGCAGTTTGCGATTGCGCTGCCGCCCGCACACGCCTGCGAGCTGGTCGCGCTCGCGCTGGCTGCGGCGCAGGATGACGCGGACGACGACGAAGACAGCGACGAAGACGCGGACGACGAAGATGCCGACGCGGACGACGAAGACGCAGACGACGAAGATGCCGACGCGGACGACGAAGATGCCGACGCGGACGACCAAGACAGTGACGCTGACGATGCCGACGCGCAGTACATGTCGGAAGCAGACGACTACGAAGACGACAGCTGGGCGGGTGAATGGGAAGCGGATGAAGGCGAAGACGAGGAAGCCGACGACGCCATTCCTGTCGATGAAAGCGCGTTTGCCAATGAAGAGGTCTGGGAGGTCGTGGAAGAGGATGACCAGGACGGGCAGGACTCCATTGAGACCAGCACGGTGTCCTCCGTTCGGACCACGAGGAAAGCCAGTGGCGCACCTAAACCCCCACGTCAGCCGGGCGATGACGACGACACGGTCTATTCATTCGGCGGTCGGCCCATCTCGGCGCTTGCGGTGCCATGGCAGGCACAGATCCTCTATCCCGGCGCACCGGCGCGGCCGAACGACACGCGACCGGCGTGGCAGCGGCAGCACTATTGCGGCGGTGCGCTGATCGCGCCTAACTGGGTGGTTACCGCAGCCCATTGCATTGACCAGGAGATGGTGAACCTTGGCTTCAAGGTAAGACTGGGCGTGCAGGACATCTCCAAGGCCGGTGGGGCGACCTTTCGCATCGACCGCATCGTCCGGCACTCGCAATACAACGCCGAGAGCAGTGATGTGAATCGCCCGCCGAACATGTACGCAAACGACATCGCGCTCATTCATATCGTGCCGGATGGTGCTTCTGTACCCCTGCCGCCCGAACGCGTTCGCCAGATTGCCGTCAATCAGAAACCGCTGGCCGCAGGTGTGCCGGTGTCGGCCACCGGCTGGGGTGTTACCGGAAGCGGCAACGCTGACGCCATCAACGCGGTCATGCTGCGCGTCGATCTGCAGATGATGCCGAATCCCGTCTGTCAGCAGCGCCCCGGCTACGGCCCGCAGAAGATCAAGGACGCCGTGTTCTGCGCGTCCAATCCCAAGCGGTCGACCTGTCGCGGCGACAGTGGCGGCCCGGTGGTGCTGACCAATGGTCAGCCGACACTGGTGGGTATCGTCAGCTGGGGCAAGCGACGCTGCGCCGGCGACGGCCGACCGGGCGTGTACACCCGCATCGACCGCTATGCACAGTGGATCAACCAGGCCATGAAACTGCCGCCCGGAAGAAGCACGCTGCCCTGACATTGATCAGAGCTTCCTGAATCAAGCACGCGCCGAAAGGCGCGCTCTGACGCAGGCGCATGGGTTCTTGCAGCATGGGCCGCGGATGCAACCGGCGGGCGATCGAAGCGGTCGTCAGTCGGCAGCATCCGCTGCCAGGCGCGCGACTATTTTTCCGGAACGGTTCCGCCACCTGTTCCGATCTTGTCGCCACCCGAATGCGGGGAGTCCTCGTCCATGTCCTCCTCGAAAGTGCCTTCGGTGATTGCGGGCTCCGACAGCATCGGGTCGGCTGCCATGGGCGGGGCCGGAGCCGGCGCGCTCACCATGGGAGGCGGAGATATTTCCTCGGCAGGCACGGGCGCCTCGGGCTGCTTGCAGGCGAACAAGGTCCCACACAACACCACCATCAACAGCGCCAGCTTGATGCTTTTCATGACCGCAACCCCCTGAAAGTGTCGGACGGCAAAATCTGAATCCATGCATGTGCGGCTTCACTTTCTGTGAGCCGCGTCACATCTTTGCACCAGAGACCTGGCGCAACAAGCCTCGGCCGGCTCCCCCGCATTCCCGGCCCGGCGGAACTTGTTCACCCGCTCCGCGCGTGTTGAACCTGCGGCATGTTCGGCACGCCTCAACAACCTACACGCCGGCAGGATTCAATCCCGCTGCGGGTTCTGCCGCCCCGTCACAGCGCGTCCTCGCACGCTCAAACCCCGAATCCCATGCCGGTGAGCAGCGCCTGCATCCGCGGATCGCTGCGCAACGGATCCAGAAACGGATCGTTGCGCGCATAGATCAATCCCGAATCGCCGAATTCCCTCGCCTTCAACAGACGTGCAATGGCACCCTCCAGATCACCGAACTGCGCCAGCACCTGCGCCTGCTGATAGAGCACCGTGTCGCCGCGCTCGTGGACGAGTCGTTGCATCGCGGTGCGCGCGGCGCGTGCATCGCCGCTCCGATGCTCAACAATCGCAAGGCCCGTCAACTTGAAATCGGGAACCGGCTCGGCCCCATATTCGATCCGGGCCTTCGGGAGTTCGCCCAGATTGAGCAGTGCATCGCCAATCAACGCGTGCGAGTGCGGCATGCGCGGGTTCATCGCGAGAGATTTTCGCAGCGGCGGAATGGATGCTTCGAAGCGTCTCGCGGCGTACTCGACGGTCCCGGCTCCGCGGTGGATCAGCGCGTTCAGGCGATCGCGCGCGAGCGCCCGTTCGATCGCCTCGCTGGCTTCGGCGATGCGACCGGTGCGCGCGCAATACTGGGCCCAGCGCGCCTGCACGGTGGCTTCGCCCGCACCCAGCGCGTTGGATTGCTCGAAGGGCGCGCGCGCCGCGCGCGCGTCGAGACGCCCCTGGAACCACACGAACCCCAGCATCGAGTGCGCGGCGGCACATTCCGGCGCCAGTGCTACGGCGCGTTCCGCCGCCACAACGGCCTGGTCGTACATTGCCTCGTGTTCGCCGACGTGGCCGAACTGGTTCGCCAGCGTGGTCAGGGTCAGGGCGCGCGCCGCATGCGCAGAGGCGTATTCCGGATCCAGTGCGATCGCCGCATCGAACAAGCTCAGCGCTGCGCGCTCCATGGCTTCGTCGGTACTCAGGTCGTAGGCTTTGCGGCCGCGCAGATAGGCATCGAATGCAGGCACCACCGCGGTGCCTCCGGATGCCGAACGCTCTGCCTTTGCCGATGTCGGTGCCACCTGGGCGGCCAGGGCCGAAGCCACGGTGGTGGCGATTTCGCTCTGCACCGCAAACACGTCGTCGATGCGGCGTTCGAACGTCTCCGTCCAGCGGCTGAAACCCGTTTGACCATCGATCAGGTCCGCCGCGATGCGCACGTTCGAGCCGGACCAGCGCACGCTTCCATCGAGCAGGAACGCAACGCCCAGCTGCGAGGCAATGTCCACCGCGCCCTTTTTGCTGTCGCGAAACTTGCCGGATGAGGCCTCGGCCATGACTTTCAGTTTGCGATTGCGCGCCAGCGTCGAGCGCACTTCTTCGGAGAGACCGTCGGAAAAGTAGACCTGTTGGGCGTCGCCGCTGAGATTCTTGAAGGGCAGCACCGCAACGCTGCTTTCTGTCATCGCAGCGCCGCCGAACCCGCCGATCCCGCCGCGCCGCCAGCCGAAGACGCCGGCCGCAACACCGGCAAGCACCACGGCGCCGCCACCGATCAGCAGCGCGCGTCGGGAAGCATCACCTGGTGCCGGCGCGTGTGGGCGTGGAGTCGGCCGCGGAACCGCCTCGCGCCCTGCCAGGGGCAGTACCGCACGCAGCACGGCCTGCACGGATTCGCCGTCAAACTGGCCGCCGCGGGCGTCCAGCGCGATCGACTGGTATTGGCGGAAACCGAGCGGTGGTTCGGTGCCATCGAGCGATACCGGCACCAGCTTTTTCAGGTCGCGACCTCCGGCGGCTTCGTCGAGTACCCAGTCCGATGCAATCGAATGCCGGGACCACAGCACCACCACCGCATCGCTGGCGTCGAGGGCGGCTTCGATGGATCGCGCGAATGCTGCGCCGCCTTCGATGAGCGTGTCCCACCAGACCTGGAGGCCGGCTGCTTCCAGCGCCTCCGCCAGTACCCGCGCCTGTACCTGGTCTGCGCGGGAATAGCTCAGGAACACCGAAGGACGTTTGCTCTCCTGCTCGCTTGCAACGTCGCTGGACATGCGCCTCGCCACCCTTCCCCCCGGAGCGGGCACTCTATCCCAGCACTGGCAGCCGCAGCACCGCGGCACCCACACGGTGAAGCGCCAGTCGGGGTGCGGCGCTGCAGCTGTGATGCATCCAATCCCGCGCTCGCGCTGCGCCAGAATTACCGGCATCGTTTCGGGAACAGGAAATGTTGTCGCGCATCAACGTTGCGGCTGGGGAATGCAGGTCGCGCCTGCGCGCCAAGGCACACATCGATGCAGACTTTGCGCTGGAGTCGGATGCTGCAGGGCAGGGAACCGTCACCGCAGCCCCGTTCCGGAGGAGAGGCCCTTCTTGCAGAGGGGCGAATCAGGGCTGGTAGGAAATCTCGAGCAGCTCGAACTTCGCGGGACCGCCGGGGAGCATCGCGATCGCCGTATCGCCCACGCGTTTGCGCAGGAGTGCACGCGCCAGTGGCGAATCGATACTGATGCAGCCGGTCCGTGCATCGGTCTCGTCCGGGCCCACGATGCGATAGCGCAGCGTGCCTTCCGCTCCTTCCGCTCCTTCCGATGCGTCGAGTCGCGCCAGCTCGATCCATGCGCCGAAGTACACGGCGCCTGGATCGGAAGGTGCGGTGTCCACGATGCGCAACTCCGGGATGCGTTTGCTGAGGAAGCGCACGCGACGGTCAATCGCATAGAGCTGCTTCTTGCGATAGATGTATTCCGCATTCTCGGAGCGGTCGCCTTCCGCGGCAGCGGCCGCCAGTGCGCGAACGACCTCCGGCCGCTCGTGCCGCCACAGGCGATCGAGTTCGGTCTGCAGCCGCTCGAATCCCGCGCGTGTGGTCAGCGCAGTTGAGGGCGGCGCTGGCGGGAGCGTTCGCCTCACGGATCGAGTCTGGCTTCCAGCGCCTGGATCTGCTCGATCTTGAGCAGGATTTCCTGCTGCAGGGGATCGTCGGGAAAGCGCTCCGCCGCGAACGCAAGCACGGCACGCGCGCCGGCGGTGTCCGACCTGCGGTCGACCAGCAGCCGCGCGGCCAGCAGGGCCAGTTCCGGCACGGCCTCGTGCTTCGGCCACGTGATGTGGAAATCCGCCGCCTGCACCAGCGCGACTTCCGGCATGCCGGAGCGCAGGGCGGTGCGTACGATCTGCGCCCGCTGGTCCGCGTCGCGCAGCCGGAAGTCCGGGTCGCGCACGTTCACTTCCTGCACGAGCAACATCGCGTCCCGCTCGCGCCGTTCGCCGAGAAGTCGCGATACATGCGTCTGCGTGTGCGCTCCGAGTGCCACGATGTCGCCGGTCTGCTCCAGCAGCCGCCGATAGCGCCGGTGCATCGCCTCGGTTGTGTGCGGCTCGCTGTCGAGATGGAGCTTGAGTGCGGCAGCGGCTTCCTTGAGCTTGCCGTCCGCGATCATGCGTTCGGTCTCGCGCATGAAACCCTGGTGACGGGTGGTGGGATCCAGCACATCATCGACGGGCTCAGGCTCGAAGCCGATCTCCAGCCGTCGGCCGTACACGATGCGCCCCATCAGGTGAAAGTTGAACACCAGCAGATAGAACGCGACGAAGCCTGCGATTACGGTCGCGAACAGGCCCGGAAGCCATTGATGCAGCAGCGCGTTCGCGTGACCCTGCACGGAGAGGCAGAGCGCTCCGACCACGACCAGCAACAGGTAACCGAGCCCGATGCGCGTGATCAGCTGGAACCAGCCGACCGGGTTGAGGGCGCTGCCGATGTCCCCCGTCAGCACCAGATTGATGGTGATGGCGGGCTGCAGCAGCGCCAGCAATGCCCACCACGCATAGCGCTGCCCGTTGTCGTCGACCCAGAGACTCACGACCAGATTGAGTGCGATGAAGGCAAGCTGCAGCACCAGCATCACGGCGCCGCTGCGCGGTTGCGCGTCCAGCACGTAGTCGGGCGCGGCCGCTACTCCGGCCGCACTGCGTTCGAGCACGGCAATTGCATAGCGGTAGGCCGCCGCCCACACCACCAGTGCAAGCGCGAATCCCAGCACGGGTAGCGACCCCGTCATCAGCGCGAGCGCGTAGGCGAGTATCGATGTCAGCGCCGCAGGCTGAAGCGGATAGGCGAACGCGCGGCCGATGTCCTCGAAGCGCGCGCTGCCCTGGGCCGCACGGCGCGCCATCAGCGGCGCCGTTCCCCGGGGACGCCGCGCAGGATCCGGCGGCCAGGCTGGCGGCCCTCGCAGCGCGCGCTGCCCTCGGCCGCGCGGTGCGCCATCATCGGCGCCGTCCCCCGAGGATGCCGCGCAGGATCTGGCGGCCCAGCTGGCTGCCTACGGTACGCGCCGTCTGCTTGGCCATGGTCTCAATGGCACCCTGTCGGCGCGAGGTCCCGAACAGCCAGTCCTTGACGCGACTGCTGCCTGCAGTCGATGCGGGTGCCGGTGCGGGCTTCGACGCTGTGCCCCGGCCCGCGCGCGCCTTGCCGGCTGCAGCGCCGGCTGCGGGAGCCGCGGTTGCATCGGCTTCGGCGCGCTTTCGCAACATCTCGCTCGCTGACTCGCGATCAACGGCGTTGTCGTACTTCGCACCCACAGGCGAACGCGCCCGCACCGCGAGCCGTTCGGCGGCGGTGATGGCACCCATGCGCGCTCGGGGTGGCGAGATCAGCGTGCGCTCCACCGGCATCGGCACAGCCTTGTCCTGCAAGGTCGAAACCAGTGCTTCGCCGACGCCAAGCTGGCCGAGGGTCTGCTCGACATCGAGCGCGGGGTTGGCCACGAAGGTCTCCGCGGCAACGCGCACGGCTTTCTGGTCGCGCGGCGTGAATGCACGCAGTGCGTGTTGCACCCGATTGCCGAGCTGGCCAAGGATGTCGTCGGGAACGTCGTCGGGATACTGCGAACAGAAGTAAACACCGACGCCTTTCGAGCGGATGATGCGCACAACCTGCTCGACCCGCTGCCGCAATGCCGGCGGCGCGTCGTCGAACAGCAGATGCGCCTCGTCGAAAAAGAACACGAGCTTGGGCTGGTCGAGATCCCCGGCCTCGGGCAAGCTCTCGAACAGTTCCGACAGCAGCCACAACAGGAATGTCGAGTAGAGGCGGGGCTTGAGGATGAGCTTCTCGGCGGCGAGGATGTTGACGACGCCGCGACCATCCGGCGCGACCCGCATCAGATCCTCCAGCGCCAGTGCGGGCTCGCCGAAGAAGGCCTCGCCACCACTGGTTTCGAGCCGCAGCAGGGCGCGCTGGATGGCACCGATCGACGCCGTGCTGACGAGGCCGTACTCCGTCGAGATCTGCTTGCGCGAATCCGCCACGAAACCGAGCATCGCGCGCAGATCCTTCAGGTCGAGCAGCAGCAGCCCCTGGTCGTCCGCCAGCTTGAAGGTGATGTCGAGCACGCCGGATTGCGTGTCGTTGAGTTCGAGCATCCGCGCGAGCAGCGTCGGGCCAATCTCGCTCACCGTCGCACGCACGGGATGGCCGCTGGCGCCGTAGAGATCCCAGAACACGACGGGGCTGGCGGCGGGTGCGTAGTCGTCGATACCGACGGCTGCCACACGCTCCGCGATCCGCTCGCTCGGCACGCCCGGCATCGCGAGGCCCGCAACGTCGCCCTTGACGTCCGCCATGAACACCGGGACACCGAGGCGCGAGAAGCCTTCCGCCATCACCATCAGCGTGACCGTCTTGCCGGTGCCCGTCGCGCCGGCGACCAGACCGTGGCGATTGCCATAGCGTGCGCGCAGCCAGACTTGCGATTCGCCCTTGCCGAGCAGAATGTCGCCCATGCGCGTGTCCTGATTGTCGTTCGATCAAGGATTCTAGTGGGCGGGACAGGATCTTTCCCTGGCTCGAGCACTGACTGCGTTTGCCCGGCGCTGCAAGGCTGGGTACCGTGCGGCATCGCGCCTTCCAGGAAATACCATGACATTGACCTTCAGTCGCTCCGCTGCGGCGCTGCCCATTGCGCTGATGGCGTTGGCGTCACTGCTGCTCGCGGCGTGCGCCGCGCCGCAGGGCAATTCGCGTTCGGGAGCGAGTGGCAGCGGCAAGGAAACGAGCGCGTCCCGCGCGGCCAACGAGGCCGTGGATGCCGCCGCAGCGCGCTATCGAATGGGACTCGAGCACGTCGCCGGGGGCGATGCCGAGGCGGGTCGCGTGGAGCTCGCCGCTGCTGCGAGCTCACTGCTCGATGCAGCCACGCGCTGCGAGCAGGATCCCGATTGCGACCACGCTCGCGTAGTGGCGGTCTACGACGCATTGCTGGCGCGGCGCATCCAGGGTCAGGACGAGGGCTTCGCAGCGCTCGAAGCGTCGCCCGAGATTTCCGGCGAGTCGTCGGTGGTCGCGAATCTGCCTGCGTCCGGCAAGTCGATCACGCTACTCAAGGGCCGGGAGCTGCGCGAGATCATCACCCTCAACGAACCCACCAAGGCCGCGTTGACCGAATGGTTGACCTGGATGCGACCGCAGCTCATCGACGCATGGGAGAACTACCAGTATCTGCGTTGGCAGATGTGGCCGGAATACGAGCGCGCGGGCCTGCCCGAGGCGTTGCTGTTCGGCATCCTCGCCAAGGAATCGGCGGGCAAGGTACACGCGGTTTCCCGTTCCGGCGCGGCGGGTCCGTTGCAGTTCATGCCAGCGACCGGGCAACGCTTCGGATTGAGTGGCGCCTCGGGCTTCGACACGCGCTTCGATCCGCAGCTTTCCGCGCGCGCCAATGTCGCCTATCTGAACGAACGTTTTGCCCAGCTCGGCAACAACCTCGAGCTCTCGCTGGCGGCCTACAACGGCGGGGAAGGCCGTGTGGGCCGGCTCTACAAGAGCCAGCCCGGGAAGGGCTTCTACGATCCGCAGGTGTTTGCGCAGCTGCCGCCGGAAACGCGCGAGTATGTCCCGATGGTGCTGGCCGCAGCGTGGCTGTTTCTGCATCCGAGCGAGTATGGCCTCGAGTTTCCGCGCGTGGACCGTGGCGAGCCCGTGATCATCTCATTGCAGGCACCCGCCTCGCTCAATCAGCTGGCGATCTGCACCGGCAACGCGGGCATTCGCGGAGGATGGTTCCGCACGCTGCGCAACCTCAACCCCCGGCACGACCCCAATGTGATGCTGGACAAGGGCGCATCGCTGCGCATGCCGCCGCAGCTCGCGAAGCTCTATGGCCAGCATTGTGTAAGCGGCGAACGCGCGCGCATTGCCGGGGATCTCGTGCGTGCGCGGATGCCTACAGTGACGGGGTTTACGCCCAGCGTTGCGCCTGCGCCTGCGAGCAGTGCGCAGACCAAGTCGGGTGGCCGCTCGCACACCGTGCGGCGTGGCGAGACGCTTGCGGGCATTGCACGTCGCTACGAATGCTCGAGCGCCAAGAGCATTGCGAGCTCGAATGGACTCAAGTCGCCCTACACGATCCGGCCGGGGCAGCGATTGTCACTCGCGGGATGTGGGTGAGAGGCAGCGCTTGCGCGGTACTGCCGCGCGCTGCCGCGCGCTGCCGCGAACGCCCGGCCACGGAAGACCGGGCCGGATTACCGCCGCAGTGACGCCTGCTTGCCCCAGGCCCGACGGAACCCTCAACATCAATTCGAGCGCGTGCCAGCGCCGGACTGATGTAGGAGCGCGCTTGCGCGCGATGGCGTCATGGTGAATTGGACGCAGATGCACGTCATTGCATGACGCCATCGCGCGCAAGCGCGCTCCTACAGGAAGCCCGCTGCAGGTATGCGCGCATGCACGACGCCAGCGCGGGCTTCCTCTGTTGGCGACCTGCGCGTGGACGCGCGCACATGCTCGGAAAATGGTGGGACGGGTGCCTGCTGCAGGAACGCACCCGCGGTCCCATTGTTCGAGGCGGGATCTTGCGCCGGGAGGAAACTACGCGCGCTCGAGGAACCATAGCCCTGCGAACAGTTTGAGGTCGATACCGAACCCTTCGGACTGTTTCCGCAACAGCCACTGCGCTGCATCGCTGCGCAGAACCTCGTGCACGGTGATGTTTTCACCATCGACGCCGCCGCCGGCGCCCACGCGGCGCAGTCCGCGCGCAAGCACGAAGGCGACCATCTCGTTGCTCATGCCGGCGGACGTGGGACCCGTGAGGATGTGCTCGAACGAGTCACCGTCGTAGCCCGTTTCCTCGATCAGCTCCCGCCTGGCGGTGGCGAGAATGTCGTCGTCATCGGCCGCTTCATCGTCGCCGATCAGCCCCGCAGGCATCTCGATGGTGCGCGCGTTGATCGGCACCCGGAACTGCTCGACGAATACGACTTTGCCTTCAGCGGTCTCGGCAATCACAATCACGGCTCCGCCACCGCGGTTGGTACGCTCCGCGAATTCCCATGTGCCACGGCGTTTGATGCGGAGCCACTTTCCCGCGAACAGGGTTTCAGTATCGGACATGGGTGCGCTGGATCCGCTGCGGCAGAATGACCACCATTCTGCCAGCGGAACCCCTGCCGTTGCCTCGTTGTCCCATCCGGTCCGCCCGATTCACGGGATGGCCCTTCATTTCACTCAGGCTTACCGATGACGATCCGTTTTGATTTCAAGCTCACCGCCAGCCTGCTGGTGCTCTCGCTGGCCTCGATGGTGCAGGCCCAACCGCTGAGTGCGCCCGCGCCGGCAGCAGCACCCGTGCCGACGGCAGCGCCTGCGCCACCGCCACCGCAGCAGGAGGACGATATCGCGGGCATGACCTCGGTGCCGGATCTCCTGCGCATGGGCAGCGAAGCCGCCGAGCGCAAGGACTGGAGCCGGTACGGCCAGATCATGCAGCGCGTGCTGGAGCTGCGGCCCTACGCCGGCAATATCCAGGTCGAGATCGCGGCGAGCTACGCCATGCGCAACGACAAGACCGGCGGTTACAACGCCCTGATGCGCCTGCCGGACCAGGGCTACGGCTTCGACATCGCGGACGACGAGCGCCTCGAGAACCTGCACGGTACCCAGGTGTGGGATTACCTCGTCGAGCACTTCGGCGACCACCGCAAGTCCATCGGCGCCGGCAAGGTTGTAGCGACCTTGCCGAAGGAAGACCTGCTGGTCGAGTCGGTCGCGTGGGATCCGACGCGCAAGGCCGTCCTGGTGGGCTCCGTGCGCACGGGCAAGGTCTACCGCGTGGGTGGCGACGGCAAGCTGGTCGATTTCGTGGTGCCCAATGCAGCCAACGGCATCGGCGGCGTTTTCGACATCGCGGTCGACGCTGCGCGCAAGGTCCTGTGGGTTGCATCGGCGCAAGTGCCGCACGCGCCCAAGTCCGATCCTGAACGCTACGGCGAGTCTGCCGTGCTCAAGTTCGATCTCGCCACCGGCAAGTTGCTGCGCCGGGTCGACATCGCGGCGGATGGCGCCCCGCATGTGCCGTCCAGCCTCGCCATCGCGCCGGACGGTTCGCTGTTCGTGGCAGACAGCGTGCAGCCGATCATCTGGAAGATCGAAGACTCGTCCATCGTCAAAGTCGCCGAAAACCCCAAGCTCACTGGCATCCGTGCCCTCGTCGTCAACGGCCGCGGCGACGTCCTGTATCTCGCCGATCATGAGCTCGGCATTCTCGGCATCGATCTCGCGGCCGGAACGGCGTTCCAGTTGACCGGGCCACCCAGTCTCACCCTGTATGCCGTCGACGCGCTCGCGTGGCATGACAACAAGATGATCGCGGTCCAGAACGGGTTTCCGCCGGCACGCGTCATGCGTTTCGCGCTGGACGAGAAGGGGCACCAGATCGTGAACACGCAGATCCTGGATGCCGCCAATGCCGCATTCGGCATTCCCGGGAACGGTGCGGTTGGCGACGACGGCTTCTATATGATCGCCAATTCGCAGAAGCACCTGGTGGACGGGCAGGGGAAGCTGATGGCGCCGGCGTCGCTTGAAGGCGTGCGCATCTTCCGCTCCGCGCTCAAGCAGCCCATGCCCGAGCCGTTGCCGCTGCCGGCGAGCCTGCGCGGTCAGCCCACGCCGCAGGGGCACTGAGCGCGCAGGTCCCTGGGCGCAGAACCTGAAAGCCGACCCAAGGATCATCCATGAAGACTCCCGTCACCGCTGCCGCGCTCGCTTTCATCCAGCGCGTCGGCGACCTGAAGCAGGGCACCTCACCGCCGGATACAACCTGGTACGGCTACGACATAATGGCCAACGTCTGGCACCTCGAGAATCTGCTCGACGGCAAGCTGGGTGATCTGCTGCAGAAGGTGAAGGGGCCCATCGCCGACATCGGCTGTGCGGACGGTGATCTCGGCTACTTCCTGGAGTCCGAGGGGCGCGAAGTCGATTTCGTGGACTGGCCGGCGACCAACTGGAACGGCATGCGGGGCGTGCGCACCCTGCACGGCCTGCTCGGGTCTGCAGCATCGATCACCGAGACCGATCTCGACACCTACTTCGAGTTGCCGCGTGAGCGCTATGGCCTGGCGTTCATGCTCGGCATTCTCTACCACCTCAAGAATCCCTACTTCGTGCTGGAGAAGCTCGCGTCCCGCTGCGAGCGCATCGTGATCAGCACGCGCGTGGCCGCACGTACGGCCCAGGGTCTGAAACTCGATGCGGCGCCCCTGGCCTACCTGCTCGATCCGTCCGAGTGCAATAACGATTCCACCAATTACTGGATCTTCTCGCAGCCCGGGCTCAAGCGGCTCGTCACGCGCTGCGGATGGGAGATCGAGGCGTGGAAGACCGTGGGCTGCACCTCCGGTTCGGAGCCGGCGCACCTGGAGCGCGATGAGCGCGCCTTCGCGCTCCTGCGCAGCACACGCGTCGCTGCCGGCGTGTGATTGCCGGCCTGCTCCAGCGATGGGAGCAACTTCGCATGCGGGCCCGCGCCCGGGCGCGCAGCCGGCTGCGGGAGGCAGCGCCGGAAGGCTACGACGATCGCGTACTCCAGGAGATCGAACGCTTCACTGACGAGCTTGATATCAGTCGATTGCCCGAGATCTTCTCGTACTGGTCGAACGGATTCCTGAGACCGCGGCTGGAAGAGCTTGGCTACTCGTATCCCGAGGACTTCTTCGCCAAGGAGATCGTGCGCAAGTCGGACAGTCAGGCCGGCGCCGTGCGCATCCTGAGCATTGGATCGGGCAACTGCGACACCGAGATGCGTATTGCCCAGCTGCTTGCGGACCGGGGTTTTGATCTATTCCACTTCACCTGCCTGGATCTCACTCCGGCGATGCTCGAACGCGGCGCGGATCTGGCCGCTGCATCGGGATTTGCAAAGCAGTTCGCGTTCGAAGTCGGCGACTTCAACCACTGGTCGCCGAGCCGGACATGGGACATGGTGCTGGCCAACCAGTGTCTGCATCATGTCCAGGACCTCGAGCATCTCTTCGCTTCGATCCACGACGCCATCGGTCGCGAAGGAGTCTTCATCACCTCGGACATGATCGGCCGCAACGGACATCAGCGCTGGCCCGAGGCTCTGTCGATCCTGCAGGAATTCTGGTGCGAACTGCCGCCGGAATATCAATACAACCTCGCCTTGCAGCGTCAGGAGGACGAATTCCTGGATTGGGATTGCTCGGCGTACGGCTTCGAGGGCATTCGTGCCCAGGACATCCTGCCGCTGGCGATGCAGCAGTTCGGCTTCCGCTTTTTCTTCGCCTTCGGCAACGTGATCTCGCCCTTTGTCGACCGCAGTTTCGGGCACCATTTCTCGCCGGAACGCGAATGGGACCGGAACTTCATCGACCGTGTAAACGCCCGCGACGACGCCGAAATACAGGCCGGTCGAATCAAACCCACCCATATGATGGCGGTGATGGTTCGCGACCGCGCAGCAAAACCGCGCTGCTGGAACCATCTCACGCCAGACTTCTGCGTGCGGCCGGTGACCTGAGTCATCCAGGCCACGGATCGCCCCCGCCCACCGGGGCAGTGATGAAAATCAGCCATGGTCGAATTCCGCGCGTGCCGGCCCAACGAAATGCATGTCCCGCGCTGTTGTAGGAGCGCGCTAGCGCGCGATGGCGCCATGCACGTTCTTGCCGTGCGCGCTCCGTTCCACCATGACGCCATCGCGCGCAAGCACGCTCCTACAAAAGCCGCGTGGCTGTGGTGGTATGGCGTGATATCTGCCCGTCGAGAAGTGGTTGTCGTGGACACCCGCACCAGTGACCACGCGCGTCGAGGTCCGGGATCGTGCTCACGCCAGAGTTCTGCGGACGAATGTCGTGGACACCCACGTCAGCGTCAGCAGCTTTCTACACGCAATCGACGCGCGGCAGTTATGTCATGATTGCGCGTAGTCAATACACCTCTGAGAGACACCTATGACAAGCACGATCCAGCTGGCGGCGTTGCGCACGCACGTCGATGCGGGTTCCTTGCGGCGCGCGACCATCATGGGCCAGAAGGGCGGGTGGGGTGTCGTGCTGCGCGTTGGCATGTCTGAATTCGTGTTGGCTGCGCAGAAGTCGGGGCAGCCGCGGCTCTTCGCCACCACCGACACCGCCATCAAGACCCTGCGCGAGATCGGTATCAAGCGATTCGAGGTCGAGGCCGCGCAATACGAGCCAGGGCGGCTACGTCGCGCCCGGCCCGAGGTCGCCGCCGCGAATCGCCAGTTGCACGAAGACGCCACGCACACCGTCTGGATGCGCACTGAGCTGGCGCAATCAATCGACAGGATCGAACGCGGCGAGGCACAATGGATCGAGCACGGTACTTTGTGGGACAAGGTGGCGGCGCACGCGCTCAATCGCGTCGCCGAACGCGATGCCAGACGCGCGACATCGATCCGTGAGCGCAAAGCCTGAGTCATGCCGATTCGTTACGAGGCGACGGCCGAACAGGACCTGCTCGCCCTCATCGATTTTGGCATCGACAACGGGTTGCCCGACCCCGTGGCGTTTGTCACGAAACTCAAGAAGCACATTGAGCTGCTCGAAACGATGCCGCATATGGGGCGCGATCGCTTCAACGTGGGGCTGCTGGTGCTCGATTTGCCAGGCACCCCACACCTGGTCGCCTACCGCGTGAGCCCGCTGTGGATCGAAGTGGTACGCGTGCTGCCGCATAAGCGGCAATGGCCGTAGGCGAGACAATGCGCTCACGCGCACCGCCCCGGTGCCCAGTTGCTTTGGCCACAAGTGTGGGACACCAGTCATGGTTGTCGTGGACACCCACACCAGTGACCACGCGCGTCCAGGTCCGGGATCGTGCTCACGCCCGAGTTCTGCGTGCGGCCGGTGACTTGAGCCATCCAGGCGACGGGTCGCCCCCGCGCAGCGGGGTAGTGATGAAAATCAGCCAAGGTCGAACTCCGCGCGTGCTGGCCCAACGCCATGCACGTCCCGCGCTGTTGTAGGAGCGCGCTAGCGCGCGATGGCGCCATGCAGGTCCTTGCCGCGCGCTCCGTTCCACCATGACGCCATCGCGCGCAAGCACGCTCCTACAAAAGCCGCGTGGCGGTGGTGGTATGGCGTGATATCTGCCCGTCGAGAAGTGGTTGTCGTGGACACCCGCACCATTGACCACGCGCGTCGAGGTCCGGGATCGTGCTCACGACAGAGTTCTGCGTGCGGCCGGTGACGTGAGTCATCCAGGCGACGGGTCGCCCCTGCCCACCGGGGTAGCGATGAAAATCAGCCAAGGTCGAATTCCGCGCGTGCCGGCCCT
>JBBQNY010000043.1:0-19787 GCA_038330365.1 Lysobacterales bacterium | reverse complement strand
CCGCGACTGGCTGGTTTCCCAGGCGCTGCCGAACCAGAACGAGTGGAGCCACCGGCTTGCTGCCGTGTGTGGCGCCGAACCGGATGCCGGATGGCAATCGCGCTTCGACGCCCAGACATCGCGTGCGCTCATCACCCAGGGTTTCATCGCACGCCATCCCGAGGGCGGCACCGCCACGCTCGGTCGCGGTGGATCGGATACCTCCGCTGCCTGCTTTGGTGCCCTGCTCAGTGCGCGACGGGTGGAGATCTGGACCGACGTACCCGGCATGTTCACCGCCAATCCCGCGGAGGTCCGCAATGCGCGCCTGCTCAGTCGCCTGGATTATGCGGAGGCCCAGGAGATCGCGACCACCGGCGCCAAGGTGTTGCATCCGCGCGCCATCGGACCCTGCCGCGAAGCCGGTGTGCCGATCGCGATTCTCGACAGCGCACGCCCGCATCTCCAGGGGACCCTGATCGATTCTGACGCTGCGACGCTGATCGGCGTGAAGGCCATCGCGCGGCGGGAAGGGATCGTGCTGGTGTCGATGGAATCTATCGGCATGTGGCAGCAGGTGGGCTTTCTCGCCGACGTGTTCGAGCGATTCAAGCGCCACGGCATGTCGGTGGATCTGATCGGTTCGTCGGAAACCAATGTCACGGTGTCGCTCGATCCGGGCGAGAACCTTGTCAACAGCGACGCACTCGAGGCGCTGGCGACCGACCTCGCGCGAGTCTGCCGGGTCAAGATCATCGCGCCGACGACTTCGATCACGCTGGTCGGTCGCGGCATGCGTTCGCTGTTGCATCGCCTGAGCGGCATCTGGGCGATGTTCGGCCGCGAACGCGTGCACCTGATCTCGCAGTCATCCAACGACCTCAACCTGACCTTCGTCATCGACTCCGTGGATGCAGAGGGCATGCTGCCGATGCTGCACGCGGAACTGATCCGCAGTGGCGCCATGCCGACCCGCGACGCGCGCGTGTTCGGTCCGACGTGGAAGGAGCTGGTGGGCACGGAACGCGAACGCGTGCCGGCGTGGTGGCTCGCAGCTCGCGGGCATCTGCTCAAGCTCGCGGCATCGGAATGCGCATCTCCGGGCGAGGGCGAAGCCGAGCGGTCAATCTATGTCTATGACTTGCCGACGGTCCGCTCGCAGGCGCGCGCGCTGGCTGCACTGCCGGGAATCGATCGCCGCTTCTATGCGCTGAAGGCGAATCCGCATCCCGACATTCTGCAGGCGCTTGAGGAGGAAGGATTCGGCTTTGAATGCGTTTCCGTGTGCGAGATCAAACACCTCTGCACGGTGCTGCCGGATCTGGCGGCGGGACGCATTCTTTTCACGCCAAGTTTTGTGCCCGGATCGGAGTACGGATTCGCGTACGCGCGCGGCGCCATCGTTACCCTCGATCAGGTCGAACCGCTGCGGCGTTGGCCCGAGGTATTCGCAGGCCGCAGCTGCTGGCTGCGCGTGGACACGGGTCGCGGCGAGGGCCATCACGAAAAGGTGCGCACTGGAGGCACGGCGTCGAAGTTCGGTCTCCCCGTCGCCGCTGTGGACGCGTTCGTGGAGGCGGCAACAGCGATCGATCTCCGCATCGAAGGGCTGCACGCGCACCTGGGCAGTGGCGTCGACGCCGTGGGTCATGGTGCGCGCACGCTCGCTGAACTCGCCGCGATCGCGGACCGCATCGGTACGGTCACCGCGCTCGACATCGGCGGGGGATTGCCGGTTCCGTATGCGCCGGGCGAGGAGGCATTCGACATCGTTGGCTGGGCGGCACGGATGTCGGAACTCAGGTCCTCGTGGCCACGCTTCGAACTGGCGATTGAGCCCGGTCGCTTCCTGGTCGCGGCGGCGGGCGTGCTGTTGACGCAAGTCGCACAGGTCGCGCGCAAGGATGGCGTCGCGCGCGTCGGGGTGGCGGCGGGCATGCACACGCTGCTGCGTCCCGCGCTCTACGACGCCTGGCATGAAATCGTCAATCTAAGTCGCCTCGACGATACAGAGACCGAACTGTTCGACGTGGTGGGACCCATCTGCGAGAGCGGCGACGTTCTCGGTCGACAACGCCCCTTGCCCTCTGCCACCGCTCCGGGGGACGTGCTGCTCATCGCCGACGCCGGCGCGTATGGGGCCGTCATGGCTTCCCGCTACAACCTGCGCCCGCTGCCGCTGGAGGTCTGCCTCGATGACTGAGTGGAAGTTCCAGCGCGATGCCATCCAGTGCTTCGAGTTTCGTCGCTCGATGCTCGATCCCGCCACGGGTATGGCGGAGCTGGTCTACGGCTTCGATGATGGTCCCGACCTCGTCGAGCGGATCGGATTCCCCGGCGCCCCCTTCGACCCAGCACTGGTGGAATCGCGCACCGTGCAGCGCGCGCTCCAGCTGCTTCACTTCATTGCGGGCATCAGCTACTACAAGGCAGCGGTGCCGCCCCGCATCGCCTTCAACGCGGAAAAGCCCGATGTCGCAACTGCAGCGCTGCTCACCGATGTCTACGTCAACGGGCTCGGCGAGTTCGCGTATCGCAATGGCGTCGATGTTGTATCCCGCGCCGTATTCCCATCACGCGTGGGCGAGGTCGGCAATCCGTCGGGAGCCGACAGTGTGTTGCCGCCATCTTCCGAGACCGATCACGCTTTGGTGGCCATCGGCGGCGGCAAAGACTCGCTGGTCAGCATCGAGGCGCTTCGCAGCCTCGGCCATGCGCCGCAGACGCTCGCGTGGGTCGGCAGTTCGGGACTGATCGCCGCCTGCGCCGCGCGCACCGGGTTGCCCACCCTGAACGTGTCGCGTGCGCTCGCACCTGCACTCTTCGAGTTCAACCGGATGGGTGCCTGGAATGGTCACATACCGGTGACGGCGATCAATTCCGCAATCCTGGTGCTCGCCGCGACGCTGCACGGCAAGAACCAGGTGGTGTTCTCCAACGAGCGCTCCGCCAGCTACGGCAGCACCATTCCGGGCACCGGCGAGGTCAATCACCAGTGGTCCAAGAGCTGGGCGTTCGAGCAGGTGTTCGGCGCGCACGTGCAGACTCATGTTGCACCGGGACTTGCGTACTACTCGTTGCTGCGTCCGTTTTCCGAACTCGCCGTGGCCCGGCAGTTCGCACGCACACCGCAATACGACGACTGTTTCTCCAGTTGCAATCGCAACTTCCACCTGCTGGGCGAGCGCCCGACCGAGCGCTGGTGCGGTGTCTGCCCCAAGTGCCATTTCGTGTTCCTCGCGCTCGCACCGTTCATGTCGAAGACGCGGCTGGTGGCGATCTTCGGGCGCAACCTGCTGGACGAGCCGGCGCTCGCACCCGCATTCGATGCGCTGCTTGAGTTCGGGGCGCACAAGCCCTTCGAATGCGTGGGCGAGGGCCGCGAGGCGAGGGCGGCGATGGCCGCACTGTCCGCGCGCGCGGACTGGCGCGAAGACGCACTGATTGCGCGGTTCGCGAGGCAGATCGCCCCGCACCTCGATGCTGCGGAATTGTCGATGGCGCCGCTGCTCGACGCGCAGGGACCGCATCGGATTCCCGAGCGACACTGGACCCTGCTGCGTGCGTATTTCGGAGCTTGAGGGACAGCGCGTCGCGGTCTGGGGCTGGGGCGCGGAAGGACGCGCGGCCTTCGGTGCCATCCGACGCCGACTGCCGGGATCGCACCTGACTCTGCTGGTCGACGAGGGGGGCGCTCCCGTGTTCGATCTGCCGTCGGGTGAGAACACGAGCGTGGTGATGGGCGTCGATGCGACGCAACTCTCTGCTTTCGACGTGGTGATCAAGTCGCCGGGCATCAGCGCAGTGCGGCCTGAGATCGCGGCGGCTTGCGAGACGGGCACCCGGTTCATGGGCGGCACCGCACTCTGGTTTGCGGAGCATCCGGCGGCCCGCACCCTGTGCGTGACCGGCACCAAGGGCAAGAGCACAACCACCGCACTGCTTGCGCATCTGCTGCGCGCCGGCGGCCACAGAACCGCGCTGGCCGGAAACATCGGCCTGCCGCTGCTCGATCTGCTGGATCCCGACGTCGAGCCGGACTTCTGGTGCATCGAGCTCTCGAGCTTCCAGACGCGCGACGTGGCAGCGAGCAGAACACGTCCCACGGTGGCAGTTGTGCTCAATCTCTTTCCCGAACATCTTGACTGGCACGGCACTCGGCAACGCTATGTTGCGGACAAGCTTGCGCTGCTCACAGGCGCCGAGCCGCACGTTGCAGTGCTGCCCGCAAACGATGCTTTCCTGCGCGAGCATGTGGCGCCGTCCACCCGGCTCGCCGAGTTCGGTGCGATGTCCGGTTGGCACGTCGCCGATGGCGCGATCGTTTTTGCCGATGAGCCCTGCATGCCGCTCGCCGCGCTGCCTATTCCTGGGTTCCACAACGCCGCAAACCTCTGTGCAGCGCTGACCGCGATCGATGCGGTGGGGATCAACGCCCGCGAACTGCTGCCTTTCGCCAGCGACTTCCAGCCGTTGCCGCATCGGTTGCAGCGGCTCGGAACGCTGGGTGGCATCTCGTTCGTCAACGACTCGATCAGCACCACACCGCACGCGAGTATCGCCGCGCTCGAGTCGCTGCCCGGAGAGCGCGTAGTGATCATCGTCGGCGGGCATGATCGCGGACTCGACTGGGCGCCTTTCGCGGCGCACGTCGCGGAGCATCCGCCCATCGGCATCGTGACCCAGGGCGCGAACGGAACGCGCATCCGGCACGCGCTCGAGGACGCCGCCGCATCGGCCTCGACCCTGCTCGAACAGTGCGCGGGTGTGGAATCGGCGGTGGCTCGCGCCCGCGCCCTGCTCGATGGCGAGGGCACCGTGCTGCTCTCGCCCGGCGCACCAAGTTTCGACGCCTACCGCGACTACGCGGATCGGGGCATGCACTTCACGCGGGTCGCCGGTTTCGACGATGCTGTCCAGACCGCCATCGCGGGGCTGGGCATCGCATGACTGCAGGTGCCTGAACGCGGCAGCGGACGATTTCACCGACACTGAATGCCCGATGCGTATTCTTGGGCACTGTCGAAACAGGAGATCGCGACATGCGCCCGTTCACTCTGCTGTGCGGAATCGCCTCCGCCCTCATCACCCTGCCGTCCTTCGCAGCCATGCGTGCCGATCCCGTCGATTGGAAGATCGGCACACAGACGTTCAGTGGTTTCGTGGTCTACGACGACGCGTCAAGCGCGCCTCGACCGGGTCTGGTCATGGTGCCCGACTGGAAGGGCGTGACCGACAACGCCGTGGCCGCAGCCAAACGCGTGGCCGGGGACCAGTACGTGGTGCTCGTCGCGGATGTATACGGCAAGGGCGTGCGGCCCGTCGACTCGCAGGCAGCGATGGCGCAGGTCAAGACGATGTACGCGGACCTTCCCCAGTTGCGTGCGCGTGCCGCAAAGGCGCTGGAGGTGCTCAAGGCGATGCCCGACCCGGTCCCTCTGGATACGTCCCGCATTGGCGCGATCGGATTCTGCTTCGGCGGTGCGACGGTGCTCGAACTTGCGCGCAGCGGCGCCAACATCGCCGGTGTCGCCACCTTCCACGGTGGGCTTTCAACATCCATGCCGGCCAAGCCGGGCGCGGTCAAGGCCAGCCTTTTGGTTCTCAACGGCGCCGACGACAAAGGCACGGCAGGCGACATCGCCGGCTTCGAAAAGGAGATGAATGCAGCCGGCGCCGACTGGCAATTCGTCAACTTCAGCGGCGCCGTCCACTGCTTCGCGCTCGAATCCGCCAACAGCCCACCCGGCTGCGTCTACAACAAGCGCGCCGCAACTCGCGCCTACCGCATGATGAACGACTTCTTCGCCGAACGCTTCGCCACCAAGGCCTGACCCCGAGCGGTATTCTGCGGCGGACGCCCGCGCCGTTGTGGTTTCCCGCCGTGGACCCTCACGCTGTTGTAGGAGCGCGCTCGCGCGCGATGGCGTCATGCAGGCACGTGCCGCGCGCTCCGTTTGGACACGCCGCCATCGCGCGCGAGCACGCTCCTACACGAGCCAGGTGCGTGCGCGGCGAGAGCCGTCGAGCCCCGATAGTCGAGGCTCCTGTCTGCTACGCGACAGCGCACCGACGAAGTCAGGGTGGAATCTCCTCCAGGGGCAAACGCGCACCTTCCGAAACCTGCGGCAATCGATGTCCGCGCACACGCGACGCCAAGGCTAGCGGTCGCGATCGATGGCGTAGTCGCAGATGGCGCGCAGCGCCGCACTCTCGGCTGAGTCGGGCAAGCACGCGAGTGCTGCGCCCGCCTGCCCGGCGTGCTCGCCGGCGCGCGCGCGGGTCACCGCGATTCCGCCGCTGGCCTCGATCGCACCGAGTACCTCGGCAAAAGCAGACACGTCACCCGCGCTCACGATTTCGCGCAGTCGCGCACCAGCTTCCTTTGACGACTGCGCGAGCGCGTGGATCAGCGGCAGGGTCGCCTTGCCCTCGTCGAGATCATCACCGATACGTTTTCCGAGGGACGATTCTTCTGCGGTGTAATCGAGCACATCATCGGCGAGCTGAAACGCGAGGCCGAGGTGATGCCCGAATTCGCGCATGCGGCCGCACACTTCATTTGATGCTCCCGCAAGCACAGCCCCAAGCTCGCACGCCGCCGCAAACAGCACCGCCGTCTTGCGCTCGATCACCCGGAAATAGTCAGCCTCGGTGGTATCGGGATTGCGCAGATGCAGCAGCTGCAGCACCTCGCCCTCGGCAATCGCATTGGTGGTGTCGGCCAGGATGCGCATGACTTCGACGCGCTCGAGCTCCACCATCAGCTGGAAGCTGCGCGAATACAGGAAGTCACCAACCAGGATGCTGGCCGAGTTGCCCCAGAGTGCGTTGGCGGTGGAGCGGCCACGCCGCAGCGGCGATTCGTCCACGACGTCATCGTGCAGCAGCGTGGCGGTGTGGATGAACTCGATGACGGCTGCGAGCTGCACCGGCTCATCGCTGCTGCAGCCGAGCGCACGTGCGGAAAGCAGGAGCAGCATCGGCCGCAGGCGCTTGCCTCCGGCATTGACGATATGCGCCCCGACCTGGTTGATCAACGCCACGTCGGACGCGAGGCGGGCGCGTATGAGGGCATCCACGCGGGCCATGTCAGCGGCTGCAAGTGCCTGCGCGCTGGCGAAGTCGAAGGGCGTGCTCAGGTTGGTCGGCCATTCGATAGGAAACGCGGGATTATACGGCTGGCGCTCAGCCGACGCGGCAAGCTACGTCTGACACGCTGTGCCATACCGGCGGCTGCGGCTCCGAAGGGGTAAATCTCCTACCCCCACGATGGCATAATGCCGATCCTCATACGGGGTCGCGCCGGCGCATGCTGGAGGCCCATCCAGCAAACGGGAACGCACATGTCTCGAGGCGTCAACAAAGTCATCCTGCTCGGCAATCTGGGCGCGGATCCGGAAGTCCGCTACACGCAGAGTGGCACCGCCATCTGCACCCTGAGTGTCGCCACGTCAGAACAGTGGACCGACAAGCAGTCGAACGAGCGCAAGGAGCGCACCGAATGGCATCGCGTGAAGCTGTTCGGCAAGCTCGGCGAGATCGCCGGTGAATACCTGAAAAAGGGTCGGCAGGTCTACATCGAAGGCGCGATCCGCACCGACAAGTACACCGACAAGGAAGGCATCGAACGCTACGCGACCGACATCGTCGCCAGCGAGATGCAGATGATCGGCGGGGGCGGCGGTGAACGCGATTCCGGCGGTGGCAGTGGTGGTGGCGGTGGCAACTACAGTCGGGGCGGCGGCTCGCGCGGTGGATCATCAGGTTCCGCAGGCGGTGGCGGAGGCGCTGGAGCCGGAGCCGGTTCCGGGGCGGCGGTGGCCGACACCTTCGAAGACGACGACATTCCGTTTTAGGAAACAGCTATCTGGAGGTGTTGAGAAATGCAGACTCAACGTCCGCAGCACAGCCCTCAGCAGAGTCCGAGCGAAAGTTCGCGGTCCAGCAGCGCGATTACCGCGGGCAGCGCCGAAAATTCGCGAGGATAGTCGAGCTGTGTCACTGGAACCAGCTGGCCGATCTCCGCGCAGCGCGACAAAGCCGCGGCGGCGTCGCTCCCGGAATTCACCGCCAGCCTGAAACTGTTGCCGAGGATCGCCATACAGGCCGCGCTTTTGCCGAGCGTGGTCAGCCGAACCGATGCGTCGGATGTTGCATCACCCAACAACACGAGCGCGATTACTGTCAAATCTGCCTCGGTCGCCCCGCCGGTAGCAGGAGTCAGCCGCGCTTTTCCCGAATCGCGTGTCGTCATCGTGCGAAGGTAGTCGTCGCCAATGTCGAGGGCGGCAAGGGAATCCGCCCACAGCCGCAGGCCCGGATACGTGGCGGTCGCAGTGACAGTTCCTCGATCGACTTTCAGGACCACCGCGTCGTCGGCCATCACGCGGGCGCCGGCGACGCCGAGTGCTGCGCACATTGTCGATTTGCCTTGGCCGCTCTGTCCCAGGCACAGCAGGCCTCCACGCGGGGTTTTCACCAGACTCGCGTGAAGGACTGTCACAGCCCTTTCGCCGAGAAAGCGCGGCATTGCCTGATCCAGAAGCAATCGGCGCAGCACATCTCCCGATGCTCCAGGTTCTGGGTGCACCGTGATCGCGTTGCCGTTCAAGGCGATGCTGCCAGTTTGGGGGAAAACCAGCACTTCCATACCTTCGAGCCGGAAATGACTGAGCGAGAGGACACCCGCGTGGTCGATCCATTGGTGTCCTGGAACAGCCCCGCGCAGGGCCAGCGGGGTGTCTGCGAAACCCACTTGAAGTTGAGCATCCGCAGTGGGCGCGGCACATGGCAGCTCCTGCAACAGACGCTGGCTCGCGATCGTGAGACCAGCGTAAAGGTGCAGATGCGGAAACTTCGGGACGGTTGTCACCTGGCTAGTCGACTCGCCGGGGTCGGTATCGTTGGGCGACGCGTGCGGCCTGCGACAGCGCGTCGTGGGCGGTGCGAATCATCCCCGGATTCGCGGGCTGTTTCAGTCCGCCGCCTCGCCGAGACTAGAACCTCTGCAGAGTGCCTGTGGGAGCACGGGATCCAGTTGCGCCTCCTCAGATATCGAGGAGTGCGCATCAGCCTGAGACGCAATCCAAGGGAATCCACAAGGATTTCCTGAAGCGTCTACATTGAGTCGCTTGGAACTTTAATCCAACCGACCATCAGCCCAAGGGGCGACGGTAGCGTCTAGGGGAGGTGAGTACAGTTGTTGTTGTTACTCGGGCAGGGCGGGGTTGCGCCTTCAGGCGACGGAGCTGATCCGCTTGCCGTTAGGGAGGCCACTGCGCCGTAGCGGACGAGCATGGGCTCGGCATAGGCTTTCGCCGACGACCCAACAAGTTGCAGCATAGCTGGCGCTGTTTCGTTCATGAGGTAGCTCCGTCATGTTGTTAAATTGCGGAACGCTGCAGCGATTCGTTCCGCGACAGCCAAGTTGCCAATTCCGCCACGCTTGCCACTCTATCATCGATAACCGTGGAGAAGTTGGAGCTGGAGGCCGTGGAGGCCGCGACCAGCTTCGAGAGCTTCTGAGGATTGATGTAGCGATCCAGTGAAGATCGCGATCGTCGTAAGGCTTCTGTCAAGATTGCGGCGCGCGGCGCTCGGATGCGACGGTGCAGGGTGGAGCCCAGGTGCCTGCGACCGCGACGCCACGCAACTTGCGCAGGCAGGAGGTCGTCGAGCGCACGGCGCATAAGCGCCTTGGGAAATCCACTGTCCCAATGAATCGTGTGGGGTGTTCCCGCACAGAATTCGACCAGGCGCAGGTCGAGGAAGGGGTGGCTCGGCTCGATCCCATATCGAAATGCCACGCGCTCGTAACGCCCCAGCGCCGCCGACCAGTGCGGCCGCAAGAGGTTGGCAGCGCGGGCGGGTACGGCCGCATCCGGAAGATTGGGTATGGTCCGCGCACTGAAGCGTTGCAGCCGGTCGGCGACCCCGATGCGGCGCGCGAAATCCCGGTTGATCAGTGTTTGGTCGAGAACCCTTTCCAGGCGCGCGGCAGCGAGTCGACCGCTGACGAGGCGCCGCACGCCTGACGGAAGCCATGGCGCAAATGCCGCTCGCGCCGCTTGTAGAGGGCTGATTCGATGGTTGCCGGCTCCATAGAACCATTCTTCCTGGCGCAGAAACTGGCGAGCTGCGATCCAACGGCCGCGGCGGAGCAAGTCTGGCAGCAGCATTTCCTCGGACAGCAGAGTGTCGCCGTCGATACCGTCCAGCATTGTTCGGATTCCGGAGCGCCCTCCGAGAGCATAAGCGGACCGAGGGGCGTCCATCCACGCGTCGAACGGCTCCTCAAGCAAGCCCGCAGCAAGTGTCAATTCGTCGTCCAGCGGATCAGGCGCATCCGCGAGGCAACGATGCGGATCGAATCGGCCGGCGCGCACCATCGCATCACTGGCTCGCGTTTCGTCACACTCGTCGGAAGACGCGGACACAAGCGAGAACACCGGGAGGGAGCCAGCTTCGGAACGAGGCAGGTTGGCCGCGAGCGCCGCCACCGAAGTCGAATCCAGTCCGCCGCTCAGCATCGAGCCAACGGCGTTGCCGTCGCCTACGCAACTCGCTACGGCCTGCGTGAGCAGTTCCCGGAACGTCGCCTCGTAATCCGTTTTGCCCGTCGACCGGGGTTCCACGCGAGGGAAATACCAGCGAGACGTGGTGAGAGTCCTGGTCGTTACGCTGAGGGAATGACCCGGCAATAGCCGTTCCACGTCCCGGAAGAACGTGCCCTCGTGGTCCATGCCCTCGAAGTCGAGCAGGTAATCGGCAATACGGCCCTCGTCCACGCGCACCGGCACGCGCGTGCAGGCGATAAGGCTCGGCCAGTCGGAAGCCCAGGCAAAAATTTCCCCCGGGCGATGGTGGAAATAAAAGGGACGCACGCCGAACGCATCGCGTGCGCAAAAAAGTCGCAGCGCTCGCTCATCGAAAATGGCGAACGCGAAATCGCCAAGCAGGTGCTGTGCACAATCCTCGCCGTAATGCCGGTAAGCAGCCAGGATCACCCCAGCGTCCCCGGAGCAGGTCGGCACTTCCAGGCCCAAGCTACGAAACTTCGCCCGTAGCATCGCGCGGTTGTCGATACGGGCGTCGGCAACGATCACGATTCCCGCTTCCGGATCGCGGACGATTTCCCCGGGGCGTGTGCCCTGCAGATCGGCGCTGGTGAACGCCACTTGTCCGAGGCTTGCCGGGAGACCGCTCCAGATGCGAGCGGCACCACCCCGGTAACGCTGCAGGCTGGCGAGCATCGGCGCGATGTCCGTCGCAGGTCGGCCGGACAGTTCCACGACGCCGGCAATTTTCACTGTGTCCTGCCGGCGACGTTGGTGTTCGACCAAAGTCGAAGCGACAACTCCGGGAAACGGGCATCCCATTCTTTTTTCGGCGCGGCAGTGCGCTGCAGCACCCAATCGCCAATGCTGACGCGGGCCTTTTGGCCCGCATCGACTGATACCGGCGCGACCTTATGCTCGGTGTCGGACTTGAAGTCAGAGATCACGAGGCGGAGGTAGCTGATGTTCCCGGTGGAAAAGTGGCACGCCGGCCGTGCACCCTTGATGATCCCGTAGAGATAGAAGCGCAACTCGTCGCAGGTAGCGTCCCATGTGTCCCGGTCGAGGTCGCAATGCCGCTCGGTAGAGTGAGGTTTCCCGATTTCGACGTAAGGGTGCGGGGATCGGCAGATCGCAATCGTGGACTGGTACTCGGAATTGTAGAGGAGCGTGGCACTCGGCCCGGATGCAGTCTGCTCGCACAACACGTTGTCGATCACGAGCAGTTGCAAGGGATGCAGTTCAAATCGAGAGCGATAGGTCGCCAGGCGCTCGTCGACGAGCTGCTCCTCGTTGATCCAGGCCTCTAGTGTCGGTCGAGCGGTATTCATGGCCTTGGTTCAGTGCTTGCCGTGGTTGGATACGAAAGCAGCTCCAATGGCTCCGCGCACAGACTTCTGGCGACCTGCAGGGGAGTCAGGCCTGCACCGCGCAGAGGTGCGTGGAACTATGCGCGGCAGACCAATCCCGTATTCGCCAGCTCAGCAACCAGGGCCAGCAGATCCCGCTCGAGCCGTTCCGGCTCCACGGCGAATTCCGACAGCAGGATCCCGTACGCAGCGCGCAGGGACGCGTCCCGCGCGAGCAGCTGCCACAAACGCGTGCCTACTTCATTCAAGCCGAAATATTGTTCGCTCTGCAGGTCGAGAAGGATCGCCTCTCCATCGATTTCCTGCAGCAACACTTCCTCCGATGGGCGCAAAGTCCAATCGAGCGTTGCACTGCAGCCTGGAGTGACTTCGTACCTGGTCTGAGCTGGCATGTCGAGTGTGAGAAGGGAAGCGTGCGGTCGCGAGCGTAGGGGAAGGCGGCGCAGGAAGTAAAGCGACATCGTTTCGGCTTGAGATGCGCAGCGGATTGCCCGCCTCGACCGCGAACGCCCAATCGTCACAGAGCGGCGATGGGCCGGTGCGACGGACTCTCGGGCTGCAAGGCTTCACCCCGGTACTCTACCCATGCGTGAGCGTCGAGGTTCCCGCTACGGCGTTGCACGCCGATGATCAGCCTCCCAGCCAATCCCTCCCGCGCGAGGGCGCGCCTGAGCACCAGCGATTGCGCCAGACAACGGGGTTTGCCGGGAAGTCGGCGCGCCACTCCTTGAACCAACCAGGCGATACGCCGCGCCCGTGCGACCTCAATGCTGGGGTCCTCGCCGGGACCGCCGACAGAATGCAAAGGCGCAGACATCCAGTTGGTCATGCGCCTCACACCGACAGTCCCGAGGCCGAATTCGGCCAACCAAAGTTCCGCTCCAATGCGTGGGAGCCGGCACCATTCTGCGACCCGGATCCTGGCACCGCGGGGAGTCACTGACTTGCTCCTGCGCCGGGTTCGAGTGGCACGAATTCACGTCGGTCGCGTGTCGAAACTGCTTGCAGGACAGGGGTGTGCGCTGCGCCTTGCTGGCAGGGCAGCGGCCGTAGAAGATCTGCGGCGAGCTTCATGGACTGGTCGGCTCCCTCGCCCGATTCGATCGCCCGACTCCGAAATGGGTTCGGGCATAGGTTGCTGCCTGATGCAGCCTCGAACGCCAGCATCATGCGTGCCGCGCTGTTTTTCAATGGGCGCTCTCTCAAGTATCGTCTGTGTCGCATTCACTGGCGTGCGCACCTGCACGAGGACCTGCCGCGTTGAAAGAGGTCCGTGACCCCAAATCGTTGCCGGGTTCAATACTTCGCCTGGCTTCCCTGCTGCGGCCGTACCGGGCGCAGCTCGCCATTGGGATCATTCTTGCGTTGACGCAAAGCAGTCTGATGCTGCTGCAACCGTTGTTCGCGGCGCGTGCTGCACAGTCGCTGCTGGAAGGACTGGTGCCCACGTCTCTGCTTGTCTACTGGCTGCTGGTAATGGCGCTTGCGGGGCTAGTGACCTTCGTGACCCAGCTCCTGTTTGGCCGTCTTGGCCTTCGCTTGACGGCGGATCTTTCGATGCGCGTCTACGATCATCTGCAACGCCTGCCGCTGAGATGGCACCAGGACCGGCGGCGGGGCGATGTGCTGTCGTTATTGTCGCGCGATGTCTGGCAGATCAGCGGGTTCGTGACGTCGGTACTCATTCCACTGTTGCCGCTGCTCCTAACCTGTTTCGGCGCAATGGTCATGCTGATCCGCATCGACGCGAGAATCGGGGTGCTGATCGGCGCGGCGATCCCCGTCTTCGTCATCGCGGTCAAGCTCGCCACTCGTAGTCTTCGCCCCCTCGCCACGCTCGGGTCGCGGGAGTACGCGTTGCAAACTGCAATCGCGGAGCAGTCCCTCGCCACGATCGCCCTGGTGAAGGCGTTCACCCGCGAGCCGGTCGAATCGGATCGATATCGCCAGCAGACGCAAAGGTATCTGGCGGTCGAGCTGAGGCAGCTTCGCGCGCGCGCGGGGCTGCAGCCAGCTGTTCGCTTCGTGGCAGCGGCCGGCGTGCTGCTGCTGATCGGGCTGGGTGCGGGAGCCGTCGCGCGTGGCAGCCTGGAGCCACCCGAGCTCGTGAGCCTTTTGCTCTATGGAATGCTCCTCACTCAGCCAATCAGCACGCTTGCCGGCCTGCACGCAGTGCTGCAGCACGCCAAGGGGTCATCGGTGCGGATCATCGAGGCGCTCGAGGGAGAGCTTGAGAAGGACACGGGAACGCGGCATCTCGCAGAGGTTCGAGGCGCGGTCACGTTCGACGATGTCTATTTCTCATATCCAGGTCGCGGTGACTTGATCCGAGGTCTGGATCTCGAAGTGGCGAGCGGAGAAACCGTGGCAATCACCGGCGCCAATGGTGCAGGCAAGAGTACGCTGGCGCATCTCCTGATGCGGTTCGTCGAGCCGGATCGGGGCCGGATTCTGCTCGATGGCGTGGACATACGCGAACTCCCGCTCAGCGGACTCAGGAGCCATATTGGCCTTGTCAGTCAAAATGTTCTTCTGCTTAATGCCAGCGTGGAGGAGAACATCGGTTACGGCCGACTCCACGCTACGCGCGAGGAAATCGAAGCTGCCGCACGTGCGGCGCACGCCGACGGCTTCATCGGAGGCCTGCCCCAAGGGTATGGGACGGTCATTGGCGACGAGGGACTCAAGCTCTCCGGTGGCCAGCGGCAGCGGATTTCTTTGGCGCGCGCCTTGCTCAAGGATCCTGCGCTGCTGGTGCTGGACGAAGCCACGGCGATGTTCGATCCGGAGGGCGAGCGCAGTTTCATCGCCGAATGCCACCAGTTGCTAAGGGATCGAACGGTGATCCTGATTACGCACCGTCCGGCTTCGCTCGCGCTGGCCGATCGCGTGGTGCGGATGGATGCGGGTCGAATCCTGCACGATGCACAGGTAGCCAGCTGATGCATGGACCTATCAATGGCAGCACGACTTCGCGCGCAGATTTGCTGTGATGACGCCGGTCACCGAAACGATTCCACAACGCGTCCAGTCCGCGATGCAGACGCTGGCCCAGCGACGAGCATTGCGCGAAGTGCTGGACGAGCTGTGCGCGCAAGGCAGCACGGCGCTCGTCTTGAAGGGTCATGCCCTGTCCCAGTGGCTCTATTCCGCCTCTCAACAGCGCGCCACAGCGGACGTCGACCTGCTACTCCCCGGACGGACGGAGGTCGACAACATCATTGAAGCGCTTGGCGCGCGCGGTTACGAGAAGTTGGACGACAGCTTCCCGGGGGACATGGTCTGTTTCGAGATTGCGTGTCGCGGTCCCGTGAGGGATGGACAACAGGTGGAAATCGATCTGCACTGGCGACTATCGAACCTTCCCATGTTCGCGTTCTGTTTCGATTTCCCCGAACTGTTGCGGGGTTCGGTGGCGCTGCCAGCGCTTCATCCCCATGCGCGTGGCCTGGGACCCGTTCATGCCTTGCTCCATGCCTGCATGCACCGGGTGCAGAACATGCCGGGGGGCAATCACGACGATCCCAAGTGGGTACAGGATATAGAACTGCTGTCGGCATTTTTCACCGCGGAGCACTGGCAGCGTTTTACAGCGCTCGCCGTGCAACGCAGGCTGTCCGCCGTGTGCCTCGATGCGATGTTGAAGGTCGACGGCGCCCCGCGTGCAGTGGTCCTGGAGCTCCGGTCGGCCGCCGCCCGACAAGGACTTGAAGTCGGGCACATGCATCGATGGGCCTACGTACAGTGGCAATGCTGGCGCGCCATCCCGACCTTCCGCCAGCGCCTCCGGTGGCTGCGTCAGCGAATGTGGCCGGATGCCGAATATCTGCGCCACCGACACGGCCGCGGTCACCGGACGCCCGTACTTCGTCTGCTGCGCATGGTTTCAGGCCTGCGCCGATCCTGGGGCGGCGACCGATCCGCGTGAAGTGCCGCAGCACGCGCTGCCCTCTTTCTAAACTCGGCATAGGAGCCTGCCTCAGGGGAGCGCGAAGTTGCAGGCGCAGCGCGCTGCGAAGTGGTCTGGTCGGCGGTGTGGCTTGGCGGGCATGGCGTCACTTCGGGAGCCGCCGCAGTTCAGCGTCGTCACCGCGCGCTGCGAGCGGCTGGACCTCGCGAGGGGGAGCTAGGCGCCGGGCTCGTGGCGCTCCGCTGTTATCCTGCGCGGCCGCACCCGTATGAGCTGAGCAATGCCTCCGGCAGTGTCGCTCCCCCTGCGAGTTCCAACTCCGCTTTTTTTGCGTGAAGCCATGAGCAATTCCAAAATCCGGACCTGGCTGGTCACTGGCGGCGCCGGCTTTATCGGCTGCAACTTTGTGCGCGAGGCGCTGGCCGCAGATCCGGCGCTGCGCATCGTCAATCTCGATGCGCTGACCTACGCCGGCAATCCGCAATCGCTGGTCGGCTTTGCCGGTGAAGACCGGCATGAGCTGGTGGCCGGCGACATTGGCGACCCGGCGCTGGTGCAGGAACTCCTCAGCGCGCACCGACCCAGCGCGATCGTGAATTTTGCGGCGGAAAGTCATGTCGACCGGTCGATCGACGGGCCGGCTGCATTCGTGACAACCAACGTGGTGGGGACGCTCAATCTGCTGGAGCGTGCGCGCGACTACTGGCGCGAAATGGACGCGGACGAGCGCGCGGCATTTCGTTTCCTGCATGTTTCGACCGACGAGGTGTACGGATCGCTCGGCGCAGAGGGGCGCTTCAAGGAGACGACGCCCTACGCGCCGAATTCGCCCTACGCCGCATCGAAGGCATCTTCCGATCATCTGGTGCGCGCCTTCCATCACACGTACGGTCTGCCGGTGCTCACGACCAATTGCTCCAACAACTACGGGCCGTTCCAGTTTCCGGAAAAACTCGTGCCGCTGATCATCCAGAAGGCGCTTGCGGGCGAGCCCCTGCCGGTCTACGGCGATGGTCGCAACGTGCGTGACTGGCTGTTCGTGTCGGACCACTGTCGCGCGATCCTGCGCGTGCTGTCTGACGGTCGGCTGGGCGAGGTGTACAACATCGGCGGCGACGCGGAGCGCGAGAACATCGATGTGGTCGGAACCCTCTGTACGCTGCTCGATGCGCGCTCGCCGCTGCAGAACGGCGCTCCGCGCACCTCGCTGATCACGTTCGTGGCGGATCGTCCCGGGCACGATCGGCGCTATGCCATCGATGCCACGAAGATCCAGTCGGAACTTGGCTGGAAGCCGCAGATGGGTTTTGAGCAGGGCATGGCAGCAACCGTCGACTGGTATCTCGGGCACAGCGACTGGGTCGCCAACGTCCTCGACGGCAGCTATCGCATGCAGCGCCTCGGCGAGGCTGCGGCATGACGCGGCGCGGCATCATCCTCGCCGGCGGTTCCGGTACGCGTCTGTATCCGTTGACGCAGTCGATCAGCAAGCAGCTGCTGCCGATCTACGACAAGCCGATGATTTATTACCCGCTCAGCACCCTGATGCTGGCGGGCATCCGTGAAGTGCTGATCATCAATACGCCGCACGAGCAGGCGCTGTTCCAGCGTCTGCTGGGCGACGGATCGCAGTGGGGAATGCGCTTCGAGTATGCAGCGCAACCGAGCCCGGACGGGCTCGCGCAGGCTTATCTTATCGGTCGCGACTTCGTTGCCGGCGAGCCTTCGGCCCTGGTGTTGGGAGACAACCTTTTTTACGGCCACGGCTTCACCGAACAGCTGCGTCGCGCGGCCAATCGGGTCGACGGGGCAACGGTATTCGGATACTGGGTCAACGACCCCGAGCGCTACGGTGTGGTCGAGTTCGACGACAGCGGCGCCGTGGTCAGCCTCGAGGAGAAGCCCGAACAACCAAGATCCAACTATGCGGTGACGGGGCTTTATTTCTACGACGGCAACGCCAGCGAACACGCGGCGGCATTGACGCCTTCCGTGCGCGGCGAGCTCGAGATCACGGATCTAAACCGCCGCTATCTCGAAGCCGGCGTGCTGCATGTTGAAAAACTGGGGCGCGGCTACGCATGGCTCGACACCGGCACGCACGAGTCGCTGCTTCAGGCCGGGGATTTCATCGCCACCATCGAGTCGCGGCAAGGCCTCAAGGTCGCGTGCCCGGAGGAGATCGCCTTCGCGCAGGGCTGGATCGACGCGGAGCAATTGCGCGCGCTCGCACAGCCGCTCGCCAAGAACGCGTACGGCGTCTACCTGCTGCAGCTCGCCGAGCGCGGTTTCGCGCTGTGAAGGTGCACGGGTTCAAGCTCGAGGGGCCGCGGCTCATCGAACCGGTCGTGCACCGTGATGAACGCGGCGCGTTTTTCGAGAGTTTCAATCGCGAGCGCTACGCGGCGGCCGGGATCGACTTCGAGCCGGCGCAGGCCAACGTGTCGCACTCCGCATACGGAGTGCTGCGCGGATTGCATCACCAATGGCCGCGTCCACAGGGCAAGCTGGTGTGGGTGCAGTCGGGTGAAGTGTGGGATGTGGCGGTCGATATCCGCCAGGGTTCGCCGACGTTCGGGCAATGGGAAGCCGTGGTGCTGAGCGGCGAGAACGGGCGCCAGTTCTGGATTCCACCGGGGTTCGCACACGGCTTCGTTGCGCTGAGCGAGCAGGCGATCTTCTGTTATCTCTGCTCCGATGTGTACGTCCGCGAGGCCGACCAGGGCATCCGCTGGGACGACCCCGACCTTGCCATCGACTGGCCAATCGCGCAGCCGGCTCTTTCGCCCAAAGACGCAGCGGCGCCCTTGTTGGCCGCGATCGCCGCGGCGAGCCTTCCGGATTTCTCTCGATGATGCTGGTGCTTGGCGCGACGGGGCAGATCGGGCGGGAACTCGAGCGCGCTCTGGCCACGCATGCGCCCGTGCTTGCGAGCCGCAGCGGTTGCCTGGCTGGAAATCGCGTCTGCGAGCGCATCGATCTCGCCGACAGCGACACAATGCGTTCCGCACTGGACCGGATCGCGCCGCGCATCATCATCAACGCGGCGGCGCACACGGCGGTGGACCGCGCTGAAGACGAGTCCGCGCTGGCAGTAGAGGTCAATCATCAGGCGGTTGCGACGCTCGCTGCCTGGGCTGCGGAACACGCCGCGCTGCTGGTGCATTTCTCCACCGACTACGTGTTTGCGGGCGACGCCACGGTGCCCTATCGGGAAGAGGATGTCGCCGCACCGGCGTCCGCCTATGGCCAGTCGAAGTGGGCGGGCGAGCAGGCGGTGCGGGACAGTGGTTGCGCTCATCTGATTCTGCGGACGGCGTGGATCTACGCTGCGCACGGACACAATTTCCTGCGCTCCATCCTGCGCGCAGCAAATGCAGGCAAGCCCCTTCGCGTCGTGGTCGACCAGTTCGGAACACCCACGTCGGCGCGGTTTGTCGCCGGCGTCGTCGCGCGACTGCTGGCGCAGCCTGCGGCGCACGCGCAGGCTGCGCGCCGCGAAACCCTGCACGTGACCTGCGCCGGTCAGACCAGTTGGCACGGCTTCGCGTCGTATCTCCTCGAGCGTGCCGCCGAGTTGAAGTTGATTTCCGAGCTGCCTGCGATCACCGCCATCGAGAGCGATGCCTGGCCGACCCGCGCCGCGCGTCCGCGTTACTCAGTGCTCGCTTGCGAACGCATCGAACGAGAACACGGCATCGCACGCCCGGCATGGCAAGACGAGGTGGACGCGACCCTGCTTGAAATCGAGGCGGGTCACTGCCTGCTTCCCCATCGAGGCCAGACGTAATGAATACGAAAGCCGGCCAGCCTGTGGCAGTGATCCTCTCCGGCGGCGCCGGCACCCGTCTCTGGCCGGTGTCGAGAAAGTCGTTGCCAAAGCCGTTCATGCCACTGCCCGCCGGTGGCACGCTGCTCGGCGGAACGCTGGCGCGCGCGCTGCGCGTGAGCGGGTCGGACGCGCCGCTG
>JBBQNY010000042.1:0-19925 GCA_038330365.1 Lysobacterales bacterium | reverse complement strand
CCGATCCCATCCCGAACTCGGCAGTGAAACGCGTCAGCGCCCATGGTAGTGCGGCTTAAGCCGTGCGAGAGTCGGTCATCGCTGGGCACCTTTAACTCAACGCCCCGTCTGCATCCTCGCAGACGGGGCGTTTCTATTTGTGGATTTCGCAGCCTCGTCAGTCCATCGATCGCGCGGCCTGCTCCTTGGTCCGGTCCGAAAGAAGTTGGCGAAGCTCCTCCGTTTCGGCGTTCGACAGGGGGCGTTGGGATTTGAGCGCCTGCAGATCGTCGATCATCTGGTCGATGGTCTGGCTGTCCAGCCGTTGCAGAGCGTGCAGGAACTGGCCCTGCCACTGATCGGGAGCCAGCAGGAACTCGTGTGTTGCCAGCTTGATCAGCGCGCCGCTTTCGTCCCGATCCTGCCAGTGCTCCAGCAGGGTGCCGGTATGCAGTCCAGGATGCTCGCGAATGTGGGCGATGAGTTCCACGAGCAGCCCAATTCCCGGCTGCCGCAAGACCGCAAATCGATAGGGTGGCTCCATGGTCTCTGCGACGCTCGGCCGTTGTACGAGCATCGCGACCGCCTTGCGGACAAGGCTGGTGGGCGCGATGCGGGTCCGCGTCGAACGGTTCACCTGGCGGGGTGGTGGAGCGGGCGCAGCAGCGGGTCCAGCGGCCAGAGAGCCGACGCCCGAAAGCTCGGCGCCCCGCTCTCGCATGAGGTCGCGGAACGCACCGTCGGGAATTTTTTCGATCAGCGGGCGCATCTTCTCGGCGAGTCGGGCGCGCCCTTCCAGGGAATCCAGCCGAATATCCTGTGAAACGCCTTCGAAAAACGCCTCCGACAGCGGCTGCGCGGTGGCGAGGGCCTGCTCAAACGCTGCGGTTCCCTGCTCACGAACATACGAATCTGGATCCTGCCCTTCCGGCAGAAACAGGAAATGCGCCTGTCTGCCGTCGCGCATACGTGGCAGCGTGTTCTCGATCGCCCGAGTGGCGGCGCCGCGCCCGGCTCGATCACCGTCGAAGCAGAAGTAGATGTTTTCCGAGTTGCGGAACAGAAGTTCGACCTGATCCGGCGTAATCGCGGTTCCAAGCGTGGCCACTGCAGAGGGGATTCCGGCCTGCGCCAGCGCAACAACATCCATGTAGCCCTCGACCACGATCAATCGCTCCAGTCGCACTTTCGATTGACGCGCCCGATGCAGTCCGAACAGTTCCCGGCCCTTGTGGAACAGCGGCGTTTCCGGCGAGTTGAGGTACTTCGGGTCGTCGCCGCCGGGAAGTACCCGACCGCCGAACGCAATGACGCGGCCGCGCCGGTCCTCGATCGGGAACATGAGGCGGTTGCGGAACTTGTCGTAGACGCGCCCATTGTCGCTGCGCGACATGAGGCCCACGCGTTCCAGCAGACGGAGCCCGGACTCCTCCTTTCCGAGTGTGCTGCGCAGGGCGTCCCATGAGTCCGGCGCAAACCCCAGTTCGAATGCCTGCGAAGTCGAGTCGTCCACACCGCGCTCCTCGAGGTAGCGGGAGACCTGCGGCGCGTGGGACAGATGTTCCTGGAAGAATCGGGTTGCCGCATGCAACGTGGCGTACAACTCTTCGAAGCCCTGGCTGTGACGAGCGTGGGTTTCCCGCGGAACCGTGAGCCCGGCACGTTGTGCGAGCAGATCGACCGCATCGAGAAATTCGAGCCGCTCGTATTCCATCAGGAAGCGCAGGGAGGTTCCATGCGCTGCGCAACCGAAGCAGTGATAGAACTGCTTCGCAGGGCTGACGGTGAAGCTGGGCGTGCGCTCGTCATGGAAAGGGCAACGCGCATGGAACTCGCGACCGGCGCGTTTGAGCTCGATACGCTCACCGATCAGCGCAACAATGTCGGTGCGTGCAAGCAGCTCATCGATGAAGCTATCGGGAATGCGCGCCATGACGGGAATCTAGCGCGTGCAGCGAAGCGCGTCTTGCGCGGTGAGTGAGCCCCTCACTGCGCGACAGCGAAGATCGAGGCGGGACCACGCTCACCCCGCCCGCCAGAAGCGATCGACTGCCGGAGAGCGCGGCGACTCAACCGGCGGTGAGGCGTTGCTTCACCAGGCGCGATACCTGCGCCATATCGGCCTGACCCGCCAGACGCGGCTTGAGAGAAGCCATCAGCTTTCCGATAGCCGCCGGGCCTGCAGCCCCTGTTTCGATCATGGCGGCGTCGATCGCGGACAGGATGTCTGCTTCGTCGAGCTGTGCGGGCAGGTAGTCCTGCAGCACGGTGATCTCATCCCGCTCGATGGTCGCCAGATCCTCACGGCCGGCGGCGGCGAACTGGGTTACGGAGTCGCGCCGCTGCTTCACCATCTTCTCGAGCACCGAGAGCACGGCAGCGTCGTCGAGCTCGATTCGCTCATCGACCTCGCGCTGCTTGATGCCTGCATTGACCAGCCGGATGACGCCCAGACGCTGTTTGGCGCCGGATTTCATCGCTGTCTTCATGTCTTCGGTCAGACGGTTCTTGAGTGTCAAGGGTGTCGAATCCTGCGCTTGCCACAAATGCAAAAGCCGACGTCGCGGAACGACATCGGCTCGGAAAACGCGACGCTGCGGGATCGGCCGGAGCCGATCAGCCGGAGCCGATCAGCCGGAGCCCATCAGTACATGCGCTGGCGCTTGGTCACGTCGCGGGACACGCGGCGGATGTGACGCTTGACCGCTGCGGCGCGCTTGCGCTTGCGTTCCTGCGTCGGTTTCTCATAGGACTCGCGCTTGCGCGTCTCGGCGATGACGCCGGCCTTTTCGCAGGTACGCTTGAATCGACGGAGCGCGAACTCGAAAGGTTCGTTCTCGCGGACTTTGACGTTGGGCATGAAATCTCCACTGTTAAACTCGCGCCAAACGCGGGCGAGCCGCGCATTCTAGCGTCTGCGGGCCCGGGATGGAACTCCACCTCGGCAATTATCGGATTCCGGGCCAAGTGCCTTCCACTGACCGGCGCCATGTGCACGGGAAGCGGGGGCCAGGGCATAGGGGTGACTGGACTGCATGCGAGTTCTCGGTATCGAAACCTCCTGCGACGAAACCGGCCTGGCCATCTACGAGACGGGGGTGGGACTGCGATCGCAGACGCTTCACAGCCAGATCGAGCTGCATGCCGCCTATGGTGGGGTGGTGCCCGAGCTTGCGAGCCGCGACCATGTCACGCGATGGGTTTCCCTGCTGCGCCAGACGGTGGCAGACGCGGGCCTGTCGCTCGCGGATCTCGATGGCGTCGCTTACACCGCCGGCCCTGGGCTCGGCGGCGCATTGCTCGTCGGAGCAGCCGCTGGACGCTCGCTGGCCTGGGGGCTCGATATTCCCGCGCTCGGCGTCCACCACATGGAAGGGCACCTGCTGGCGCCGTTGATGCAGCAGGGCGCTCCCGAACCACCCTTCGTCGCCCTGTTGGTGTCCGGAGGGCACACGCAACTGATGCGGGTGGTGACGATCGGACGGTACGAGCTTCTGGGCGACACACTCGACGACGCGGCGGGCGAGGCATTCGACAAGACCGCACAGATGCTGGGACTGCCCTATCCCGGCGGACCGGCAATCGCGCAGCTGGCCCGCGAAGGTCGCCCGGGGTCATTTCGATTTACGCGCCCGATGATCGACCGCCCAGGCCTCGACTTCAGTTTTTCGGGACTGAAGACGCAGGCGCTGCTCGCCTGGCGAAAGTCCAGTCGAACCGCGCAGGATGCGGCCGACGTCGCGCTGGAGTTCGAGAACGCGGTCGTGCAGACGCTGGTGGAGAAATGCATCCGCGCGCTCGCGCAGACGAAAGACCATGCGCTCGTCGTGGCCGGTGGAGTGGGGGCCAACCTCAAACTGCGGGAGCAGTTGCAATCGCGGGCGACCCGGGACGGATACCGCATCGCGTTCCCCCCTCCCGCGCTGTGCACGGACAACGGCGCCATGATCGCCTTCGCCGGCGCGCTCCGGCTGGTCGCAGGCCAGCGCGAAGACCTGGCAATCCGCGCGCATCCGCGCTGGGACATGGCAAGCTTGCACCCCGTCGCGCACGTCGCCGCTTCCTGAAGTCCCGTCCATGGATGTTGTGTTCATCGAAGGCCTCAATGTCGAGGCCGTGATCGGAATCTACGACTGGGAGCGCCGCGTGCGCCAGCCGCTGGTGTTCGACGTCGAGATGGCCTTCGACAACCGCAAGCCTGCGGCGACCGACTGCATCGGCGACACACTCGACTACAAGGCCGTAAGCAAACGTCTGGCCGAATTTGCATCCGAGCAGAAGTTTGGACTGCTCGAGACGCTGGCCGAACGCTGCGCGGAACTCGTGCAGGAGGAGTTTGGTGTTGCCTGGTTGCGCCTGCGCGTTGCCAAACCGGGCGCGGTCCGTGGCGCTCGGAGCGTGGGCGTGGTGATCGAGCGTGGTCGACGGCTGGACTGATGGCGCGTGCCTGGCTCAGCCTCGGCAGCAATCTGGATCCCGCGCGCAATCTCGACGCCGCGATTGCGGCACTCGACCGGGACTTCCATCTGCTTGCTGTTTCGCCCACCTACCGTTCTGCGGCGGAGGGATTCGAGGGCCCGGAGTTTCTCAACCTCGCCGCGCTGCTTGAAACCGGATACGCACGGGAAGCGCTCGAATTTCGACTGCGCGAGCTGGAGGAGCAACTCGGGCGGGACCGGTCGGATCCGCGGCTCGGCAGTCGGGTAATCGACATCGACCTGATACTTTACGAACGCCGGGACGAGGGCAGCATCAGGCCGATGGAACTCGTGCGCGATGAACTGCACCGCCCCTTCGTGTTGTGTCCGCTCAGTGACCTCAGCCCAGACCTGGTGGCGACGTGGACGGATCACCGCACACTCCGGCAGCGTTGGCTCGACCTGCCGCTGGAAGCACGCCAGAGCGTGCAGGTCGAACCGCGGCATCCTCATGCAGCGGAACAGGAATCATCCGTCTGACGACTTTCCACGCTTGCGCGAGGTCGCCTTGCGCGCCTTCGGTGCGGATTTCGCTCGCGGCTTGCGGTGTGCCGCACGCGCGGCTGCCACGCCTTCGACCTCCGCTTCGCCCTCGATCACGAGTTCACGCGAGAACACATCGATGGCGGCATCCGCCACGGTGCCGGTATCGGCGTACGCGAACGCGCCTACACCCAGTGCGCCGGCAATCGGCAACCAGCGGAAGATGCCACGCCTGAGGCTGCGCTGCGCGACGCGCAACGCGATCTTGTTGACGATGGAATAGAGCGTGCCAATGGGCGCCCGCCGCACGACGTAGCGCTCACCAATGCGCACCAGCAATCCGCCCACTGCCTTGGCTGCGGTGTGGTTGAACAGGCAATACAGCATCTGCTCGCGCGACAGGAGTTCGCGCTTGCCGTATGCGCCCGCGATGTCCGCCACCATCTGTGTCTGGATCTTCCAGAGCGCGAAGAGCTCGGGGAGGATCGTCATCCAGCCGAGTACGCCGGGCGGCAATGCCAGCGCGCTGGACGTGGCGCCCGCCTTGCCGGCGGCATTTCGCGCAATGGTGCGTGCCCGCGCATGCGGGTCCTCGGCCGCACGCTCGCGCGGGGCGGGAATACTGCCCACCAGATCGAGGATCCGTTCGGCAATGTTGTCGGTGGACGCCTGGCGTCGTCGGCTGGTCATGCAATTCCCCTGTGCCGGATCTTCACTGCGTGCGCGGCTGCGCCCGGGAGTCAAGGATGGAAGCCTTCCCATGAATGGTGCATGGCTCTGCAGCATTGCAGGGACGGGCCCACCCATCATCCGCCGGCGCCGCGCCCCGTTACACCAGTCGGGCACCACCATCGACATGCAGGATGGCTCCCGTGCAATAAGTCGCATCCCGCGCCAGGAACAGCACCGCACTGGCAACCTCATCCACGGATCCAAGGCGGCGCAACGGTGTGGCGTCGAGCTTTTGCCGACGCTTGTCCAGTTCTGCATCCGACGGCGGGCTGTCCTCTTGCGGCCAGAGAATGGCACCGAGCGCGACGCCATTGACGCGAATGTCAGGTGCCAGCTCCACCGCGAGCGCGTGCGTCATCGTCGCCAGTGCCGATTTGGCCATGCCATACACGCTGTAGCCTGGCGCCGGATGCCCGGCATTGATGTCGAGCAGATTGACCACGGCGCCACGGCGCGATGCGAGTTCACGGGCCGCGGCTTGTACAAGAAACAGCGGAGCGCGCGTGTTGGCAGCGAACAGGTCATCCCACTGGCGTGTGGTCACTTCCGCCAGCGGCGTGGGATAGAAGCCGGAAGCGTTGTTGATGAGCACATCCAGCCGACCGAAATGCTCGATACAGCGCGCTGGCAGGCTGCGCACGGCATCCTCGTCAGCCAGATCCGCACAGGTCACCAGCGTGCTCCGTGCACGCAGCGCCTCAAGGCGAGCGCTGAGAAGCAGAAGCTCAGGCGTTTGCCGTCGCTGGTGCAGTGCAACGTCATATCCGGCTGCATGCAGCGTGTGCGCGATTGCAGCGCCAATGCGGCGCGCGCTGCCAGTCACCAGTGCGACAGGTCTTGATGAATCCGCCATCGGCTATCCTCCCGATCCTCGCCGCCGCTGCGCGGATCCAGCGGCTGTGGACCCTCAGAACAATGTCACGTTGGCGGCATGATGCCCAGAAGGTCCTGACACGGTGACACGCACTGTAACCCAGAGCATTCGCTCGCTCCCCGAACCTGGATCCGAGGAGCTGGCGCACAGTGCGCAACTTGCCGAACTGATCCGTCAAGAAATCTTGGCGCGCGGACCGATGGAGTTCTCACGCTTCATGGAGCTGGCGCTCTACGCCCCGGGTCTTGGTTATTACAGCGCCGGCCGCACGCAGTTCGGCGCCAAAGGCGATTTCATCACGGCACCCGAGCTGGGCGATGTGTTCGCGCGTTGCCTGGCACGTGCATGCGAGCCCGTGCTGGACGAGCTGGGGCCTGACGCCTCGGTGTTCGAGCTTGGCGGCGGCAGCGGCGCGCTCTGCGTGGATCTGTTGCGCGCATGGGCCGCCCGGGATCGTGTTCCCTCGCGTTATCGGATTCTGGAGCCGAGCGCGAGCCTGCGCGCGCAGCAGCGCGAACGGGTTGCCTCCGCACTGCCGTCGGAGCTCGCCGCCCGCGTTGAATGGCTGGACGGTCCACTGGAGCAGGCCTGGGAAGGCATCGCACTGGCCAACGAAGTCATCGACGCGCTGCCGACCTTCCGATTCATCCGTCGCGCGGACGGCGTCTGGTCGGAGCATGTGCAGTTGAGCGGCCAGAATGCTGGCGATGCATCGGAACCGTCCCCCTTTACGATCTGCGAGCGCCCGGCCGAAGCGTGGCTGGCGGCTTCAGTCCACCACATCGAGCGACGCCTCGGGCGCAAGTTCGAGGCAGGCTATCGGTCGGAAGTCCTGCCGCAGTTGCCGGCATGGATAGACGCCGTCGTCGGGACGCTCCGGCGCGGTCTCGCGCTGTTCGTCGACTACGGCTATCCCCGCGCGGAGTACTACCGGCCCGATCGCAGCGACGGCACCCTGGTCTGCCATTACCGGCACCACGCGCACGATGACCCGATGCGCTGGGTGGGGCTGCAGGACATCACCGCCTTCGTCGATTTCACGGCCCTGGCTGAAGCCTGCACCGGAATCGGCTTCGATCTGGTGAGCTGGTTGCCGCAGTCGCAGTTTCTGCTGGCGGCGGGGCTCGCCGAAGTGCTCGAGTCGAAGCCGCCCGGAGACGCGGCCTCGCAATACGAATTGGCGCGTGAGGTCAAGCGGCTCATGCTCCCCGACGCCATGGGAGAGCGCTTTCACGTGGCGGCGTTCGCCCGGCAAGTCGACATTGCGCAATTGTCGTGGGCCCGTTCGGATCGGAGCACGCTGTTGTGACGAGCGCGCTTGGTCACGGTGCCCACGTGCATCTGCATGACCTGCGCTGGCTGCGGCTCTGGCTGGGCGTCTGGATCTTCGGTTGGGCGCTCTGCATCGTGCTGTCGCTGATTCCGCCGCCGCCGCTGCCTCCGACACCGCCGCTTTCCGACAAGCTCGGGCATTGCCTCGCGTACGCGACCCTCGCGGCCTGGGCGGTCCAGTTGTTCGCCACCCGGCGCGCGCTGGTGCTGGCCCTGCTTGCGCTCATCGCTCTGGGCGTTGGACTCGAATTCGCGCAGGGCGCACTGACCACCACCCGTCTCGCGGACCCGGCGGACGCGCTGGCGAACACCTTGGGGGTGCTGCTCGGCGCTTCGCTCGCATATACGCCGGCGCGCCACATGCTGCGCGGGATCGAGCGGATGGTGGCGAGGTCCTGATGACAGGACCCTTCACGCGCCGATAGCAGGATCCGGTTTCGGCACGTCCGCAATCGCGCGGACACGCGCAGCAGCCAGATACACCGCGATCTTCTCGCCCGTGACGCCCTCCGGCAAATCGAGATCGCGCACGGAAATGACGCGTGCGGCGTCGAAGGCTGCTCGCAGATAGGCCGCCTGCGGATAGGCTCGATTTTCAAAGCCGAGCCTGCCGCGCTGATCCGCCTCACAGGCCGTGAGGAATACGCCGAGCGTGTCAGGCCGCCGGAAGGCATCGAGGCGGTCGAACAGCGCCAGTACCTTGAGCGGCCGCAGCTCCAGCGCCGTGTGCGCCATCAGATGCCATCGACACACCAGCCTTGCCAAGCGCATGAAATCCTGAGGTACACGCAGACGCTGCGAGACAGCGTCGACCAGTGGCACGCCTGCGGCATCGTGCGCGTGGTGGCGCGGGAGCAGGGACGGATCCGTGACCCCTTTGCCGAGGTCGTGGGTCAGCGCGCACCACGCCACCAGCGCGTTTCCGGGCGCCAGACGCGCAGCCTGCGCCAGCACCATCTCCACGTGGATGCCGGTGTCGATTTCGGGATGGAACTCGGCGCGCTGTGGCACGCCATACAGCGCGTCGACCTCGGGCAGCAGGCGCGCCAGCGCTCCGCATTCGCGCAGGGTGGAAATGAAGGTCTGGGGCGAGACTTCCGCGAGTGCGCGCCTGAGTTCAGCCCAGACGCGCTCGGCAACCAGGTGATCGACTTCACCCGAGGCGACCATCGAGCGCATCAATGCCAGCGTCTCGGGGGCGATGGTGAATCCGAGCGGTGCAAAGCGCGCGGCAAACCGGGCGATCCGCAGGACACGCACGGGGTCCTCGGCGAACGCAGGTGAAACGTGTCGAAGAACGCGCGCCTGGATATCGCGCGCGCCGCCGTAGGGGTCGATCAGGCTGCCGTCATCGGCCTGAGCGATGGCGTTGATGGTGAGGTCGCGGCGCGCGAGATCCTCTTCCAGCGTCACCGAGGGATCGGCGAGAAAGGTGAATCCTCGATAGCCACGCCCGCTCTTGCGCTCGGTTCGCGCGAGTGCATATTCCTCGTGCGTTTGCGGATGCAGAAAGACCGGGAAGTCGTTGCCGACGGGTCGGTAGCCGGCTTCGACCATCCGCTCCGGGGTGGACCCCACCACGACGAAGTCACGGTCGGCACCCTCGATGCCGAGCAGCGCATCTCGCACAGCACCGCCGACGAGCCAGGTCTTGAACGAGTCCATGGTGCAAGCCTGCCGTGTTTGTGCAGCCGGGGAAACCATGCCTTTCGCACTGGGCGCGCCCGCGGTCGATTCAGTAGCATCGGCGCATGAGCCTTCCCACCGATCCAGACATGCGCGCAGTGCAGGCAGATATCGATGCGCCGCCCGAGCCCCGGCACCAGAACGTGCAGCACAAAGACGAGATTGAGCTGCTGATCTCGGCTGCGGTCTTTTTCGGATTGTTGCAGCTGCCGGGGGCTATCGTCGGTTTCTGGGAGGCGTGGTCGCTGCATCAGGCACCGTGGGGGGCGAAGATCGGTTTCGGCCTGCTACAAATGGGCTACGGCATTGTGTTCGCGCTGATTGCCGGTTTCTTTCTGCATCTGGTGCTGCGTGGGCTGTGGATCGGCCTGATTGGACTTGAATCGGTATTTCCCAGCGGCGTTGACTGGCACCGGCTTGCGCGATCGGCCCCGCTCACCACTGAATACCAGCGTTCGCAGCAGATCAGTCTTGGCGAAACGATTGCCCGCATTGATCGCATCGCGAGCCTCGTGTTCGTCTCGGCGAGCCTCATCGTGCTGATGGCGCTGATCGGCCTGGTGACCGTGGCACTGGCCTATGCACTGAAGATTGCAGGCTTGGGCCTGCTCGCCCGCATTCTGTTCGGGTTGTTCTTTGCGGCCGTCTTGCTACAGGTCCTGCTAGACAGCGTGATCGCCGCCCGCAGCCCCCGGTTGGCGGCGAAATCGTGGTTGCGAAGGACCGTGCTCCTGCTCAATCGGGGATTCCAATTGTTTCTGCCCCGCATCGTGTTGACGCCGCTGCTCACGCTGCAGAGCCGAATGTCGCAATTGACCATGATGTTTGCCGTGTTCCTGGTTCTGATTCTGGTCATGGCAGCTTTTCCGCTCCACTTGTTTGCTCGCACGCTGTTTGATCGCAATGATCTGTATGCGCACATCGATGCGGCCGTCGCAGCGCAGGGCACGCGCCTCGAGTCCTTCGGCCCGGCAGACGATATCCTCGACGCGAGACCGCGACTGGACCAATCGGTTGTTTCACGCGGCGCAGTTCGGCTGTTCCTGCCGATGTCGCCGAAGCTCAACGCGCCGGATTTCAAGCGTGTCTGCGCGCCATTCGCATCCGGTGATGCGCCCGAAGTACTCGCGGCAGCACAGGCGCTGATGTTGCGTGACTGCATGGCGCGGCTCTGGCGCGTGGAGCTCGATGGAGTTCAACTGCCGCCGGCGCAATTCCAGCTCGCCCGGCAGGGCAGTCAGCGCGGTCTCATTGCGGTGCTGCCGGTGCGATCGCTTGCGCCCGGCACCCACCGGGTCGTGGTCACGACACAGATCCTGGCCGCACGTCAGGACCGCGCGAACAATCCCACGCCGCCCCAATCACTGTTGTTCTGGCGCGTGTAGACGAGCGCTCCAGAGCGCAGGGCAATCAGCTTGGCGGGTGTCAGCTCGACAGTGCTGCGATCAGCGCCCGACGCTGCTTCCCGTCGAGATCGGGTCCGTGGCCGGCCTTGATGTTGTCACTCTGCCGATGCGGCTTGCCGGTGGCGGGAATGACGGTAGTGACAGCCGGATGGCTGAGCGCGAACTTCAGGAACAGCTGCGCCCACGAAGTGATGCCAGCTTCCATCGCCCACGCCGGCACCGGCTTGTCCGCCACACGGGCAAACAGCGCACCGTCGTCGAAATTCCGGTTGGCGAGTACCGCGACGCCGAGATCCCGCGCCAGCGGCAGCACGCGTTCCGCTGCCGCGCGCTGCGTCACCGAATAGTTGATCTGCAGGAAATCGGGTCGGGACGCGGCAACGGCAGCAGCCAGCTCCTCGTGCGCGCTGTCGCGGAAGTGGGTCAGCCCGACATACTTCACCCTGCCTTCTTTCTGGAGTTCGCGCGCGAGCTCAAGCTGCGTCTTCCAGTCGCCGAGGTTGTGGACCTGCAACAGCTCCACATGGTCCGTCCGCAGCCGCACGAGCGACGCCTCGAACTGCGCACGCCCCGCCTCGTGCCCGCTCACTCCCGAGAGCTTGGTGGCGATGAAGCACTGGGCGCGAGCGTTCGCATCCGCGAGCAACTCGCCCAGCACGTCCTCGGCGTTGCTGTAGGTGGGCGCGGTATCGATCAGCCGGCCGCCGCCGGCGAGGAAGCGGCGGATCACCTCGCGCAGCGCCTCACGTTCCGGGCCGGGGCCAACCTCGAAGCTGCCCGAGGAACCCATGCCGATCACGGGCAGCATTTCGCCCGTTGCGGGAATCGGGCGCATCCGCATCGTTGCGGCCGCGGCCGCAATAGAGGGCCGGGTCACTGCGACGCCGAGGGCAGCCAGCATGGCGGCCCTGATCAGTTCACGTCGATTGGTCATGGAGGATTCTCCTTGAAATTGGAACGCGTCCGCCTCGCGGTGAGGTTTCAGCGCCCCGTTGCCACGCTGCCTGCGGCAACGGGCGCGGGACAGCCGACAACCTTGCGCGCGCTGGTCACCGGTGCAAGTCCGATGCGTGCCGACACGGGCAGCGCCGTGCCCGTCAGGCGCCAGTCGTGGATGACGCTGAAGGCCATCACCCGGCTCACGTACTCGCGCGTCTCCTTGTAGGTGATGGTCTCGATCCACAGATCGTTGGGCAGCGAGGGACGCTGAGCGAGCCAGCGGTTCACGGGCGCGGGACCCGCGTTGTAGGCCGCCGTCGCGAGCCAGGGCTTGCCGCCGAAGCGCGCCAGCTCGTCGGCGATGTGATGCGTGCCCAGGGTGAGATTCAGTCGCGGCTGCGTGGTCAGCGCGCCGACACCGGGATAGGGAATGCCCTGTCTTTTCGCCACCGATTGCGCCGTCCCCGGCAGCAGCTGCATGAGGCCGTGTGCGTTGGCGTGCGACACCGCATCGGCGATCCACGCACTCTCCGCCCGGATGAGCCCGTAGACCCAGGCGACATCGACGCCGCGACTTCGCGCCTGTTCGGTCAACACCTCGCGCTCCGCGAGCGGGAAGCGCAGCGCGTAGGCACGCAGGTCGTCCCCCGAATTGAGCACGAAGGGGCCGCGGTCGTACCAGCCCAGCGCCACGGCGCGCGCGACCGCGGCACGCCGGAAGTCGGCATCGGCAGCGCGCACCGCGAAGTCGAATTCGCCGCGCGCTTCCCCGTTGCGCGCCAGCGCGCGCAACTCGAAGGCGCGCATGAGACCGGCGTTCTGCGCGATCGCCTTCCGCAGCGCTTCGTTGTCCGGTGCGTCGACCGGACAGAGTCGATACGGCCGCTCCGACCGGTCCGCGGCCAGAAAGCCGTGATAGTTCGGCTCGTCCGCCAGCGACACATATTCCCTGCGTGCCGCATCGCGTTGCCCCAGGAGCTCAAGCGCACGCGCCTGGCCATAGCGGAAACGCGAATCGCCGCGCTGCGCCTCGGTCATGTCGGCAAATGCCGCGAGCGTCGCCTTGTGATCGCCGCGGGACTGCGCTTCACGCAGGCGCCACTCGCGCAACTGCTCGGTTCTGCCGCTTTGCGGCACGCGATCCAGCCAGACCGCCGCGTCCGGTAGATAACTGGCCGCGCGCCACAGCGCGATTCCTGCCAGGGCAGGACCACGTTCGGCGTCGGTCCACTTGAACACGGGTTCAAGCTGCCGCCACAACGCGATGGCGCGATCACTGTCGCGGCGTGCGAGCGAACCGATGCCCGCACCCGCCGCCATGCGATTGCCCGCGGTGTCCGGCCACGCGGCTGCGCCAGCGAGCTCGCGCGCAGGATCGACCAGGGCGCGTCCGAGCCGCGCCACGTCGCGGCCCTCACCTTCGGGTAGCCGCGCGGAGAGCTGGATCAGAAGTCCGCCGATGCCGGCAGCGCGCGCTGCATCCAGCCGCACGCGCAGGACCTCCGGCGTGATGCGCTGCCCGCGATCGAGCCAGCGCGTCATCGGATCGCAAGCGGGATCGAGAACATGCGGCTCGGACCAGGTCGCCAGCATCCGGTCGGCCAGGGCCGGCGCTACCGAATTGCGCTCAATTGCCGCGGCATACACGAGACACGCGCTGCGCTCGCCGAGATCCGGCCCGTCGATGCTCAGGACCTCGTCCCAGCGTTGCTGCTCCGACCACGTCTGGATCATGGTCTTGCGCAGGCGTGCGGCCAGCGGCGAGTCGGCGCGGAGCTCCAGGAAGGCGCGAACCTGGCCCGGAGACGTCGATCTCGGCTTGGCGCCCAATGCCGCGTACTCGACATAGGGCCACAGTGGATAATCCTTGAGCGGCTGGGCGCGCATGCGCCAGGCGCCCTCCGGATCCACCTTTGCGGCGCGTTCAAGCTCGGCGAACAACTCGCGTTGCTCGGCAAGCGGCGTGCTTGCGCGCGCCGGCGTCGCCGCGATCAGCGCCAACGAGACGAACAGCAGATATCCACGCAGCCAACGTCTATCCGTCAAAGTGCAACTCCTGCTGAGAAATAATGCGCACATGCTTTGCGCGAACACTTTCATCCTACTTCAGCCATCCAATCGTCCGCGCGTGTATTCCGCTTCCGACACGATCGCCGTGAGCAGTCCTTGGTCTGATGCGCCGGCCTGTGCAGGGCCTACCCCCAGACGCCGGAAGACATCACACTCGTCATTCCCGCGAACGCGGGAATCCACGCATGTTCAGGGCGTTCCAGACGACATCAAAGCTGGATCACCGCTTTTGCGGGGATGACGAGGTTGAGAGACGGCGCTTGCGCGGCACTGCCGCGCGCCGGCTCGAACGCCCGCTGCAGGGACGCATGCTTGCCGCAAACCGAATCGAAGCCATTTCCTCGGGCGCGAACGTTCCGGACCGCGGTGCGCTTGCGCGCACATGTCGAGCGCGCTTTTTGTGCGATAGCGGGATACTCCATGCGGCCGATGTAATCGAATCGTCGACTGCAGACAGCGCCGGACGGCGTGTGGGTGATGAAGGGAGGATGGAGCTTGGTTGACTTGTGGTGGTGCTTTCCCCTGATCGGGGTTGCAGCCGGATTGCTGGCGGGCCTGCTCGGTGTCGGCGGTGGACTGGTGATCGTGGCGGCGTTGGCATGGCTATTGCCGCAACAGGGCGTGCCCGCCGAAGTCGTGATGCATGTGGCGCTGGCCACCTCGCTCGCCAGCATCGTGTTGACGGCAATCTCGTCGGGCGCGGCTCATCATCGTCGCGGCTCGGTGTTGTGGCCGAGCGTCGCCTGGCTGGTGCCCGGTCTGCTGATCGGTGGCGGGCTCGGTGGCACGTTTGCAGGCGGTGTCGACGGCAGGTGGCTCCGAGCCGGGGTGATCCTGTTCTGCCTGTTGGCTGCCGCACAACTCTGGCGCGGCAGCGGGCGGAGGGCAGCAGGACAGGGCCCTCCGAGTTCACCCGCGCCCCGCGGCGTGGGACTCAGTGCAGCCGGCATCGCCATTGGCGCCATTTCGTCCTGGGTCGGCATTGGCGGCGGCAGCTTGACCGTGCCGCTGCTCATCGCGCGCGGCGCACCTGCGGTGAGGGCCGTGGGCACCTCGGCCGTCTGCGGATTTTTCATCGGCGTGGCGGCCGCCGCCGCGTATGCGCGACTGGTGCCGCCGGAACCACTCGGCAGCAGCTTTGTGGGTTATCTCTACTGGCCCGGTGCCCTGCTGCTGGCTGTCGCCAGTGTGCTCGTCGCTCCGCTCGGCGCCCGCCTTGCGCATCGACTCCGCGGCGAACGTCTGCAGCGCGTGTTCGCACTCTTCCTGATTGCAATGGCCGTGATAACCGCCCTCGCGCCGCGCGGCTGAGTACTCAGCCTTTCGAAGGCGAGGCCTCCAGCGAGCAACCGGCTGGCAGCAGGATGTCCACCGCCAGCGGCAGGTGATCGGAAACATCGATCGGCAGCGCACGCAGCCGGCGCGGCCTGAGGTTGGGTGACACGAGAATATGGTCGATGGCGCGCTGCGGTTTCCAGCTCGGAAAGGTCAACGGCGGCGGACCCGGCAGGGTGAGGTCACTGTGCTCAAGCAGCCATGCCAGCTCGGCGCAGTCCTTGGTGCAGTTGAGATCGCCCATGAGTACGGCATTGGGCGCCGATGCGAGCAGCTCCGCGATAAAGCCAAGCTGCACGCGACGCGCGGCAGGCGTCAGTGAAAGATGGGCCACGAACACGTGCAAGCCGTCGTGGTCATTGCCGTAGCGCATTTCCAGAACGCCGCGCCCGCGAATCCGGCCCGGCAACTTGTGATCGTAGACCGCGCTCGGCTCCAGTCGCGACAGCACGCCATTGCTGGACTCGGCGACGCCGGCCATGCGGCGATTGGGCTGGTGCGTCCAGAAAGGAAATTCGGCCGCCTCCGCAAGCACTTCGGTCTGGTTGTCGAAGCTCGAGCGCAGACTGCCGCCATCGGCCTCCTGCAGACCCACGATATCGAAGGGCTGCAACGCGTCCGCGATGAGCTTCAGGTTCTCGCGCTTGGTGCTGTGCGGCAGCACGTGCTGCCAGCCGCGCGTTACATACTCGCGGAAATTGCGGACGTTGGCGCCCGCCTGGATGTTGAAACTGGCGAGCCTCAGCCGCCGCGCGGCTTTGCGGACGCGCGCGGGCTTGTCGGGCGATTCTCGATCCGTCGAAGGCATCTCGGGAATTCGCGCAGATGCGTTGCCAGAAGCCATCCAGCGCGAACCGACGTCAGGCTTTGCTGGCCGCGCGCTCGCCGAGTTCCTTGGCCACCAGAAAATCGACGATCTGCCACAGCGTCTCGTAGCTGCCGGCCGAGGCGCCGGTGATGCGGTATTTGCCGGCAACGATCACGCTCGGCGTGCCGTCGACGCCGTAGCGCTGGACGAGTGCCGTGCTGCGCTTGATCTTGGAGTCGACTCCGAACGACTTGGCCGCGGCCAGGAACTTGGCCTTGTCCACGCCCTGCGTGCCGTACCAGTTGGCGAGCTCTTCGATCGTGCGGAACTGCTTTTTCTCGACAAAGATGGCATTGAAGAGTTTCGAGTGCGTGCGATCCAGGGCGCCGAGTGCGTCGGCGGCATAGTAGGCACGGGCCAGGATTTCCCAGGCCGGGTTGAAGACCACGGGCATCAGCGAGAACTGCGCCGCCGCAGGCTTCGATTTTTTCCACGTTTCAGCGCTGGGATTGAACTGCGCGCAGTGGATGCAGGCGTAGGAAAACACCTCCAGCACCTCGACCTTGCCGGCGGGCGCCGACGTCGGGACTGCAGGGGCGATGGGAAAATAGTGCTGGCCGGCCGTGAAGCGCTCGACCATGTTCTGCGCCACGGCGAGGGGCGCGAAGAGCAAGCCCGCGAGCGCGAGGACAAGGAACTTTTTCATGCTGGAATCTCCGGAATAACGGGGTATCAAGTGGAATGGGAAGCGCAACGTATGCGTGCAGTCTGGCGTGCCGGCGCTGAATCGGCGCTGCCGAGCGGGCGGGACCGGATCAGGAGTCGCCAGCGTCCCGCAGATGCGAGATCACCAGATCGGCCACGGCGATCGTCCGTGCGTAGCCGCCCTCGCCTTCGGCAAATCCATACACCTTGTAGCGATTGCCGATGACCAGCGTGGGCGTTGAATCGACGCCCCACCGCCGCGCGCGGCTGCTCGCGCTTTCGATGCGTGTGTCGGTACCGGGCGAGGTCATCGCCTCGCGGAAACGCGCCGCGTCCACGCTGCCGGTTGCAGCGAACCAGCGAACCAGTGCTTCGACACTGTCGATGGTGATGGCCTGCTCATGCAAGGCCCGGAACAGCGCAGCGTGCGTACGCCCGGTGATGCCAAGGTCGCCGGCGGCGTAGTAGGCACGTGCGAATTCCGTCCAGACCTCGTTGAAGGGCATGGGCACGGCCTCGAATCGCACATCCTCCGGCAAGGTCGCGCGCCAGGTTTCGATGAAGGGCTCGAAATGCGCGCAGTGCGAGCAGGCGTACGAAAAAGCTTCCGCGACCTCGATCGGTGATGCCGCCGCCGTCGGTGCCGGATCGATGAGCTCGAAGTCGCGCCCTGCCACCAGCTCGGCGAAGCTTTTCGGCATCGGGACCGTGGTCGCGGCCGGCGCAGTGGCGGTTGATGCGGCCTCGCTCCCGGCCTGCGCCGGCTCGCGTTCGCGATCGCACGCAGGGAGCAGCAGCACTGACAGTGCGAGCGCCAGGCTCGCCATGAACTTCTTCATCGGTGGATTCCCCGAAACACCGCAGCGCGGTTCCAGTGCTCTGGGACCGCGCGCGGCTGGATCAGTTCGCGCCGCTGCCCGCATCCGCTGGCACAGCCTCGCCCGCCGGCGCATCGGCCGGCGCCATGGGCTCTGCCATCACGTCGTTCGCAGGCGCTGCCGGGACCGCTTGCGCGGCTGCACTGGCCTGCGCGGACGCCGGTGTGGCGCGCGGATCGTAAACATGCAGCCCCTCGATGTAGGTCGCAAGTGCGCCGATCTCAAGATCGGTCAGCGGCGCCGCGACCGTGGGCATGATCCCGCTGTTTGCATCCTGCCTGGCCGAGCTGTGCGTCTCGCCTGCTCGGTAGCGCTTGAGCATCGCCTCGGTATAACCGGCATGCTGCCCGGTCAGTCGCGGAAACGAGGAGCCGGGATTGCCCGCACCCGCGGGGCCATGACAGGCCATGCACGCCGGGATGCCGCGCGCCGCGTCGCCGCCGCGATAGATCTGCTGGCCGATGGTGTAGAGCTTGCGGCCCTCGTACACGCCAATCTCCGTCACCAGCCCCTCATCGGCCGTGCCCGAGCGTCCGCTTTGCGCGGCAAAGTGCGCGCCGAGATCGCGCATGTCCTGTGGTGTGAGCGGTGCTGCGAAGGGTGTCATCAGCGCGTTCTGGCGCGCGCCGGTCTTGAACTGCATCAGCTGGCGCGCGATGAAACGCTCTCCCTGGCCGGCGATCCTGGGGTACTGCGGATCGACCGAATTGCCGTCGATACCGTGGCAGGCCACACAGGCCGCGGCCTTGCCCGCACCAGCCGCCGCATCGCCGGGCTTGGCCGCGGTCAATGCCGCGTAGCCGTCCAGCAAGGACTTCATCGCGTCGGGGCTGAGGGCAGCAGCGTGCATGGGCGGCGTGCTTTCCGCGATTTCGCCCGCGCTGGAATCTGCGGCAGATGCTGCGGAATCTGCCGGCATCACCGGCTGCGCGGCGCCATCGGCAGCTGTGGCGGGAGCGGTTGCAGTCGCCGCGGCGACGTCCTGCGCGACATCAGGCTGCGAGGGTGCGACCGCCGCATTCTGCGCGAGCGCAAGGGGAGCCAACGCGATCGCCAGTGTTGCTGCGGACAAGATGAGTTTCATGTTCAATTCCAGGAAACGGAGCACGCAGGGCCCGAACGACACAGGCTGATCGGGACACGGACTTGGCGCGAGGGTGTGAATTTATCGCAAACCGATGACTCTGGCACCCGCGGCGGAGTGTTCCGGGCCGATATCAACAACTTCCCCGCCTGCGCCGGCACTCGGCACCTGCCCCTTGAATGCGCCCGGAGCCGCCGGGTACGAAGCTAAGATGCCGCATGTCCACGCCTTCGCCTCCGCGCCCGAGTCCGTCGCGCTCGAACCCCTTCGCGGCCGCGCACTACCTGCGCAATGCGCACGAGCTGCGGCAGCTGCCGGAGGATACCGGCGCTGAAATTGTCTTCGCGGGGCGCTCGAACTCCGGCAAGTCGAGTGCGCTCAATGCCATCTGCGCGCAGAAATCGCTGGCGCGCGTCAGCAAATTGCCGGGTCGAACCCAGCAGCTGGTGATCTTCGAGCTCAAGGAGGGCCGGCGGCTGATTGATCTGCCGGGCTACGGCTACGCGCGCGTTCCCCACGAGTTGCGCGAGCACTGGGGCGACTTGCTGATGCAGTACTTCCACAATCGCGGCAGCTTGCGCGGCCTTGCGCTGACCATGGATGTGCGCCATCCGATGGGACCGTTCGACCAGCAGATGCTCGCACTGGCCGCGCGTGGCTCGCATCGCTGCCACGTACTGCTCACCAAGTCCGACAAGCTCTCGCGCGGCGCCGCGCAGACGACCCTGCGAGCGGTCAGCACGGCGCTTGAGGCACTCGACCCGCGTCACAGCGTGCAGTTGTTCTCCGCGCTCAAGCGCGAGGGCGTCGACGCCGCACGCGCGCATCTGCACGCATGGCTGGTGGAAGAACCCGTCAGGGATCCTGATCCCCGCGACAAGTCGTAGCCTGCGAGATCGCAGGCGCATCGCTGACTGGCCGACTCCCTGCGGGAGACCATAGTTGCGGGAGCAGCAGCACTTCGAAGGCGCGTGTGTGCGACGACGTCGGCGCGACTAGTGTTCTGTCCCGCAATTAGCTGGCATAAATAATGCTAGTGCTTTTGCTATCTTCAAGCGGAGATGGCGATGCGAAGCGGCCGACCCAAAGCTCTTCTCGAACTCAGCGATTCGGAAGCTGCCCAGTTGCAGTCTTTC
>JBBQNY010000041.1:0-20439 GCA_038330365.1 Lysobacterales bacterium | reverse complement strand
CGCAAGCTCGACTACGCGCTGGCTGAGGTCTGCGTGATTCAGTTCCGAATGCGAAAATGCGGGATTCGCCGACATGGAATATCTCGCCTGGGGTTCCAACTGTGACCTTTCGCACACTTTGTGCCAATCCTATCGCGTCATATACATATACATATTAATCAATATATTACGACATATATCTCGAACGTGACTAACGCATGGTCTCGGATTTCGAGGACCCAAGTGGACACAATTGGTCGCGCCAGACCGCTGGGAGCTTCCACCCCGACTCCGTCGGCGCGCTCTCGCGTAGCAAACAGGGTGCGGGCGTGCCTGGACGCATCCGCCGGAAGCGCCATTGACCACGCACTTTCGGGACTTATGTCGACCTCGGACCCTCATCCGGCGCTGCGCGCCACCTTCTCCCACGGGGAGAAGGGAGACGATGCATCGGGCTGCCGCAGAGCATTCCCCTCTCCAGTGGGAGAGGGGTTGGGGGTGAGGGTGCGAGTCCCCGCGTCATGGTGGATCGCGCCAATCACGTGCCGGAACCCCAGTCCCACTGTAAAAAAAGACGCGTCAAATCAATCGCCTGTTTCTTGTTGGATGAGAGCTGCGACGCAGTCGCAGTCGCCGTTGCCTTCGCGACTTCCGCGTCCGCGCAGCGTCGCTCATCCCGTGTTGGGTCGAGCAGGGTTACCTTGTGCCTTTCAGCAACGAGGATCGAACCATGAGCCGTGAAATCAAGGAGAGCGAAGGTAGCTTCACTACAGAGGTGGACGGCCACAAGGCACACCTGGATTTCGATCAACGCGGCGGCGCGATGATCATCACCCACACGGTCGTCCCGCCGGAGATCGGCGGTCGTGGCATCGCGGCCGAATTGGTGCAGGCGGCATTCGAGGCAGCAAGACGTGACGGACTCAAGGTTTCTCCGGCGTGCTCCTACGCCGCCTCCTGGTTGCAACGACATCCGGACTACGCCGATTTGCTTCTATGAGGCCATCGGTGTGGATCGATGAAGCAATCAAGGGTACTTTCCTGGCCCCATTCATCCGCGCTTGCAGCACAACGACCTAGTCTTGAGTTTCTTGCCCGCCGTCGTGCGGGCGATCTGTATCCCACAAGGAGATCGCATGAAGATCGACAAATTGATGACCAGTTGCCCCGGGTGCGCCACCGCCGATACGCCTATCGCTGAAGTGGCAAAGATGATGGTTGAGCACGACTGTGGGCAGATTCCCGTACTCGGCGGCGACAGCGGCCGCAAGCCCATCGGCGTCGTCACGGACCGCGATATCGTGGTGCGCGCCGTCGCCGCCGCCAGGAACCCTCTGGATCTCAAGGCATCCGACTGCATGAGCTCGCCCTGCACCACCGTGAAGGTGGACTGCACTCTCGAAGAATGCTGCAACGTGATGGAAAGCAAGCAGATTCGTCGCGTCCTCGTGGTCGACGACAACGGTGATCTTGCCGGCATCGTCGCTCAGGCAGATATCGCCCGGACGGGGGAAACGGGGCAGACAGCCGAGGTCGTCAAGAAAATCTCCGCCGCCTGAATTCGCTGCCGGCCGGAGTTCGCCGGGCACCTATGGTCATGGCATGCTGCGCTCCCATTCCAGGAGCGCAGCCAATGGCATTCTCACTTCACAAGTCATCGGTCGGAACATTCCAGCACGTGCTGGACGTACTCGAGAGCCTGCTCCGCAAGGGCGCCGCGCATGCGGAAGCAGCTGGGTTTCCTGCCGGAAATCTGCTGACAGCGCGGCTCGCGCCTGACATGTTCCCGCTGACTCGACAGGTCCAGATCGCCTGCGACCTTTGCAAGAGCGGGGCGGCGCGCCTGGCAGCGGTAGAAATACCCGTGCATGCAGACGAAGAGGAAAGCATCGACGCACTGATCGAGCGCATCGGTCGCGTGCGTGAATTTGTCCGGGGCATCGACGCCGAAGCGATCGATGCGGGAGATGCGCGGTCGATCCAGTTGAAGGTGCGGGACCGGACGCTCGACTTCGCCTCGGGCAGCGAATTTCTCAACCGCTGGACGCTTCCGAACCTCTATTTCCACCTCAGCATGGCCTACGCCCTGCTGCGCCACAACGGCGTACCGCTGGGCAAGATCGACTTCCTGCAAGCGCCGCCTCGCTCACCGGCGAGTGCCTGATGGAGCTCAGCGCCACTCTCGTCATCATCGGCATCACCGTGCTGGTTTCCCTGGCCGCATTCAACAACGAGAAACTGATCGACCGGCTCATCTTCTGGCCGCCGGCCATTGCGCGCGGCGGCGAGTATCAGCGCTTCGTGACGCACGGCTTCATCCACGCCGACGGCGCACACCTGCTGTTCAACATGATCACGCTCTATTTCTTCGGCGGCGCAACCGAAACCCTGATCGAGGCGAAACTCGGTACGTTCGGCTTCTACATCTTCTACTTGTCAGCGATCATCGTGGCGATCCTTCCAACCTACTGGAAGCACAGGGACGACTCCCGCTATCGCAGCCTTGGCGCCTCTGGTGCGGTGTCCGCCGTGTTGTTCGTCTTCATTCTGCTGCAGCCCTGGTCGATGATCCTGGTCTTCTTCATACCGATGCCGGCGATCGTGTACGCCGTCATCTACGTCGCCTACACGATCTATGCGGACCGGCGGGGAAGGGATTCCATCAACCACAGCGCGCACCTCTGGGGCGGCGCTTTTGGAGTCGCCGCGATACTGGTGCTCGAACCGAACATACTCGGGCACTTCCTGCGCCAGCTCGGCAATCCTACGTTCGGCTGATCACGAAGGAGTTGTCAGGACACCCACTTCCTTGCGTCATCGATGCAACGGCCGCTGCATCGGAGTTCGCTGCGGCAAGGATTCGGCCCATCGCGCATCATCCACATCGTGCTGCGACGTGAACCGGGATCCGAAATTTGGGTCGCCCCGGACGCAAGAGCGCGTCGTTACAATTGCACCATGAACATTCCGACCAATGCCGCGCCCACTCAGTCCACTCCCGATCACCCGGGCACCTCGGCACCCGATCCCGCGATCCAGCGTGATGTCGAGGAGTTCTGGCGCCGCGGCTTTGTCATCGTGCGGGGGGCTTTTCAAGCTTCCGAGATGGCTGTCCTCAAGGAGATTGCCAGCGGTCATGCCGCCATTCGCACGCGCGCCACGCGCGCCATCGAAGCCAGCGCGGCGGGAGGAAAACCCTCCTTCGAAACCCTGTTCGTATGGAACGACACAGCGGGCAACGACGCTTTCGCCAAGGCCACGCGCTCGCATCGCATCATTGATCGGCTCGAGGCAATCTTCGAAGACAAAGTCTACGTCTATCACAACAAGCTCACGCTCAAGTATCCCGGGGTGGTGGGCTTCATGTATCACCAGGATTACGGCTACTGGTACGACATGGGCAATCTGCGCCCGGACATGGCCACGGCATTCATAGCCATCGATCGCGCAACGCGCGAGAACGGCTGCCTGAAGCTGGTCGAAGGATCCCATCGGCTGGGCCGGCTCAATCACTATCGACGCGAAGGATGGGCGGATACGGGAGTCGATCCGGAACGACTGCAGGAGATTCTGCAACGTCTACCCGAGGTCTCGATTGAACTCGAGTCCGGTGACGCGGTGATTTTTCACTGCAACGTCTTGCACGGCTCCGATGACAACCGCTCGGAGCATTCCCGGATCAGCCTGCTCGGCTGCTACAACACCCGGCGCAACGATCCGTACCGCTGCGAATTCGGCCATCCCGGGTTTCAGGAGCAGGAAAAACTGGTCGAACCGATAACGCTGCAGGATCTCGGCAACATCCCGGATTTCAACTATCAGTGGCAGCCGCCGGTGTGATCCGTGGCAGCGCCGCGGGCGGCACGGGCGTTTGCCGACCCTTGCGATTCCACCAACTCGTGTAGAGCTCCAGCGTCGCGAGGTCCTGCATGGGGTACTCCAGCACTTCCGGCACGTACTCGATGATGTCTTCGGTGCGAAGCGCCACGCGCCATGGCTCGAAACCAAGCTCGCGCATTTCCCGCTCGAAGCCCGACACGGTGATGCGGTTCAATTCGAGATACCACTGCCAATACTGCGCCTGGGTGGCATCGTCGCCGCTACGGTCCATGCGCTCGGGCTCTTTCGAGAAAACCAGGTTGCGCAGCTCTTCCGCACTTCGCCGCAAATGCAGGAATGGCTCGGAACTGAATTCGCCGAGGTGATGACCCGCATTGGAGTAGTACAGGCCAGGGTGGGCGAACAGCAGTCCATCCGGCCGCAGTACCCGTCGAATCTCGGCCAGACACGGCGCGTAGCCGCCGGCAATGTGTTCGAGCGATCCCCACGAAAGTACGACATCGAAACTGTCGTCCTCAAAAGGAAGGTGGTTGCCGTCTGCCGGCTGGAACTCGAGACAGGCCGGTATCGCGTCCGCCGGAAGCAGATTCTCGGCCATGATTCGCGGCAGCGCATTGAAGCCCCCGAAAGGGTCGATTCCAATCAGACATTGCGGCTCGCAATGCAGTGCAATGCCGAGATCGATAATGCCGTCGCCACAGCCGACGTCGAGAATTCTTCCCTGCAGCAAGGGATGCGACTTCAGGAGATAGTCGGAAACGGTGCGCGCGGCGTGATCGAAGTGGCGGAAAAACCAGTCGCCGTGAGACCGGTTCCAGCTGAGTTCGCCGAGCGATGGCGTGTCTCCCAGCGCCCGCAAGGGGACCTTCGCATCTGCGGAGGTTGGCGACTGCCCACCATCAGTGATCGAGCTGACCGGGGCCGACGCAGTGGCGAACACGGCGAGCGCGCCGTGCCGGCGGCGGTGAGCCTCGACTTGAACCATTGCCGCATCTTCAATCTGAAGATGCGTCGGCACCCGAAGGGTGGCCGCGTAGTGGCCGCGCGGCAACCAGGGAACGTACAGCGCGTCCCGTAGCCGCCACGCGTGAGTCTGCTCACCGGACTGCCCGCAAACGCGCACGACGAGATCCGGGTCATCCACAAATGCCCGCAGAATCTCGAACTCGATTTCCAGTATGCCGCCGGGTGCGAGTGAGGCACCGCGCAAATGGAATTCAGTGCGCTCTGTAGATCGTTGCTCCATCGAATTCATGCCCTGAGCCTGAGCTTGCGCCGCGTGACGAGGTTGCGGATGGCATGCGGATGCCCTTCCACTGACGAGATACTACTGTTGCAGCAGCCGGGAGAACCATGGCGATCGCGCCGCATTTTCTTGATACACCCTCGCAACAGCCCAGCTTTCCCGTCCCGGGCTTGCCACGTCGACCCACCGGTTGCACAGCCTTGTGTGCGCGCCCGCGAAGTCAGCGCCGGCAGATTGCCGAGCCCGACATGTCCGTTCCCCGCGCCTCAACCCGGTGGTGGAGGCGTGGTGGAATCGGTTGCCGGGCTGCTCGATGCAGGCGCCATCGCGTCGTCGGACTTCGGCGCATCGGGTGTCGCGGCAGCCGACAATCCACGGCGCTTGAGCAGCGGCGCGATCTGCGGCGCCCGACCCCTGAATTCCTGGAACAGATCCATCGCGTCGCGACTGCCGCCTCGCGACAGCAGGGTCTTGCGGAAATGATCGCCGTTCTCGCGCTTGAGCCCGCCATTCTCACGGAACCATTCCACGCTGTCGGCGTCGAGCACCTCGCTCCAGATGTAGGAGTAGTAGCCGGCTGAATACCCGCCCGCAAAAATGTGCGAGAAGTAGGTCGTGCGATAACGCGGCGGCACCGGGGCGAAGTCGACGCCGGCGTCGCGCAACACGCGCGCCTCGAAATCGAGCACGCCATCGGCATCCGGCACCTGCTCGGCCCTGATCTGGTGCCAGCCCTGATCGAGCAGCGTCGCTGCGAGGTATTCCGTGGTCGCGAAACCCTGATTGAATTGCTCGCTCGCCGTGACCTTGTCGAGCAACTCCTTCGGCATCGCGGCGCCGGTCTCGTAGTGCTTGGCGTAGTTGGCGAGCACCGACGGCCAGGTTGCCCACATCTCGTTGACCTGCGAGGGATACTCGACGAAATCGCGCGGCACTGAAGTGCCCGAGAAGCGGGGATAGTGGACGTCGGAAAACATGCCGTGCAAGGCATGGCCGAATTCATGGAACATCGTCGTCACTTCGTCGAACGTAAGCAGGGTCGGCTGGCCCGCCGGTGGCTTGGGAATGTTGAGATGATTCGCGACCACGGGGTGCGTGCCCTCGAGTTCGCTCTGCGAAACGTACGCATTCATCCATGCGCCACCACGTTTGGATTCGCGCGCATAGAAGTCCGCCAGGAACAGGGCGAACGGTTTGCCCTGGTCGTAGACTTCGAAAACGCGCACGTCCGGGTGATAGACGGGCAGATCACGTCGCTCCTTGAATGTCAGCCCGTAGAGCTTTTCGGCCGCGAAGAACACGCCGTTCTTCAACACACTGTCAAGCTCGAGATACGGTCGGAGCTCGGCCGCATCGAAGTCGTAGCGCTGGCGACGCAGCTTCTCGGTGTAGAAGTCCCAGTCCCAGCCCGCGAGCGTGAACGGTTTCACGCCTTCTTTCGCCGCATCGCTGTCAATGATCTTCTGCAAGTCCGCAGCCTCACGGCGGGCGTTGCCCACCGCGGCCGGCGCCAGCTGCGCCAGCAACTTGTTGACCGCAGCCGGAGTCTGCGCGGTCTGGTCTTCCAGCGCGTAGCTGGCGTGGTTGGCGTAGCCCAGCAACGCCGCCCGTTCCGCGCGCAGCTTTGCGACCTTGGCGACGGTGGCCCGGTTGTCGTATTCGCCACCGTGGCTGCCACGGTTGATGGAAGTCTTGAAGATGCGTTCCCGCAGAGCGCGGTCGGTCAGGGAATCCAGCGACGCCTGTCCCGAGGTGTTCTGCAGGGCGATGACATACTTGCCCTCCATCTTGCGGGCCTTGGCGGCCTCTGCAGCGGCATCGATCTTGCCCTCTTCAAGCCCGGCGAGCTGCTTGCGATCGTCAACGACCACCGCGGACGCATTGACTTCCTTCAGTGTGTTCTGACCGAAGTCGGTGTTGAGCTTGGCCAGGTCGCTGTTGATCGCGCGCAGACGCGCCTTGCCGTCTTCGTCGAGGTTCGCGCCGGCGCGCACAAAGTCTTTGTAGTACCGCTCCAGAAGGAATTTCGACTCGGCATCGAGAGCCAGCGAGTCAGCCCGACTACGGAGGTCCTTGACGCGCGCGAACAGCGCAGCGTCGAGGAAAATCGCATCGCGATGCGCCGAGAGCAGCGGAGCGATGTCCGCCTGGATCTTCTCGCGCTCAGGGTTGGTGTCGGCACCTACCAGATTGAAAAATACAGCTCCCACGCGGCCGAGGACATCTCCGCTGCGCTCCATGGCGACGATGGTGTTGTCGAAGGTCGGTTTTGCGCTTTGCGCCGCAATGGCGTCGATCTCGCGCCGCTGCTCGGCCATGCCGCGCGTGATCGCAGGCATGAAGTGATCATCCTTGATCGCGTCGAAGCGCGGATATTCGAACTCAAGGGTGCTCTTGGCGAAAAACGGATTCTCGCCGGCTGGGATCGCCTTCGCGGATGGCGTCGTTTTCATCTCGGCATCAGCAGCGTCGACCGCGGCGCCACCCAGCGCCAGGACCGCCGCCAGCGGCAGGATCAGGGGATGCTTCATGAGCTGACTCCGTCAATCGAAACCTCAAGGTTAGCGACCCTGGCCTGATTTGGCGCATGACCAAAGGCATGGGTGGATCCTGCGGCCCTGCTGAACAATGCCGCAAAAGCTTCCTTGATCAGTCTCCCTGAGTGGTGACCGGCGGACTCGGTGGGTGTTTCATCCGGTCCCAGCCCGGTCGGGGCGCAAAGCGCTTGCCGTGCACTGATTCGAGGGCGGACAGGCGCCCGAGGATGGATTCAGCGCCCTCGTCCCTTGCGTAACGCAGAGGACCCCCACGGAAGGGCGCAAAGCCCGTACCGAAGATGACGCCGGCGTCGAGCAGATCCTCACTGTCAACGACCCCGTCAGCGAGACAGGCGACGGCCTCGTTCACCAGCGGCAGGATCAGGCGGTCCTCGAGATCGGCCGGTGGCTTGTAGCCTTCCGGCAGATCGGGTTTGACCGCGCGTCCCTCCTTCCAGACGTAGAAGCCTTCACCGTCCTTCTTGCCACGATGCCCGGAGGCGAGCTTGGCATCGATGCCGGCAGGCAGATCGAGCCCCAGGAACGGCGCGAGGATGCGGCCGACGCTGGCCGCCACGTCAAGTCCGACTACGTCGGCGAGCTCGATGGGACCCATGGGCATGCCGAAATTTTTTGCCACACGGTCTATGGCGGGACCGGGAATGCCTTCAGCGTGTGCGCGCACGGCTTCGAGCAGATAGGGCATCAGGATCCGGTTGACCAGAAATCCCGGCGTACCCGCCACCGGCAGCGGCAGCTTGTCCAGCGCACGCACGAAGCCCGCGACACGACGTTCGGTGACAGGGTCCAGGCGCGCGTGGCGCACGATCTCGACCAGCGGCATCTGGGCGACGGGATTGAAAAAATGCAGTCCCACGAACTGTCCCGGACGGGCGAGACCCTGCGCGAGATCATCGATCGGAATCGACGACGTGTTGGTCGCAAGGATCGCGTCGTCGGGCAACGCGGGCTCGACGCGCGCGTACAGTTCCCGTTTGGCCTCAAGATTTTCGAAGATCGCCTCGATTGCGAGCTGGCTTGTACCAAGCTTTGCCCCATTGACGTCGGACACCAGGCGTTCGCGCCCGCTGCGGATGCGCTCGGGTGTCTTCAGACGTTTCTCGAACTGCGGAGCCAGGCGCTCTATGGCCTTGTCGACTATCTCCTGTTCGCGATCCTCGAGCCTGGTCTGGAAACCCGCCAGCGCGGACGCGGCCGCGATGTCGGCGCCCATGACACCGGCGCCGATCACATGCACCTGCTCGAAACCGTGATCCGACTTCGAGCCGAGGCTTTTCATGGCTTCCATCAGGAAGTAGACACGTACCAGATTCTGCGCGGTAGGCGTTGCTGCCAGGCGGGTGACCGTGCGGGCTTCGGCCTTGAGTAGCGCGCGCGTGTCGCCGCGCGCCCGGCGCCAGGTTTCGATCAGGGCGAACGGCGCTGGATAGTGCGCGCGACGCGCCTTGCGTGCCGTCTGCCTGGTGATCATGGGCGCCAGCACCTGTCGCACTGGCCACAGGTTGCTGGCCCAGGCCAGCAGACGCTGTCCCACCGGACGATCAACCTGGCGCAGGGCCATTCGGCACGCGCGCTCGATCAGCTGGTCCGGCTTGACCACCGCATCGACGAGACCCACGGTCCGCGCTGCGGATGCGCTCAGCGTGCGGCCCGTGAGCATCAGCTCGAGCGCCTTGGGCGCGCCGATCAGACGCGGCAGACGCACGCTACCGCCCCATCCGGGAATGATGCCGAGCTTGATCTCGGGCAATCCGATCCGGGTTCTGGGATCGTCCGTCGCGATCCGGCTGCGACAGGCCAGGGCGAGTTCGGTGCCGCCGCCCATGCAGTGACCGGCAATTGCGGCCACGCTGCGACAGGGCAATCGGGCCAGTCGATCGAGGATGCGCTGTCCCCGCTGGATCGCATCCAGCACGCGACCTTCAAGCGCGAACGATTCGAATTCGCGGATGTCTGCTCCTGCAATGAACCCGGCAGGCTTGCCGGAGGCTATGACCAGTCCCTTGGGTGGGTCGATTGCGATGCGTTCGAGCAGCAGATCAAGCTCCGCCAGCACCGCGGTGCCGAGCGTGTTCACGGTCGCCTCGGCGCGATCGATGAAGAGCAGGAGCACACCGTCCTCGCGCAGCTCGGGTCGCCAGTGCTTGGGTTCGAGTCCGGGAAACATGGGCAACTCCGATGCGTTCAACGCAGAATGATCGACACTACGCCCCCGTGCGGTCAAATGGCAGCTCCGGACGCGTCAGCGGTGGCCCTGGGCGCGGGTGTCCGCCGCCAGCAGCCGGACGGCTTGCGAAGGCGTGGACAGCCGCTGGTTTCTTCTTAACGGGATCTGAACTTTTCGGATTCCGGTCGGTCACAGCTTAAGCTTGACCCATTGAGCGCGATGGAGTGGATGCCCGATGGGCGATGTGGAAGCAGACCAGCTGCTGGTGGAACGTGTGCAGGCGGGCGACACGCGCGCTTTTGACCTGCTCGTGCGTCGCTATCAGAGCCGGATCATCGCCGTGATTTCGCGGTTCGTGAAGGACTGGAGCGAATGCCAGGATGTTGCGCAGGAAACGTTTATCCGCGCGTACCGCGCGATCGGAAACTTTCGGGGCGACAGCCAGTTCTATACATGGATCTACAAGATCGCGGTCAACACCGCGAAGAACCACCTGGTGGCGCAGAAGCGCCGCCCACCCGGCGACGATGTGCAGATCGAGGATGCCGAGCACATCGATGTCGGATTCCGGTTGAAGGACAACGCGACTCCGGAGCGGGAAATGATGCGACAGGAAATCGAACGAACCGTGTTCGCCACGGTCGAAGCATTGCCGGAAGAGTTGAAGACTGCGATCACGCTGCGCGAGGTCGAGGGTCTGAGTTACGAGGAAATCGCGCAGACGATGGATTGTCCGATCGGAACGGTGCGTTCCCGCATTTTCCGGGCCCGCGAGGCCATCGACGAGCAATTGCGTCCCCTCCTGCACGATGACGAGAACTGAAATGAACGAATCCCTGCGCGAACAGCTTTCGGCCCTCACGGATGGCGAGATGGGGCGTGATTCCCTGCGCTTCGTGCTCAAGAGCGTCGGCGATGATCCCGGACTGGCCGACGTATGGTCGCGATACCAGCTGATGGGTTCGACCCTCCGTCGGCAGGATCAGGCCATCGCCGATACGGGCTTCAGCCGGCGGGTGCTGGCGGGAATTGCCGCCGGCACCGATGTCGACAGCATGCCCGTCTCCGACACCCGCGGCGGCTGGATGCGCTGGGCCAGTGGCGGCGCGATCGCTGCCGGCGTTGCCGCCATGGCGCTGTTTGTTGCGCGCGGCCCGGTTGCCGAGCCTGATCTGGTGGCACCCACAGCGCCGACCCTGGCGCGTGAGGTAAGCGTGCCGTCATCCGAGCTGCACGCATCAGTGCCGACCCTGCCAGCGGCGGGCGAAGGCCCTTCGGGCGGCAGCGTGCTCTGGAATCCCCGCATGCAGGGCTATCTGCTGCAACACGGCCGCGTGGCCGGACAGATCGGCCAGGAGGGATTCGTACCGTACGTGTATCTGATGGCTACCCCGGCGCAGGTGCCGGAAGACGGCACCATCGATGAACGCATGCTGCTTCGGCAGGAGAACGACGCTCGATGATGCATCGCGTCGCGCTCGCGCTGCTTCTCGCGAGTGGTTGTGCCAGCGCTGGCGAGGCCGCGCGCGACCTGCTCGAACGCATGGGCGAGGCGATGGCGACACGGGAGTACGACGGCGTTCTCGTATACATGCACGATGGACGCGTCGAAACGCTGCGTGTGGTGCGAAGCTACGAGAACGGCTTGCCGATGGCGCGCGTGACCGCCCTCAGCGGTGCGCCGAGGATTGTGGAATCGGCCGACGCAGCCAGCCAGTGCACCACGCCCGACGGTACCGTGACCACGGTCCATCCCGATCCAACCCTGCAGTTTTCCAGTGCGGCCCCTTCACTGCGTGCGGCGCCCGAGGCGTACTACGAGTTGCGCGTGGCGGGCGACGATCGGGTTGCGGGTCTGGATGCCGAGATCGTCGAGGCGCGACCGCGCGACCGTATGCGCTTTGGCATGCGTGTGTGGATCGCGCAGTCCACGGGCATGCTGCTGGGATCGAGCCGACTGCGCTTCGACGGTCGACCGCTGGAACAGATGATGTTCTCGCATATCCGGGTGGGGCCTGCGCACCTTGCTGCCGAGAGCCCAGTCGCCGCGCCGATGGCGCCTGGAGCTCGCGCCGCGAACGACTCTTCCGTCGTCGCACCGACCACATTGCGCGGTCCGTCTGTACGCATGCCGCCTGGTTTCGAGCTGATCGGTGCGGGACCCGGGCCGCGCTCGGAATCGCGGCATTTTCTCTATTCCGATGGCATTGCGAACGTTTCTCTCTATCTGGATCCCGCGGAGTCCGATATCGCGCCGCCGATTGGAGATGTCATGCGGCGTGGGGCCATCCACGTGTTCGAGCGCCGTGGTGCGCGAACGTCCGCGGTGGTGCTGGGTGATGTCCCGGCGGCCACCATCAAGGCCATCGCGGCATCCCTGCAGCTCGACTGACCGGTTGTTCAAATGGCGTTTCGTCACGCCTGGCGCCGAGCCGCTGCAGCACCGCCCCTTCAGTTACCCACTTTGCAGAGGAGTTTTTCCGATGTGGCTTCGATCGATACTCTTGTCATTGTTTGCCATGGTTGCCTGCGGTTGGCTGGGTTCTGCCGCAGCCGACTCGCTGCCCGACTTCACCGAACTGGTTGAGCGGAGCGCGCCTGCCGTGGTGAAAGTCACTTCCACGCGAGGAGAGCCAGGTGCTGCGAAAGCCGGCGCCGAGGCGCAGGACATGCCGGAGATCTTCCGGCGGTTCTTCGGACCGAACGGAGTGCCCCAGCAGCGCCAACCGTCCACCGCAGTGGGTTCGGGATTCCTCATCTCCGCCGACGGCTATCTGCTCACCAACAATCACGTCGTGGACGGAGCCGATCGCATCACCGTGCGCCTGCGCGACCGCCGCGAGTTCAAGGCGAAGGTGATCGGGCGCGATGCACAGACCGACGTCGCCCTGCTCAAGATCGACGGCACGGCGTTGCCGACCCTGCCATTGGGCGATTCCGCCGCGCTCAAACCCGGTCAGTGGGTGGTCGCGATCGGTTCGCCATTCGGGCTCGACTACACGGTGACGGCGGGCATCGTCAGCGCCGTGGGTCGTACTGCCGACGCGCGTCAGCGCTATGTTCCTTTCATCCAGACCGACGTCTCGATCAACCAGGGCAATTCCGGAGGACCCTTGCTCAACACCAAGGGTGAAGTGGTCGGTATCAATTCGCAGCTCTTTTCGAACACCGGCGGTTACATGGGCATCTCGTTCGCCATCCCCATCGAAACCGCGCGCCGCGTGGCGGATCAATTGCGATCCGGCGGCAAAGTCCGTCGTGGGTCCATCGGGGTCAATATCCAGGGCGTGGACGGCGCGCTGGCGGAGGCCTTGCGGCTGCCGTCGGCATCAGGCGCGCTGGTGCAGCGAGTTGTTCCCGGTTCGGCGGCAGCGAAGGCGGGAGTTCGCGAGGGTGATGTGATCACCCGCTTTGATGGTCAAAGCGTCCTCGACTGGCAGCAATTGCCGCCGATGGTTGGGGCGGTGACTCCGGGGACAGTTGTCTCGCTGGACGTGTTGCGCGAAGGGCGCGCACTGGAGTTGCCCATCACCATCGACGAGCTGCTCGAGGAATCAGGGGAAGAGGCCGCCAGCGCAGGCGGTGGCGAAGAGCAAAGCGACAGCACGGCTGAAGCGCAGGCGACGGAGCTGGGAATTACCGTGACCGATCCTGACGCCAACACGCGCAAGCGCCTTGGCGTCGCCAGCGAAGGCGTAGTGGTCACGCGTGTCACAGGAGCAGAGGCACGCCAGGCCGGCGTCTCGGCCGGCGACGTGGTGCTGATGACCGGCGGCAAGCGCGTGGATTCGTTGCGCGAGTTCAGCGCGGCGGTGCGGGGGGCCAATGCATCGGCTCCGGTCATGCTGCTCATCGCGCGGGGTGAGGTGCGTCGCTTCGTCGCCATCCGCCGCGACAGCGCGAAGCCGTAAGGTCCCTCCGCTCCGCACCGCGGAAGCCGGGCGATGCTCACTGCATTGCGAGCATCGCCCCGCATCCAGAGCGGCAGGCCGAAAAGCGGGTCAAGGCATCTCAACCGAATCAAAAGCGGTGCGCCGACGAGCGGCAGCAGCCCCTTGTCGTAGTCGATGCATGCGGGATCGTTTGCACAACAGGGCGGGGGAGCGCTCCCTTGTGCGCTTCTGCGGCGGCAGGCTCCGCCAGCGGGGCTCGGTTCCGGGCAGTGCGATCTGCAATAATGTCCGGCTTTGTGCGGCCCATCCGGGGCCCGGCCTTCTGCGAATCCGATGCAACTCATCCGCAATTTCTCGATCATCGCGCACGTCGATCACGGCAAGTCGACGCTTGCCGACCGGATCATCCAGCTGTGCGGCGGTCTGCAGGCACGTGAGATGGAGGCCCAGGTACTGGACTCCAATCCGATCGAACGAGAGCGAGGCATCACCATCAAGGCGCAGTCGGTCTCGTTGCCCTACACGGCGCTCGACGGAAAGACCTATCGGCTGAACTTTATCGACACGCCCGGCCACGTGGACTTCTCGTACGAGGTGAGTCGGTCGCTGGCGGCCTGTGAAGGCGCGCTCCTTGTGGTGGACGCAGCCCAGGGTGTCGAGGCTCAGTCCGTGGCGAACTGCTACACAGCCGTGGAGCAGGGTCTTGAGGTCATTCCGGTGCTCAACAAGATCGATCTTCCCACTGCGGACATCGATCGCGTGAAGAGCGAGATCGAGGCCGTGATCGGTCTGGATGCCTCCGAGGCCATCGCCATCAGTGCCAAGACCGGTTTCAACGTCGAGGCCGTGCTGGAAGCCATTGTTGCGCGCATTCCTCCGCCGCAGCAGCGCGATACCGATCGTCTGCAGGCGCTGATCATCGATTCCTGGTTCGACAACTACCTCGGCGTGGTCTCGCTGGTGCGGGTGATGCAGGGAACGATCCGTCCCGGCGACAAGTTGCTCGTCATGTCCACGGGCAGGACGCACGAGGTGGGACAGGTCGGTGTATTCACCCCCAAGCGCAAAGCGCTGGCGGAACTCGGACCGGGTGACGTGGGTTGGGTCAACGCCTCGATCAAGGAGGTCAACGGCGCTCCCGTGGGCGATACCCTGACACTGGCCGCACTACCCGCAGCCTCTGCGCTGCCGGGATTCCAGGAAATCAAACCGCGCGTGTTCGCGGGGCTGTTTCCGGTCGACTCGGAAGCCTACCCGGATCTCAGGGAAGCACTCGACAAGTTGCGTCTCAATGATGCGGCGCTGCGATTCGAACCGGAAAGCTCCGAGGCCATGGGCTTCGGCTTTAGATGCGGCTTTCTCGGAATGCTCCACCTCGAGATCGTGCAGGAGCGGCTCGAGCGCGAGTACGACCTCAATCTCATCACCACCGCGCCCACCGTTGTGTACGAGGTGTTGATGGTGGATGGCACTGTCCTGACTCTCGACAACCCCGCCAAGCTGCCCAATTTGTCGCGCGTGGAAGAGATCCGCGAGCCCATCATCCTCGCCACGATCCTAACGCCGCCCGATTACGTGGGTGCGGTGATCAAGCTCTGTGAGGAAAAGCGCGGCATGCAGACCAACCTGCTCTACCTCGGCGGACAGGTGCAGATCAGCTACGAGTTGCCGATGGGTGAGGTGGTGCTGGATTTCTTCGACCGGCTGAAATCCGTGAGTCGAGGTTATGCCTCGCTCGACTACCACTTCGAGCGCTTCGAAGCGGGCCCCTTCGTGCGTGTGGACGTGCTGATCAACGGCGACCGGGTGGACGCCCTCTCGAGCATCGTGCACCGGAGCCATGCGGATCGTCGTGGCCGGGACCTCGTTGAGCGCATGCGGGAACTCATTCCGCGACAAATGTTCGATGTAGCCATACAAGCTGCCTTGGGCGCCCAGGTCATCGCCCGTTCCACGGTCAAGGCGCTGCGCAAGAACGTGCTGGCCAAGTGCTACGGTGGCGACGCGACGCGCAAGAAGAAGCTGCTCGAGAAACAGAAGGAAGGCAAGAAGCGCATGAAAAAGGTCGGGCGCGTGGACATTCCACAGGAGGCGTTCCTCGCGGTTCTGCGGACCGACGACTCGTAGTCGCGGATGACAAACCGAATCCACTCGCGACGCGGCCGGTGGCCGGCGTCGTGGCAGCGTCCCAACGAATCTGGAGTCATTGCATGAATGCCACATCCCTGCCGTCGCGCGGTCTGCGCGATGGCGTGCTCAGCCTGCTGTTCGTTCTCGTCGCCGGCTATGTCTGCTGGCGCCTCTGGTCCGACACCCAGGACTTTGCCGCGATCCTGACCTTTCTGACGTTCGCCACAGGTCTGGTCTGGCTGATCGACCGTCTGCTGTTCGCACGCGGCCGCCGCGCCCGCGCCGAGCTGGCAGCCGGCGGCCTGACGGGTGACGTCGGCGAACGCGCGCGAGCCACTTCGGTTCTGATGCGCGAATCCTCGCTGGTCGAGAACTGCCGCTCGCTGTTCCCCGTGATCCTGATCGTGCTGCTGTTGCGGTCATTTCTCGCAGAGCCGTTCCGGATTCCCTCCAGTTCCATGATGCCCACGCTTCTGATCGGCGATTTCATCCTGGTCAACAAATTCGCCTATGGCGTACGTCTTCCCGTGCTCAACACCCGGATTATCAAGGGCAATGCGCCGCAACGGGGCGATGTCATGGTCTTCCGGTTTCCCGGCATGACTCCCGACGACCCCACGCGCGGCACCAACTACATCAAGCGCGTCATCGGGGTTCCGGGTGACCACATCACTTACCGCGACAAGATCGTCTACATCAACGATGTCGCGGTGGAACAGGTCGACGAGGGCGACTATGTGGTGGCAGGGCAGGAAGACGAGATGGCCGGCGCCCGGCTGAAGCAGGAGAAGCTTCCCGGCGCGCCTCACGACCTTCTGCAACGGCCCTTCGGTCAGCAGTTGGGCGGTGAGGGGACCTGGACGGTTGGTCCCGGCGAGTACTTCGTGATGGGCGACAACCGTGACAACAGTCTGGATTCGCGTTTCTGGGGCATGGTTCCCGAGGCCAATCTGGCTGGCAAGGCCTTCGCGATCTGGATGCACTGGGACGCGCGCCACGGCCGGGTCGGCTTCGACCGCATCGGGCGTGTGGTGAAATGACGTAGCATGCGAATTGCGCCGTGTCCGCAAGGGGAGGACTTGAAATGATCCGTGCACCACGCCAGCAGGGCATGACCCTGCTCGGATTCCTGATCGTGCTGATGGTGGTTGCGTTTTTCGCTTTTCTCGTGATTCGCCTGTTTCCGGTCTACAGCGAGTATTACGCGGTTACCCGCGCGCTCAAGGCGCTCACCATGGAGGCGGGCCTCGCGAGCGCCTCGATTCCCAAAATCCGGGATTCGCTCGATCGCAAGCTCTACATCAGTTACGCCAAGAACTTCGAAGCCAAGGACGCGAAGATTTCGCGGGCCCCTGAAGGCGGCTACACCGTGCGGGCCTTCTACGAGGTCAGAGGCGATCTGATTTACAACCTCGATTTTGTCGCCACCTTCGACACTTCGGTGCTGCTTTCGAACACGCGTGCGGCCGCAGACGACCAGTGATCCGGCGCCAGGGAGCCTGGGCTCCCTGGGACTGGGTCATGCATTCCGCGATCCCGCCTTGCTGGAACGGGCGCTGCGCCACCGCAGCGTCGGCTCCCCCAACAACGAGCGGCTTGAGTTTCTCGGCGACGCTTTGCTGGGTGCCATCGTCGCGGAGGCCCTGTGGGAACAATGGCCCCGGGCGACCGAGGGTCAGCTGACCCGCGCGCGCTCGGAGCTTGTGCGCGAATCCTCGCTCGCCCAGCTCGCGCGCGATTTCGGCATGGGCGAGTTGCTTGCGCTCGGACCCGGTGAAATGAAAAGCGGCGGCAAGCGGCGCGACTCGATACTGGCCGATGCATTCGAGGCGGTGATCGCGGCCGTTTTCCTCGACGCGGGATGGGACACCTGCCGGGCACGGGTACGCAGCGCGTTTGCGTCACGGCTGTCGCAAGCCATCGAGCGCCCCATCCCCAAGGACAGCAAGACCCTGCTGCAGGAATGGCTGCAGGCCCGGAGGCTTGGGCTGCCGGAGTACGAACTCCTTGATACCGCCGGTCCGGATCACGATCGCCAGTTCACCGTGCGCTGCGGGATCGCGGAACCTGCGCTGTCGGAGAATGCGACCGCAGGCAGCCGCAAGGTGGCCGAGATTGCCGCCGCCGGTTTGATCTGCGGGCAGCTCGGCATTGCTCACCAGGATGGAGCGATCAATGACGGACCCTGAAGTGCAGAGCCCATTCCACGCGGGCACGGTTGCCGTGCTTGGCCGGCCAAACGTGGGCAAGTCGACACTGGTCAACGCGCTGGTCGGCTTCCGCCTGAGTATCGTCGCCCCCAAGCCGCAGACGACGCGGCACCGGATCCTCGGTGTACGCACCACGTCCGCACATCAACTGGTGCTACTGGACACGCCGGGTCTTCACGACGGTGGCGGACGCGCCATCAACCGACTGCTCAATCGCGCTGCGCGGGGTGCACTGGACGGCGCCGATGCCGTCGCGCTGGTCATCGATGTGGGGGGCTGGAGGCCGGCTGACGAACGCCCGCTGGAAGTTGCCGCAACTTCGGGTCTGCCGGTGGTACTGGTCGCAAACAAGATCGACCGTCTGCCGAGTCGCGACGCCGTACTGCCGTTTTTGGCCGCGTCGCGCGATCGCTTCGCATTTGCGGGCATGGTGCCGGTCTCGGCCAGTCGCAAGGACGGCATCGACGAGTTGGCCAACGCGCTGGCCGCGCTGCTCCCCGTGGGAGACGTGCTGTTCGGGCCCGATGAATTGACAGATCGTTCCGAGCGGTTCCTCGTCGGAGAACGTATTCGCGAACAGGTGGTGCGTCAGCTGCATCAGGAATTGCCCTACGCCAGCACTGTCGAGATCGAGCATTGCCGTCGCGAGGGCAAGCGCTTTCGCGTCGACGCCATCATATGGGTCGAACGCGACAGTCAGAAGGCCATCGTCATCGGTGACGGCGGCGCACGCATCAAGAGCATCGGCACGCGCGCACGCGCTGACCTGATCGATCTGCTCAAGGCACCAGTGCACCTGAATCTCTGGTGCAAGGTCCGCGACGACTGGGCCGACGACGTCCAGTCGCTACAGCGATTCGGCTACGGCGAGTAGCGGCGGGGCATGCGGCGGATCGATAGCGAGCCGGCGTTTCTGCTGCACCTGCGACCCTATCGCGAGACAAGCGTGCTGATCGAAGCGCTCTGCGCGCGTGAAGGTCGCGTCGGACTCGTTGCGCGCGGCGTGCGCGCTGTGAAGCCGCGATGGCCGCGCGGGCTGCTTGAGCCCTTCCAGGCGCTCAGTATCGGATTCCAGGGCCGTGGCGAGCTCGCAATGCTGACGGCTGTGGATGCGGATGCGGTGCTCCCGAGGCTGCAGGGCGACTGGCTGGTGGCGGGGCTGTACGCCAATGAGCTGACTTTGCGCCTGCTTTCCCGGGACGATCCGCACCCCGAGGTCTACAACGCCTATCGCGACACTCTGGTGGCACTGCATCACCAACGGCCGGTCGCCTGGATACTTCGCCAGTTCGAACGGGACCTGCTGGGCGCGCTGGGCTACCGACCGGAACTCGATCGCGACGTCGAGGGCCGGGAGCTCGACCCGGAGCAGTCGTACCGGATCGATCCCGAGCACGGTGCGAGCGCGACCGGCGGCGCGGCCGATCCCGCGCGGGGCGTGTTCCAGGGCGCCGATCTGATCGCCCTCGCGTCAATCGAGACACCGCCGCCCGAGATCCTGCGCAACCTGCGGCGGCTGACGGCCTTGTTGATGCGACCGCACCTCGGGGATCGCGCGCTGCGCAGCTCAGGCTTGCTGTTGCGGGCCCGCACCCTCGAGCAACCCAAGTAGAGCTGTGCACTCGTGCAAGATCGTCGCGATTTGGCTGGCCACGGTTGCCACGTCGGCATCGTCGACCGCCGCATGTGCAATCGAGGCGGTGAGCCGCGACGCTCCGCAGAATCCGGCCGCGGATCGAAGTCGATGCAGGATCTCGCGCGCACGCTGATGGTCGTTGCTGCGAGCGCTGTCCTCGAGCTGCGTCAGCATGCCCGGCAACTCGAAACGCAGCAGCTCCCGCATCGCCACTGCGATCTGCGCATTGCCGCAGATGCGCTCTGCAAGCGCGTCGTCGAAATGCGGTAGCGACATCGGGTCAGGTTCCGGTGCAAGCGGCGATTCGACGCCCCGCTTGGTAACCGAGCACCGCGGTGCACTTTCGTTGTCGCCAGCTCCGCCCAGGACCGCTGTCACCGCATCCAGCAATACGGATAGCGCAACAGGTTTTTCCAGCACGCGCAGATAGCCAGCTTCAAGCAGGCGTTCCCGTAGCGCCCGGTCAAGTTGCGCCGTAAGTGCAATTGCGGGGGGCAGTGTGCATGCCCCCCCAGTGCCCTGCCTGCGGATGGCCCGCACGAGCGAAAAAGCGTCGCCGTCCGGCAACTGCACGTCGCTGAGCACAACATCGAAACTGGAGTCTTCCAGCGCTTTGACGGCGGCGTCGATACGGCCGACTGCCTCGACCCGCCACCCTCCGGCAGACAGCGCTTCGCTGAGGAACTCGCGTGTGAGCGGGTCGTCCTCGACCACCAGCAAGTTTGGCGTCGCCACAAGCATGGCAAGAGTTTCGCACGCGGTCCTGCGCGCCCCTCGCGT
>JBBQNY010000040.1:0-20627 GCA_038330365.1 Lysobacterales bacterium | reverse complement strand
CCAGCGCGGATGCGGCGGGATTTCCCATCGCAGCCTTGTTGTTCAACGCCGACGAAGTGTTTGCGGCCATCGGCTCCGGCGGCGATCTCGGTCATGCGATCCGCTTCGTCCTGCCGAATGCGCGTATGGCGAGTGAGCCAGGCAACGGTGGCGTCAGTGGCCGTCTGTACGTGCGTCCGGCCACCCACGCCGGTGGTCCAAGTGGCCCCACGGCGTCCGTTCCCTACGGCGCCAGACTGCGGTTGCGTGCCGACTTCCCGTTGACGGGATACACACCGGGCGCGCAGGCAATACTCAGAACACTCAAACGCTACGGCATGCTGCTCGCGGACGGCGGCACGGTCGCACTTACGGCCGAGAGCGATCTTTACACCGACCACACCTGGAGCAGCGTGGGTGTGAGTTCGCGCACCTTCGATCAGACGGCGGGTGCTACCGCTGTTGCAATCGGCGATTTCGCAGTGATCGACACCGGTGCGCGCATCCCCGAGACCTACGACTGCGTGCGTTCGGAGCTGCCGCCGCTCTCGCAGGTGTTGTTCGCGGACGGCTTCGAATAGTTATTCCGGGTCGTAGTCGAGGTTCGGTGCGAGCCAGCGCTCGGCTTCGGTGAGACTCCAGCCCTTGCGTGTGGCGTAGTCGGCAACCTGTTCCCGCGAGATGCGTCCGAGCACGAAATACTTGCTGCCCGGATGGCTGAAATAGTAGCCCGACACGGCAGCCGTCGGCAGCATCGCAAAGGATTCCGTGAGCTGCATCCCGGCGTTGCGCCCGGCGTCGAGCAACGCGAACAGTTTCGATTTTTCGGTGTGGTCCGGGCACGCCGGATATCCGGGCGCCGGCCGGATGCCGCGGTAGCTCTCGAGGATCAGTTCCTGCGGCGACAAGGACTCGTCCAGCGCATAGCCCCAGAGTTCGGTCCTGACCTTGCGGTGCACGTACTCGGCCAGAGCCTCGGCCAGCCGGTCGGCGAGGGCCTTGAGCAGGATCGCGTTGTAGTCATCCAGCTCCGCTTCGAAGCGCGCGACGTGCTCGTCGATGCCAAGTCCCGCGGTGACCGCAAAGCCACCCATCCAGTCCTGCTTGCCGCTGGCCTCGGGAGCGATGAAATCAGCCAGACAGAAGTCCGGTCGCTCGGCGGGCTTGTCCACTTGCTGGCGCAGGAAGTTCAGGGTGGTCGAGCCCGCTTCCACGCCGGCATGCACGACGTTGACGTCGTCGCCCACGGCCTGGGCTGGCCAGATGCCGACCACGGCGCGTGCGCGCAGCCAGCTTTCGTCGATGATCCGGGTGAGCATCGCCTGCGCGTCTGCCAGCAACGCGCGGGCATGCGTGCCCACCACCTCGTCGTCGAGAATCTGCGGATACCGCCCGGCGAGTTCCCAGGTATTGAAGAACGGCGTCCAGTCGATCAGAGGAGTCAGCTCCCGCAGCGACACGTCATCAAAGACCGTGATGCCCGGAACGCGTGGAGGAATGGGCTCGAATGTTTCCCATTGCCCGTCGAAACGCTGCCCGCGTGCGTGCTCGAGGGTGACCAGACGCTTGGCGTCGCCGCGGTTGCGATGTCGCGTGCGGATATCGGTATAGGCCGCGTCGTTGGCGGCAAGAAACGCGCCGCGGCGTTCGACCGAAATGAGGTTCTGGGCGATGCCGACGGCGCGTGACGCATCCTTGACCCAGATCGTCGGCGATTTGTAATGCGGATCGATGCGCAGCGCGGTGTGCGCGCGCGAAGTCGTGGCACCCCCGATCAGAACGGGGATCTCGAAACCCTGGCGCTGCAACTCGCGGGCGACGTGGCTCATCTCCTCGAGCGAGGGCGTGATCAAGCCGGACAAGCCAATGAGATCGGCCTTTGCTTCGCGCGCCGCGTCGAGAATCTTCTGCGCGGGAACCATCACACCGAGGTCAATCACCTCGAAATTGTTGCAGGCGAGCACCACGCCGACGATGTTCTTGCCGATGTCGTGGACGTCACCCTTGACGGTGGCCATGACAATCCGTCCGACGCTGCGGCCGGCGTCGCCGGTGCGAAGCTTTTCCGCCTCGATGAAAGGCAGGAGATGAGCCACTGCGCGCTTCATGACGCGCGCGGATTTGACCACCTGCGGCAGAAACATCTTGCCCGCACCGAAGAGATCGCCAACGACGTTCATGCCGGCCATCAGTGGTCCTTCGATCACGTCGAGGGGGCGCCTCGCTTCGAGCCGCGCTTCCTCCGTATCCGCCACCACGAACTCGTCGATGCCATGCACCAGTGCGTGCGACAGTCGTGCGCCCACCTCGCCCTCGCGCCACTTGAGCCGATCGCTGCTGCCGGCGTTGGTCTCGTGGCCGCGTCCGCGATGCCCCTCGGCCAGCGCCAGCAGCCGATCCGTGGCGTCGGCCCGGCGGTTCAGAACCACGTCTTCCACGGCTTCGCGCAGCACCGCGTCAAGGTCGTCATACAGGGGCAATGCGCCAGCATTGACGATGCCGAAATCCATGCCGGCCGAAATCGCATGAAACAGGAACACGGTGTGGATCGCCTGGCGCACCGGCTCATTGCCGCGGAACGCGAACGACACGTTGGAAACCCCGCCCGAAACGTGGCTGTCGGGAAAGCGGCGCCGCAGCTCGCGTGTGGCCTCGATGAAGGCGACGGCGTAGTTGTTGTGTTCATCGATGCCGGTGGCGATCGCGAACACGTTGGGGTCGAAGATGATGTCCTGGGCGTCGAATCCGGCCTCGTTCACCAGCAGCGCGTGGGCGCGCGCGCAGATCGAAACCTTGCGCTCCACCGTGTCAGCCTGGCCATCCTCATCGAAGGCCATCACCACGACCGCCGCGCCAAAGCGCTGCACCAGTCGTGCCTGGCGCAGGAACTCGGCTTCGCCTTCCTTCAGCGAAATGGAGTTGACGATGCCTTTTCCCTGCAGGCACTTCAGGCCGGCCTCGATCACGCTCCATTTGGAAGAATCGATCATGAAGGGCACGCGCGCGATATCCGGTTCCGCGGCGATCAGGTTGACGAAGTTCATCATTGCCTGTTCTGAATCGAGCAGGCCCTCGTCCATGTTGATGTCGAGGACCTGCGCACCACTTTCGACTTGCTGCCGCGCAACGGCGACGGCTTCGTCGTAACGGTTTTCCTTGATGAGCTTGCGGAAGCGGGCGCTGCCGGTGACGTTGGTGCGCTCGCCGATGTTGGTGAAATTCGACTCGCGCGTGATCGCCAGCGGCTCGAGGCCGGAGAGATGCATGATGGCCGGGCTTGCAGTCACGCCGCGATCCCCCGCGGGACCAGCGATCGGGGTGCACAATCCCTGACTGCCGCGGCGATGGCGGCGATGTGCTCGGGCGTCGTGCCGCAGCAACCGCCAACAATATTGAGCAGACCGGCCTGTGCGAACTCGCGCAGCGTGCTGGCCATGTCGTCAGGTGACTCGTCGTAGCCCCCGAAGGCGTTCGGCAGTCCCGCGTTCGGGTGGCAACTGATGAAGGTGTCCGCCGATTGCGCCAGCACGTCCACGTGCGCCCTCAGATCGCGGGCGCCCAGTGCGCAGTTCAGGCCGATCGAGAAGGGGTGCGCGTGCTGGATGGAAATCCAGAATGCCTCGGCGGTCTGGCCCGAAAGCGTGCGTCCCGACGCGTCGGTGATGGTGCCCGAAATCGTCACGGGCACGCGCGTGCCGCAGGCGTCAAACGCCTCCTCGATGGCAAAGAGCGCCGCCTTGGCGTTGAGCGTGTCGAAAACCGTCTCCACCATCAGCAGGTCGGCGCCACCCTCGAGCAGACCGTCCACGGCATCGCGGTAGGCGGTGCGCAGCTGGTCGAAACTGATGGCGCGGTATCCGGGCCGGTTCACGTCGGGGCTGATCGACGCCGTGCGGCTGGTGGGACCGAGTACGCCCACCACGAATGCGCTGCGGCCCGGTGCGGCGGCTTCGGCTGCATCGCAGGCGCTGCGCGCGAGCGCTGCGCCTGCGACGTTGAGTTCCCGCGCCAGATGCGCGAGTCCGTAGTCCTCGAGACTGATTGCCGTGCTGTTGAAGGTATTGGTCTCGATGAGGTCAGCGCCGGCGGCGAGGTACTCCGCGTGGATCGACCCGATCAGGTCCGGTCGGGTCAGGCTGAGCAGGTCGTTGTTGCCGCGCTGTTCTCGCGCGCAGCCGCAATCGCCGTGGTGCTCGTGGCCGCCCTGCAGTCGATGGCTGTCGTGGCCCTGGGCGAAGCGCTCGCCGCGGAAGTCTTTCTCGTCCAGCGGATGGCGCTGGATCATGGTGCCCATCGCGCCGTCGAGAATGGCGATGCGCTCGGACAGCAGAATGTCCAGTCGTGCGACGCGCGCAGGATCACGCCAGGGCAGGCGCTTCACGGCTTTCGACCCAGCAGTGTGAGCACCTGGAAATGCGGTGCGCGCCGCTCGCGTGAGCTGGGTCCGCATCGCAGCACCTCTGCTCCGGCCTGGCGTGCGAGTCGCGACAGCTGATCGATCGAAAAACCGGCGTTGCAGTGGCCGAAGCGTTCCACCGCGCTGCGGTGCGGATGGCGGACAAGCGTGCTGGCCAGCAGAGTGCCGCCCGGACGCAGTACGCGCACTGCTTCCTGCAATGCCTGGCCGGGATGCCCACTGTAGGTCAGCGCCTGAATCAGCAGCACGGCATCGACGGACGCGTCTTCCTGTTGCAGTGCATGCATGTCGCCGAGGCTGACCGAGACGTGCGGCGCCGCTCGGAGTCGCTCCTGCGCAGCGGCGACGACGCGCGGACTCGAATCGACACACTGGATGGAGCGCGCATGCGGGGCCAGCAGCTCCGCCAGTACCCCGTCGCCGGACGCAACGTCGAGCACGTCGCCCAGATCGAGCAGATGCGCGAGCCCGCGGGCCATCGCTTCCCAGGTACGCCCCGGCGAGTAGTGGCGTTCCATGTCGCCGGCTACCGCATCGGCCCAGTTGGCGTCGCGCGCCCTGCGTGCAAGGACCTCGGGCAGCCGTGCTGCGTCTTCGCTGAGCAGGGGATCGTCCGCTGCCGTGCGCAGCGTTTGCCATACGGCGGCCAGCGCCGGATTGCGATCCGTGTTCAGTCGGTAGTAGGCCGAGACGCCTGAGCGGCGATCGTGAACGACCGCGGCATCGCGCAATTTGGCAAGGTGGGTGGAGACACGGGGCTGCGCCAGCCGGGTGACTGCGGCCAACTCCGCGACGGTGAGCTCCTCATGTTCGAGCAACGCCAGCAGCCGCACGCGCGTGGCGTCGGCCAGCAGGCGGAACAGGGCCGAGCATGCCGCGAGATCCACTTATATCCTTTCATCTTGATTGAAAGATGGAACAAGGCTAGTGGGCTGGGCAGCACTTGGCAATCGCAGGGCTAACGCGAGGCGACGGCGCACCGGCGCTTGACACACCGGTTGCCCTCCGTGCCGCGCTCACAACACCCCCAGCGTGTAGGAGCGCGCTAGCGCGCGATGGCGTCATGGCGGCACGGAGCGCGCGGCACGGTTGTGTATGACGCCATCGCGCGCTGGCGCGCTCCTACGACAGCCTGGTGCAGTGTGGGCTCACCGCAAACGGGATGAGGGCAGAAGAGGGAGGCTCTCTGACGGGCAGCCGCTATGATCGTGTGTTCTCTACGACCTACGGCTAACGGGGACACGATGGATTTCGGACTCAGCGAGGAACAACGGGCAATCCAGGACGTGGCGCGACGCATTGCGCGCGAAGTGGTCGCGCCGAGTGCGGAATATCACGACCACACGGGCGAGTTCCCGCTCGAGAACATCCGCATGATGGGCGAGAACGGCCTGATGGGCATCGAGGTCCCGGTCGAGTACGGCGGTGCCGGGATGGATCCGATCTCCTACGTGCTGGCGATGATCGAGATCGCGGCGGCCGACGCGGCGCACTCCACCATCATGTCCGTCAACAACTCGCTGTTCTGCAACGGCATCCTCAAGTTCGGCACAGAGGACCAGAAGCAGACCTACGTTCGTGCGATTGCCGAGGGTCGCGAGATTGGTGCCTTTGCGCTGACCGAACCGCAGTCGGGTTCGGACGCCACCGCCATGCGCTGTCGGGCGCAGAAGCAGGCAGATGGAAGTTTTCTCATCAACGGCAAGAAGAGCTGGATCACTTCGGGTCCCGTGGCGCGCTACATCGTCCTGTTCGCGATGACGGAGCCGGAGCGTCACGCACGTGGCATTTCGGCGTTCGTCGTTGACACCGGGCGCGATGGCTTCCACCGGGGCAAGACAGAGCCCAAGATGGGCATCCGGGCCTCGGCCACATGCGAGATCGAATTCACGGACTACCGTGCCGATGCCGCCGACCTTCTCGGTGATGAAGGTCACGGTTTCAAGATCGCCATGGGAGTGCTCGATGCGGGGCGCATCGGCATCGCCTCGCAGGCCGTGGGTCTTTCGCGGGCCGCATACGAGGCTTCGCTCGAGTATGCAAAGGAGCGCGAGGCCTTCGGTCAGCCCATAGGCAGCTTCCAGCTGATCCAGGCCAAGATCGCCGACATGAAATGCAAGCTTGATGCGTCGCTGTATTTGACGCTGCGGGCGGCGTGGGCGAAGGGCCAAACGGAGGCCAACGGCGGTCGATTCACGACCGAGGCGGCCGTAGCCAAACTCACCGCATCCGAAGCGGCCATGTGGATCACGCACCAGGCCGTGCAGATCCATGGCGGCATGGGTTACTCGAAGGAAATGCCGGTCGAGCGCTATTTCCGCGATGCCAAGATCACGGAAATCTATGAGGGAACCAGCGAAATCCAGCGACTCGTGATTGCGCGTCACGAAACCGGCCTGCGCTGATTCGCCCCTTGGAAAGGGAGCCCTGCGACTGATTGATCCGGCTGCGCTGCCGGCGCTTGAAGTTGGAAAAGGACGGTCGCGCGGGTCCGGGCGCTCCGGGCTCGCGAACGAAGCGCGCTATCATTCGGAGCTTCTCCCAGCCCCAACTGATCGCCGATGAATGCGCAGATGAAAGCCGACTCCGCTCCCACCGTTGCGGCCGTCATGGAAGAACTGAAGGGGCGCCTGAGTCAGTCCCGCCACGCCGCGTTGGCGCCCATGATCGAGCGCTTTTTTCGCCGCATTGACGACGAGGACCTGAATCTCAGGACGGCGCACGAGTGGGCCGCGCTGATGCTCGGACTGATCGATCTTTCCGCGACGCGACCGGGCGGGCGACCACTGGTTCGGGTTTTCAATCCCACCCAATCCGAGCACGGATTCGAATCGACGCACACGGTCATCCAGGTCGTGAACGATGACATGCCCTTTCTGGTCGATTCGGTAACCATTGCGATCAATCGGTGCGGCGCCGCGCTGCATTCGGTCGTACATCCGGTCATCCATGTGGAGCGCGACGCCGCGGGGCACATCGTCGCCACGCACAGCGACGCGAGCGGACCGCGTTCGACTTCCGAGTCGCTCATGCATCTTGAGATCGACCGGCGCGCCGAAGCCGACCAGTTGCTGTCGCTGAAGGAATGCGTGCTGCAGGCGCTCGCCGACGTTCGCGCAACTGTCCAGGACTGGGAGGCGATGCGTGCACGCATGCGCGAGATCGCACGGGATGTAGTCAGTCGCAAGATGCCGATCGACGATGCGAATCGGGCCGAGGCAGTCGAGTTCCTGAACTGGCTGGCGGACAACCACTTCACCTTCCTCGGATTCCGCGAGTATCGGGTGGCTGCCGGTGACGACGGCGAAGTGCTCTCCGCGGTGGAGGGCTCCGGCCTTGGGATCCTGCGCGGCCAGGATCGCGCACAACCGCGTCCGCTGGCTTCGCTCGCCGCCCACCGCATGGATCTGAGTGGCACGGCGAACGCGATCATCGTCACCAAGACCAATTCCAGGTCCACGGTGCACCGTCCGGGCTACATGGACTACGTAGGCATCCTGAGCTTTGACGACAACGGTCGAGCGATCGGGGAAGAACGTTTCCTCGGTCTGTTCACGTCGAGCGTGTATGCACGTCGCCCGTGGGACATCCCCGTCGTACGCCAGAAGTACGAGAGTGTGATGCAGCGCTCCGGGCTCCGGTCGGACAGTCACAGTGGCAAGGCGTTGCGCAATATCCTCGAGGTGCTGCCGCGCGATGAACTGATGCACAGCAGCGCGGAGGAACTCGGTGATATCGCGCTGGGAGTGCTGCGGCTCGAAGGGCGGCAGCACACACGTCTGTTCGTGCGTCGCGATCGCTACGGACGCTTCTTTTCGATTCTCGTATTCCTGCCACGCGAGCGTTTCAACCCGCTGGTGCGCGCGCGCATCGAAGCGCTGCTCACGCGCGCATTCGAGGGTGAACACGTCGACACGACGGTGCACATCGGCGAGCGTCCGCTGGCGCGCATCCACATGATCGTGCGGCCGCACAAAGGTGCGCGGCCGCGTCCCGATCTATCGGAGATCGAGGCCGAGATCACGTCGATTGTCCGCAACTGGCATGACGCGCTGCGCGATCAGCTGGTGCAGCGGCATGGCGAGGAGCGCGGACTGGAATTGCAGGCGCGCTTTGCCAAGGCGCTGTCCATCGGTTACATGGAGCAGGTGACACCGGAATCGGCGGCCTACGACGTGGCCTCCGCCGCGGCGCTGATCGACCGCGACGATATCCGGCTTGACCTGGTGAGGTCCGAGGGCGATTCGGATCGCCTGCGGTTCAAGTTGTTCCGGTTCGACCATCCATTGACGCTGTCCGACGCGCTGCCGATGTTCGAGAACCTCGGCATGCGCATCTTCACCGAGCACCCGTTCCAGTTCGAGGTCGAGGGCAGAACCATCCACCTGCAGGACTTCGAGGTGGAAGCCGATCCGCCGGATCTCAACGTCGAGATCGCGCGCGAGCGCTTCCAGGAAGCGTTCAAGCGGGTCTGGCGTGGCCACAGCGAGAATGACGGTTTCAATCGCCTGATCCTGCGGGCGGGGCTGGACTGGCGCCAGGTGTCGATGCTGCGCGCATGTTTCAAGTATCTGCTGCAGACCGGCGTGCCGTTCTCGCAGTCCTACGTGGAGCAGACGCTGGTCGCGCATCCCCTGCATGCGCGCCTGCTGGCCGAACTCTTTGCCGCCAAGTTCCATCCCCACCGCGAGCAGGAGGGTGGCCGTGAAGCAGGCGCCGCGTTCGCACAGGAATGGGAAGCGCTCGGTTTCAACCAGCATGCGCACGGCAGTCCTGGACTGGTGGATCACCTCGTAGCCGCACGCAGCAACTCGCGGGCGCAGCAGGTCGCCGCGATCAGCGACGTGTTGCTGGGTCTGATGGAGCGCGTCGAGATTCTGGACGACGATCGAATCCTGCGCGCGTTCGCGACGGTCATCGGCGCGACGCTGCGCACCAATTTCTACCAGCTGCTGGACGGGCAGCCGCGCGATACGGTCAGTTACAAGCTCGATACTTCGCAATTGCCCGATCTGCCGAAACCCAGACCCTACCGCGAGATATTCGTTTGCGGTCCGCGCGTGGAAGGTGTGCACCTGCGCTTCGGCCCTGTCGCACGTGGCGGACTGCGCTGGTCGGACCGGCGCGAGGATTTCCGCACCGAGGTACTGGGGCTGGTGAAGGCGCAGATGGTGAAGAACACGGTAATCGTGCCGGTCGGCGCCAAGGGTGGTTTCTATGTCAAGCGTCCGCCCGTGGGCGGGGATCGCGATGCCCAGCTTGCCGAGGGCATCGCCTGCTACAAGTCGTTCATCAACTGCCTGCTGGATGTGACGGACAATCTGGTCGAAGGTGCGGTCGTGCATCCCGAGTGCGTGGTGCGCCACGACGCGGACGATCCCTACCTCGTGGTTGCAGCGGACAAGGGCACCGCGAAGTTCTCGGATATCGCCAACGAACTCGCGATCGAACGCGGCTTCTGGCTCGGCGATGCATTCGCGTCGGGCGGCTCGGTCGGCTACGACCACAAGGGCATGGGCATTACCGCAAAGGGCGCATGGGAGTCGGTCAAACGCCATTTCCGCGCCATGGGACGCGACTCTCAAAGCGAGGATTTCACCTGCGCCGGAATCGGCGACATGTCGGGCGATGTCTTCGGCAATGGCATGCTGCTGTCGACGCACATCCGTCTCGTCGCGGCGTTCGATCACCGCCACATCTTCCTCGATCCCGATCCCGACGCAGCCGTGTCGTACGCGGAGCGCATGCGCCTGTTCGCCTTGCCGCGATCCTCGTGGGAGGACTACGACCAGAAACTCATTTCGGAGGGTGGCGGCATTTTCCCGCGCAGCGCCAAGAAGATCGAGATCAGTGCCGCGGCGCGCGCCGCGCTGGGGATCCAGAGCGAGGAGGAGGACTTCTCGCCATCCGAGCTGATGAAGGCAATCCTGAAGGCGCCGGTCGATCTCCTCTGGAACGGAGGTATCGGCACCTACGTCAAAGGGTCGATCGAAAACGACGCCGATGCCGGGGATCGAGCCAACAACGCCATCCGTGTCGATGGCGTGGACCTCCGTTGCAAGGTAGTGGGTGAGGGCGGCAACCTCGGCATGACGCAGCGGGGACGGATCGAGGCGGCGCACGCTGGCGTGCTGCTCAACACGGATTTCATCGACAACTCCGCCGGTGTGGATACCTCGGATCACGAGGTGAACATCAAGATCCTGCTGAACGAATCAGTGGCACGCGGACTGCTGGAATTCGAGACGCGCAGCCTGCTGCTGGCGGAGATGACGGACGAGGTCGAGGCGCTGGTGCTGCGCGACAACTATCTGCAGAACCAGGCGATCTCGCTGATGGAGCGCATGAGCGTCGAGCGACTCGGCGCCAAGCGCCACTTCGTGCGCGTACTGGAAGAGCGCGGATTGCTGGACCGGCAGCTCGAATTCCTGCCGAGCGAGGCCGAATTCGCGGATCGCCGCGCGCGCGGACAGGGCCTGACGCGGCCCGAGCTCTCCGTGCTTTTGTCCTACGCCAAGCTCGTGCTGTTCCAGCAGTTGCTCGACTCCGATGTTCCGGAAGATCCGCATCTGTCCAAGGAGCTGCTGCGCTACTTCCCCTCGCCCCTGCAGGGGCCCTATGGCGAGGCCATGCAGCGTCATCGGCTGCGCCGGGAGATCATCGCCACGGCGGTCTGCAACTCGGTGGTCAATCGCATGGGCGCGACTTTCGTGCTGCGCATGCAGGAAGACACCGGCGCCGGGCCCGGAGAGATTGCCAAGGCCTACGCCATTGCCCGCGAGATCTTCGATGCGCGTGACCTGTGGGCCGAGATCGAGGCACTGGACGGCCTCGCAGGCGCCGATGCGCAGATCGACGCACAACTCAAGGTATGGGGATTGATGCGCCAGCTGACGCGCTGGCTACTCAACCTCCCGAACAATCGGCTGAACATCGCGGCAGCAGTAGAGCGCTACCACGAGCCGTTCACGGAGTTGCTGGCCGGACTCGACCAGGTAATGACGCGTGCAGACCGGCGCACGGCGGAGGCCGCGGAGAACAAGTGGCTCGCGCGGGGCATGCCGGCCGCACTCGCCAAGCGTTTGAGCCTGCTGCCCGCCGTGGGCTCGGCGCTCGACATCGTCGAGGTCGCGCTGCAGCATCGCCGTCCCGTGCGTGCGGTGGCCAAGATATTCTTCGCGCTGGGCGACTCGTTGCACCTGCGCTGGCTGATGGACCGGATCGAGGAGCTGCCGGTCGAAGGTCGCTGGCATGCGAATGCCCGCGGCTCCCTGCGCGACGAGCTTGTGCAGCAGCAGCGCACGCTGGCGGCCCAGGTGCTGGAGCACCAGGAACCCGGAGCGGATCCCGATATGGACGGTGCCAAGCGAGTGGCGCGCTGGCTCGAGCGGGAAGATCCGTCGCTTCGTTTCACGCGCGACATGCTGAAAGACCTGAGTACCCAGGTGCAGCTCGACTATCCGACCGTATCCGTGGTGCTCAGGCGGCTCGGTCAACTCGTGCAGAGTGGCAGCACGCGGTGATGGGTACGCGCCCGTTGGTGTGCATCGACAGACCGCACACCCCACGGTGCGGACGGTGGCGATGAGCACACCGGCTCGTCTCGCATTCGTCGCCAGCCGCGCGGCAGAGGGACAGGCAGCTCTGGCCAAGATGACGGCCCGCTATGGCAACCACGAGCCGGAGAACTGCGACGTGATCGTCGCCCTTGGCGGCGACGGTTTCATGTTGCAGACCCTGCATCGCCTGCGGGCGACCAACAAGCCGGTGTTCGGCATGAAGACCGGCACGGTCGGCTTTCTGATGAATCTCTTCCATGAGGAAGAACTGCAGGAAAGGATCGCTGCTGCGCAGGAGACCGAACTCCATCCCCTGCGCATGACCGCGACCACCGAGTCGGGACATACAGTTGAGCATCTCGCGTTCAATGAAGTATCGCTGCTGCGGCAGACGCGGCAGGCAGCCAAACTCTGCGTCTCGCTGAACGACCGGCAGCGGATCGAGGAACTGGTGTGCGATGGTGCCCTGGTGGCGACGCCCGCGGGGTCCACCGCCTACAACCTGTCCGCGCATGGACCGATCCTGCCGCTGGGCAGCGGGGTGCTGGCACTGACGCCGCTTGCGGCGTTCCGGCCCCGTCGCTGGCGCGGCGCGATCCTGCGCAACGACGTGCGAATCAAGTTCGAGGTGCAGGACCATTACAAGCGACCGGTGAGCGCCACGGCCGATTCGCACGAGGTGCGCGATATTCTCGAGGTCGAAATCGAGGAAGCGCACGACATCACATTGACGCTGCTGTTCGATGCGGAACACAGTCTCGAGGAGCGCATTCTTGATGAGCAGTTTGAACCCTGACGGCGCGCGCAATCCACCGCTCCTGCGCGCACTCGGATGCAGTATCGCGATCGCGATGGCAGCGAGTTCCGTCACGGCGGCAATCGCCCCTGCCGCGCCACCGGCGCCAGGGCGAGTGGATCCCGCCCTGTCGGTTTTGCGCGCAGACGATCGCATGGTGGAGTTGCTGATTGCGGTGCCGGAGCCCGGTTCGAGTGCCCGGCCGGCTGGCATTTTTGCGCAGACGGCAATCGTCGACGGCAAGCGTGAGGCGTTCGAAGCCTCCGCACATGACATCGTCGGCTGGCTCCAGCTGCGCGGATATTCCTACCGGGAGTACTGGATCGCCAGTTCCATCTGGGCCCGCGTTCCCGCACACGAAATCGCAACGCTTGCGGCGCGCACCGACGTTCGGTTCCTCGCCGGCAATCCGGTTGTGAAGGGCATCGAACCGGTGGATGTCGAAGCCGCTCAGCCGAAGGCCGTCAGCGCCATCGAGTGGGGCATCGATCGCATCCGTGCCCCTCAATCCTGGGCCGCCGGGTACGCGGGGCAGGGCGCGGTGGTGGCCGGCGAGGATACGGGCTACCAGTGGGACCATCCGGCACTCAAGCGCCAGTATCGGGGTTGGAATCCGGAAACAGAGACAGCCACTCACGACTACAACTGGCACGACGCCATCCACACGCTAGTGGGTGGTGGCAGCAATAGTTGTGGGCTCGATGCGGCCGCGCCGTGCGACGACCAGGGCCACGGCACGCACACCATGGGCACGATGGTGGGCGACGATGGCGCGGGCAATCAGATCGGCGTGGCACCACAGGCGCGCTGGATCGGCTGCCGCAACATGGAGCGCGGGAACGGCACGCCCGCGACCTACCTCGAGTGCATGCAGTTTTTTGCCGCACCCACCGATGCGCAGGGAAACAACCCGCGCGCCGACCTCGCGCCCAACGTCATCAATAACTCGTGGGGATGTCCGGCAAGCGAGGGTTGCAGCGCACAGACCGACGTCCTCATGGCCACGGCCATCCGCAACCTGCTCGACCTGGGCATCCTGTTCGTGGTTTCCGCCGGCAATGCCGGCAGCAGTTGCAATACCGTGCAGGATCCGCCGGCGACGCTCGAGCTTTCATTTACGGTCGGATCAACGACCATTGCGGCCAATGACGCGATCTCCGGCTTTTCCAGTCGCGGCCCGGTGGGTGGGCGCCTGGCACCTTCCATTGCTGCGCCCGGCTCGTCGATCCGTTCTTCGATCCGCGGCAACGGCTACGGCAGCCTGAGTGGCACCAGCATGGCCGGGCCGCACGTCGCGGGGGCGGCTGCCCTGCTGATCTCAAGACGGTCCTGGCTCGCCAATTATCCGGATCGCGTACGTGCCTTGCTCGAGCAGAATGCGGCGCCACGCACGAGTACGCAGACCTGTGGCTCATTCGACGGGGCGGTCATCCCGAACGCGGTATTCGGTCACGGCCGACTCGATGCCAAGGCCGCAGTCGATGCCGCAGGCGAGTGGATCCTGCTCGACGGTTTCGATGGCCGTTGAGCCGGAACCTGTCGCAACGCCCGACCGGTTCACCGTTGCGATTTCCTCGCGCGCGCTGTTCGCGCTGGATGACGCGCATGCGCTGTTCGAGCGCGAAGGGCTCGACGCCTACATCCGCCACCAGATCGAACATGAGACCGACACCCTCGAGCCTGGCATCGCGTTTCCGCTGGTGCGCAAGTTGCTCGCGCTCAACCGTGGCAGCCACGACGGACCGCGTATCGAGGTGATCCTGCTGTCGCGCAACTCCGGCGACACCGGACTGCGCATTTTCAACTCGGTCGAACATCACGGTCTCGACATCGCGCGCGCTGCGTTCACCAGCGGGGCGCCGCCCTTTCCCTATATCCAGCCCTTCGGTGCACAGCTTTTTCTCTCCACGCATGCGGAAGACGTGCGCGCGGCGCTCAACGCAGGAGTGGCGGCGGCGACCGTGCTCGCGTCGTCGAGCACCGTGCGCGACAGCGATGAGCTGCGGATTGCTTTCGATGGCGACGCGGTGGTTTTCGGCTCCGAATCCGAACAAGTCAGTCGCGACGGAGGCATCGAGGCCTTCGCAGCCCATGAGGTCGAGCGCGTGGGTGAGCCGCTTGCGGTCGGTCCGTTTCGCGGCTTTCTGGAGGCGCTGCACCGCATCCAGTCCGCCTTTCCAGCCGAGTCGTCGCCCTTGCGGACGGCACTGGTGACGGCGCGTTCGGCGCCGGCGCACAAGCGCGTGATCCTGACTCTTCGGCACTGGGGCGTACGCATCGACGAGGCCCTGTTTCTCGGTGGCCGCGACAAAGGTCCATTCCTGCGTGCGTTCGGGGCGGACATTTTCTTCGACGACTCACATCTGAATGTGGAGTCGGCTCGGCAGCATGTGGCCACGGGCCACGTGCCGGCCTGGGATCCCGCGGAAGGGTGATGCCCGATTCGCAACCGGCTCGCCGCAACGCCCGCAAAGCGAGAATTCCGATACCGGTGCTGGTGGCATTTTCGGGGGGCAAGGATTCGGCATGGATGTTGCAGGCGCTGCGCGAGGATGAGTTATTCGCGCCCGTCGCCCTCTTGACCACACTGACGGAAGGGTCGGATCGAGTCGCGATGCAGGGTATTCGTCGGGAGGTCCTGCATGCACAGGCCGCGTCGATCGGTCTCCCGTTGATTGAGTCGTGGCAGCCGCGCATGCCCGACAACGACACTTATGAAGCTTCGTTCCGTCGTGCGCTGGCGGCAGCTCGGGAACGCTTTCCGGGACTGCAGCACATTGCCTTCGGTGATCTTTTTCTCGAGGACATCCGCGCATGGCGCAGTGCCATGTGCAAACGGCTCGGTTGGAATACGGTCTATCCCTTGTTTGGCAGCGATACCGGCAATCTTGCGCGCACGATGATTTCCCGCGGCCTCCGTGCCACGCTTTGCTGCGTGGATACGGGCCAGTTGGCTGCGGAATTCGCAGGCCGCGAGTTTGATCTGTCTTTTCTGTCCGAGCTGCCGGTGGGCGTCGATCCCTGCGGCGAGAACGGTGAGTTCCACACCTGCGTCCACGACGGACCCATGTTCAGCGCACCGCTCGCGTTGGAGCAGAGCCGCGATCACATCGGCGACGGGCGCTTCGCGTATCGAGACCTGTCACCGGTGTAGGAGATTTCACGCCGACTTCGTCGGCGCGCTCCAGCGCAGCACGCATGCACGCATCCGTCTCCGGTGACGAAGCCATGCCGTGCTCGCACGAAGCTCGTGTAGGAGCGCGCTAGCGCGCGATGGCGTCATCTCGAAACGGTGCGCGGGCACGACTTTGCATGGCGCCATCGCGCGCAAGCACGCTCCTGCAACCGAGCGGGGGCGGGGGGCTGTGCGCGCGAATCTCCAGCGCGGGCTGAGATGGGACGCCATTCACGCCGTTGTGGATGCGAGTCTAGACGGGCATGCCGTCGAAGAAATCGACGATTCCGGTCTCCAGCGAATATTCCGCACCGACGACCAGCAGTCCCTCACGGTCGATGAGTTCTTCCACCACGACCGAGCCGTGCCGCAAATGATTGGCCGACGCCCGGATGTTTGCACGCACCGCCTCCTGGAGCAGTGTGTCCGGATCAAGCTCGGTACGGCTGGACATCCAGCCCTCCACCGCAGGCCGCACGCGACTTACGATCGAATGCAGCTTTCTTGAGCGGTGACTGGAGGATCCTTTCAGGAACTCGATGGTGGCGATCACCGCGCCGCAGCCCGAGTGGCCCAGAACCACGACCAGTCGCGTGCCGAACTGCTCTGCGGCGAATTCCACGCTGCCAACCTGTGACGGCGCGACGATATTGCCGGCCACGCGAATGACGAAAAGGTCGCCCAGACCCTGGTCGAAGACGATCTCGGCGGGCACGCGCGAATCCGAACAGCCGAGAATGATCGCAAATGGAGTCTGTGCCTGGCCGAGTTCAAATCGACGCGCGTCACCGGCGGGTGCCTGGCCCTTTCCTACAGCGTCGACGAAGCGGATGTTGCCTTCCTGCAGTCGCTTCAGGGCCTCGATAGCTGGAATCATGAGAGTTTCTTTGCCTGCTTGAACGAGCGCGAGGGGACTACGCGGAGTGGAACCGGATTCATGTTGCGCTTCGGGAGACACAGGGAGGCATTCGACTGCCGGTTCCAGCGCATCAGCGTGTCCTTTTGGTGACGAGTCTCAGGCCGGGCAGTATCGCAAATCCGGAATGGTGGCGATTGACGAGAGGCCTTCCCCGTTTCTCACCCTCGTTCATTGCTCCTCGACGGCAGTCAAAAGACAAAGAAAAAGCCGCCCGCAGGCGGCTCTCTCAAAATCTTGCCGCTTGACTCAGCGCGACTGGCGCAGCACCACCACGGCAAAGGCCCCGAGCAGCAAGCCCAGCAGGATGAGGCCCTTGGTGCCGAAGACCGGGACGCCACTGGCGCCCGCACCGCCGGGTGCACCGGCACGCACCGCGAAGCCCTGGATCACGGCTCCGCTACCGAGACGACCGAGGAGCGTGGCTGCGCCGCTGGTCGTGTTGACGGTGTACAGATTCGTGAACCCACCGACATTGAGACCTGCGTATGTGATGTTGCTGCCGCCACCGGCGTCGGAGAGAACGTCAATATCCATGTCGCTGGTGGTGTTCACACCGAGCGCGCCGATCAGGATCTGCGTACCGTCGTTGGCCGGATTCTGCTGGTAGAGGCTGTCCGTAGCGCTGTTGATACCGAACAGCATCGTGGCGGTCGAACCCGGAAAACTGTTGGTGTATCCGGAGGCCTGGATGCTGGTGGTCGCACCATTGAGCGGGCCATCGACGGTGACGGCGCCGGTGTCGGCGTTGATGCGGAGGTTCTGACCGGTGTCGCTGACCACGCGCAGGCGGTCGACGGTCGGATTGAAATCGACGCCGAAAGCGGTGCCGCTCAGGGCCGTGCTGAGCGTCGAGAGCAGGGTCGCCTGACCCGTCAGGGGATTGAGTGTGTACAGACGATCCGCAGCGGCGCCGTCAGCCACCACCACGATGGTGCCGTTGGCAGGACGCAGGTCGATGCCGCGAATGACGTCGCCCGCGACGAGGCCGGAGATCGGAACCGACGAAAATGCTGCACCCGGTGCGGTCGCGTCGTAGGTATTCAGACTTCCGTTGGAAACCGTGATAACAGTCTGGGCCTGCGTCACGCCTGCGGCGACGAGGCCGGCAAGCAGAAGTGCGGTGCGAAGTTTCATCGGGTTGATTCCTTATTAATCGGAGCGGGAGGAGCTGGCGCTAAATCGGAGCTGATTGTCCCCGCGTAGGTCAGTAAATACAAGCGCTTGCAGTTGGTTGGGGTGAACTGACGTGACGTTTTTGTGAAACCACTCATGCCCATCGGTTGCGTAAGCCCAGTTACGAATGGGAGCATTTTATTTCGACCCGATGCCACGGTTCGTACTCGAACCCGGCCCTTTCCATTTCGATTCAACCCGTCGGAAACCGGCCGCAACGCCATCGCCAGCCGGGGTGTTTTCTCGCTGGTGCCAATGCGAGAGCCGGTTCGGGCATGTCGGCGCAGGCCATGCGCGCTCGCCGAAAGCTTCAGTCTCTGCTGTCATCAGAGGGCCTGCAAGACATGGCCAATCTCGCGCGCACCGATAGAATGGCCAGTCCAGTTCGCGCAACGACAAGAAAAGGCAATCATGGCTCTCGATCCGATGGATCTCTACGACATCCGCAGCCTGCTGAGCGAAGAGGAACGCGCGGTGCAGGACACCGTGGCCCGGTTCACGGATGAGCGCGTGCTTCCAATCATCGGGAACGCGTTCGATGAGGGTCGTTTCCCTGCAGAACTGATTGCGGAAATTGCGGAGCTCGGCCTGCTGGGATCTTCCCTGCCCGAAAAATACGGTGGCGGCGATCTCAATTCGGTCAGCTACGGACTCATCTGCCAGGAGCTTGAGCGCGGGGATTCGGGAATCCGCAGTTTTGTTTCGGTGCAGTCGTCGCTTTGCATGTATCCGATTTTCGCCTACGGCAACGAGGAACAGCGTGAGCGCTGGTTGCCTGGCATGGCGCGCGGCGAGATCATCGGCTGTTTCGGGTTGACCGAGCCGCATGGTGGTTCCGATCCCGCCAACATGAAAACCCAGGCCCGGCGTGATGGCGACGACTGGATTCTCAACGGCTCCAAGATGTGGATCACCAATGGCAACCTGGCGCACATCGCGATCGTGTGGGCGCGGACCGAGGACGGGATCCAGGGGTTTGTTGTCGAGCGCGACATGGAGGGATTCAAGGCGCAGCTGATCAAGCACAAAATGAGTCTGCGTGCTTCGGTGACAAGCGCGCTGTTTTTTGACAACGTGCGTATTCCCGAAGCGAACCGACTGCCCAATGTCAAAGGTCTCAAGGGCCCCCTCGGTTGTCTGACCCAGGCGCGTTACGGCATCACCTGGGGTCCGATCGGGGCGGCGCAGGCCTGCCTCGCCGAGGCGCTCGCCTACGGCGCAGAGCGAATCCTGTTTGATCGTCCGATCGTTGCCAACCAGGCCGTGCAGCTCAAGCTCGCGGACATGGCGCGCCGTATCACTTCCGCGCAACTCCTTTCCCTGCAACTCGGACGTCTGAAGGACGCGGGGCGCATGCAGCCGACGCAGGTATCGCTGGCGAAGTGGAACAACTGCCGCATGGCAATCGACATTGCACGAGAAGCGCGCGACATCCTCGGTGGTGCCGGCATCACCACCGAGCACTGCCCGATCCGCCATGCGCTCAATCTCGAGTCGGTCATCACCTACGAGGGAACGGAAACCGTGCACCAGCTGGTGGTGGGACGCGAACTCACCGGCATCAATGCATTCTGAGCCCTTGGCCGCTGGGCAAGGGGCATCTGAAGTGCGAGCGTTCCCTGTGATCGAGACGCAGCGCCTGCTTCTGCGGGTGCCGGAGATTGGCGATTTCGAGCGTTACGCCGAGTTGTTTGGCGATCCGGAAGCGGCGCGACACATTGGCGGCGCGGTGCAGCGTGCTGCTGCGTGGCGCCGGTTTCTGCAGATGCCCGGTGCCTGGCATGTGCAGGGGTTTGCGATGTTTTCTGTACTTGATAAGCGCACTGGCGAATGGCTGGGACAAGCCGGGCCGTGGCAACCGGAAGGGTGGAACGGCACCGAGGTTGGCTGGTCATTCCGCCGCGCCTGCTGGGGACGGGGTTATGCCACCGAAGCCAGCCGCGCCGCCATCGACTGGGCGTTCGAGGCGCTGGGGTGGGACGAGGTGATTCACAACATCGATCCGGACAACGAAGCTTCGATCCGTCTGGCCGAGCGCCTGGGCTCTAGCTTTCGCGGTGCGGGCCGTTTGCCCGAGCCATTCGCCGACGCCCCCGTCGGGGTGTGGGCGCAGACTCGAGCCGTGTGGCAATCGCGGAAAATGTAGCGGCGATAGCCAGCGCAATGGCGCCAGCGCACGATCGGCGCACCAGGCCGTCGCGACTGGCCTTGCTCGCAGGCAGGCCCGTGGAGGCCGTGCGGGTCGCCAGCGGCGTCGTGAGCGGACACAATGCGCGATTGTTGCGCCCCTTTGCGCGCACCGGAGAACAGAGACCGTGGCTGCAGCGTCACCCGTTCCCGCCCGCATGCGCGGCGTCAATCGCGCCGAAATCTGCGACGTCAATTTCATCGAGTTTGTCCAGAACTGGAAGGGGCGCGCCGATGCCAAGCCCGCGCCGGATGAATGCGTGCTGGAAGGCAGTCAGCTCGACGCCGGCACTTTTGCGGATCTGTTCGAATCGCAGCTGATCTCGCGGCACCTCGATCTGATGGCACGTGTACTGCGCGTGCAGAATCGCGTGTTCTATTCCATTGGATCGAGCGGTCATGAAGGCAATGCGATGGTGGCG
>JBBQNY010000039.1:0-21280 GCA_038330365.1 Lysobacterales bacterium | reverse complement strand
ATGCGTCGGCCGAGTGCCTGCTGCACCTCGTCGATGCGTCGCACCACGTGTCGAACGCACTCGGGCGTGAAGGGTAGCGGCATCAGATCGTAGAGCTGGCCGTCATCGGCGCAGTAGCTCAAGTGCTCGCTGTAGCAAAGTACGTGGTTGTCGTCGAGAAACCGGCGCAGTCGCGCCAGCGCGGTCTGGTCAAAGGGTTCAACGCCACCAAGCGACAGCGACAGCCCATGACAGACCAGGGGAAATTTGCGGACCAGCGATTGCAGACATTCGCCAAGGCGGCCGCCGACACCGATCCAGTTGTCGGGTGCGCACTCGAGGAAGTCGATCGCACCGGCATCAACCGACTGCAGCGGGCCGATAAGGGCCCGCCGCAGTCCCAGTCCTACGGCCGATTCATCCAGCCGCGGGCGTGGATTTTTCACGTTGCAGCGAAGCTGTCAGCGCTATTACTTCTTTTCGCCGCACTTGCCTTCGCCACACTTGCCCTCTGCGGCCTTCTTGTCTGCACCACAGCTGCCTTCGTGGGCCTTCTTGTCTGCACCACAACTGCCTTCGTGGGCCTTCTTGCCTTCGCCGCACTTGCCTTCGCCACACTTGCCCTCGTGCATCTTGGCCATGGCGTCCATCTCGGCCTTGTCGACCATTCCGTCCTTGTTGGCGTCGGTCTTCATGAACTGGTTGCGCCAATGCGCGTCATGCTCGGCCATGCTGACCTTGCCGTCCTTGTTCGTGTCCATGCTGCCCATGCCGCACTTGCCTTCGCCGCACTTGCCTTCGCCCAGCGAAGCTGCGGTGGCGCCTGCGAGCTGATAGCCGGCGCCGAGGTCCGACATGGCAAACGAGGTGGAGGACAGCGCGAACGCACCGATGAAGGCGGCGCCAATGGCGATTGCAACGGGTTTCACAGTCTTGTTCGACATGAATCTACTCCTGGTGGATTGCGGAGGACTCCGCGGGGTTTTGCCACGTACGGCGCGCCGGGGTCGAAACCGCGGAGCTGGCGCCAGTGCGCGTGCTCGGTGCATGCAGGGGACCTGCACGAGTTCAGTGATGTGGTTTTTCTCCGGCCGGTGTATCGACATTGGACCGCACGGTGCAAATCCTGACGAAGGACAAGTATCGAGCGCCGGCCTGCGGCCGTACCCACTTTGAAAATTGCCGGCAGCGATAGTTCCTCAAGGTAGGCAGCATGCGCCTGGCGAGGCGTCAGGACTCGGCATGGATCGCCGGGAAACATGAAGGCAACGGGACAATGCGCCTACCTCTGTAAAATGGGCTGCGGACCGGGCAGGTTCGAACGCCTGCCGGGTTTCTGCAAAGCCATTGTGGGTGATCAGTTGTTTACGTTTCGCGAAAGCTTTGGTTCAGGGGAGATCCGGAGCCGCTACGTAACCCAGCCGTCGACCCGTGTCGCAGAGATCGGCCACGAGACAGCGCTCGCATGCGGGCTTGCGTGCGAGACACACGTAGCGTCCGTGCAGGATCAGCCAGTGATGGGCATGCAGCCGAAAGCGCAGCGGCACAACCCGCATCAGTCGGTCCTCCACGGCGCGGGGTGTCTTTCCCGGCGCGAGGCCGGTTCGATTGCTGACGCGGAAAATGTGCGTGTCGACCGCGATCGTGGCTTCGCCAAACGCCGTGTTGAGCACCACATTCGCAGTCTTGCGGCCAACGCCGGGCAGGGCCTCGAGCGCCTCACGCTCGCGCGGCACTGCGCCGCCGTGCCGTTCGATCAGGAGCTGGCAGGTGGCCATGACATTGCTGGCCTTGGTGTTGAAAAGCCCGATGCGCGCAATCGCCTGCCGGACGCGATCGATGCCGAGTTCCAGCATCGCGGCTGGCGTCGGAGCCGCGGCAAAGAGCGCACCGGTGGCACGGTTGACGGCAGTGTCGGTCGACTGGGCTGACAGCAGCACCGCGATCAGGAGCTGGAAAGGGCTCTCGTATACGAGTTCGGTGGCCGGCTCTGGATTGGCCGCGGCCAGGCGTTCGAACATCTCGTCCCGCGTGCGCGGATTCAAGGCGGCGGCTCGCCGCCATCGGCGCTCTGATCGGGATCCCTGTTGATGCCGAGCGCTGCCAGGCGCTGCTGTGCACGCGCCATGGCGGCCGCGACGACGGGTGGCAGGTGCGAGGCAGCGTTGCCCACCGGACTGCTCCGTTGGCGCAGACGTGCGGCCCGCGCCTGTACCCGTGCAGCGAGTCGCACCGTGCGCGCGTCGTGCCTGCGGCGCCAGCGATCGGCCTCGGGATGCCGGGTTGTATGGGCGGCTGCCACTGGATCCGACAGCGGGTTCTCGAATGTCGGCTCTGCGCCAAGAAGCGCTGGGCGCGCGAGCACGAGATCGATGCAGTCGACCGGACATGGCGGAATGCAGAGGCCGCAGCCACTGCAGGCGTCCCGCAAGACGGTATGCATGCGCTCGGCCGCGCCGATGATGGCGTCGATGGGACAGGCCTGGATGCATTTGGTGCAGCCGATGCACTCGGCCTCGCGCACCGCGGCCAGCTGTGGAGGCAGGTACGTGCCGCGCGTGCGGTCGTAGGGCAGGGGCGCTCGCTGCAGCAGCCGTGCGAGGGCGGCTGCCACCACATCGCCGCCCGGCGGGCAGCGATCAGTCGCGGCTTCGCCTGCGAGGAGCGCCTCCGCATACGGGGTGCAACCTTCGAACCCGCATTGGCCGCATTGCGTCTGCGGCAGCACCGCTTCGATCGCTTCCCGGTCGTAGTCCCTGAGGATCGCGCTCATCGCGCAGCGTCCCGTCGCGAAGTCAGCGAACCGGCATGCCGGCGGTGGCGCCGCTGTCGGCGTCCAGCAGGTGCAGTGCGCCGCCATCCTCGCCGGCGGAAAGGATCATGCCCTCGCTGATGCCGAAGCGCATCTTGCGCGGCGCGAGATTGGCGATGAAGACCACGTGGCGCCCGACCAGCGTCTGGGGCTCCGGGTAACTCGCCCGGATCCCGGAGAAGATCTGGCGCTCGCCAAGCTCACCTGCGTCCAGCTTGAAGCGCAGCAGCTTGTCGGAGCCCTCGACATGCGCGCATTCGACCACGCGGGCGATCCTCAAATCGAGCCGGGCAAAATCGTCGATACCGATCACGGCAGCCGCCACGTCCTTGTTGGCGGAGTTCTGCCCGGCCCCGGCTTTGGCTGCGGTCGGGCTTTCCGGACCGGGGTTCGAGGTCGCCGGCGGCGATGACCCGGGCAGCGATTCGGTGCTTGCTTCGATCATGGCTGTGATCCGCTTGGGGTCGACGCGTGTGAGAAGGGGATGGTAGGGCTCGATGCGGTGCGCGCGCAGCGGTTCGGCCAGATCCTCGAAGCGATCGAGCGGGGCCAGCAGGAAACCCGCAACGCGCGCCGCGGTAAAGGGCAGGATCGGTGCAAGAAAGCCGGCCAGAAGGCGGAAAGTGTTGAGTGCCGAGGAGCAGACGTCCAGCAGCTCGGCGTCGTTCGCGGGATCCTTCGCCAACTGCCACGGTGCGGCCGCGGCGATGCGCTCGTTGGCTGCGTCGGCTTCACGCATCACGACGTGCAGCACTGCATTGTAGTTCACCCTCGCGTAGGCGCCTCCCGCGCCGAGGCAGGCTTCCGAGAGGCGCGCGAATGCATCGCGGTGCACGGCTTGGGCGGTGGGCGACGGCGACGGGGCGAGCACGCCATCGAAGCGCTTCGAGATGAAACCCGCACAGCGGCTGGCGATGTTGACGAACTTGCCGACCAGGTCGGAGTTCACGCGCTGCGCGAAATCCTCCAGATTCAGATCGAGATCCTCGACCCCGCCGGATGATTTCGCGGCGAAGTAATAGCGCAGGTACTCGGCTTCAAGTCCGCTGTCGAGATAGGTGCGCGCACGAATGAACGTGCCGCGCGACTTCGACATCTTGGCCCCGTTGACCGTCAGGTAGCCGTTGACGTGCAGACGGTTGGGCATCCGGAAGCCCGTGCCCGCCAGTACCGCAGGCCAGAACAGGCCGTGGAAATTCACGATGTCCTTGCCGAGGAAATGATGCAGCTCCGCCTGCGGACCCGGGGCGAGGAACTGCGTGAAATAACGCTCGCCCTCAGCGCCCGGCATCGTGCTTTCGCACCATGCGGCGAAGCTCGACAGATAGCCGATCGGTGCATCGAGCCAGACATAGAAGAACTTGTCCGGAGCACCGGGAATCGCGAATCCGAAGTAGGGCGCGTCGCGGGAGATGTCCCAATCGCGCAGGCCGCCTTCCGAATCCAGCCATTCGCGCAGCTTGGCCTTGACCCCCGCGGTAGCCACGTCGCCCGCCAGCCATTCCCGCAATACGGTTTCGAAGTCACCGACCTTGAAGAACAGGTGCTCGGACGAACGCAGTTCAGGCGTGGCGCCCGACACCACGGAGCGCGGATCGATGAGGTCCGTCGGCGCGTAGGTTGCGCCGCAGTTTTCGCAGTTGTCGCCGTACTGGTCCTGCGTGCCGCACTTCGGACACTGCCCCCGCACGTACCGGTCCGGCAGGAACATGCCCTTGACCGGATCGTAGAACTGCGCGACCGGTCGCCGCGCGATGTGGCCGTCGCGGTCAAGACGCTCGAAGACGAATTCGGTCAGCCGGCGATTGCGATCCGAATGCGTCGAGTCGAAATGGTCGAAGGCGACGCCGAAATCCTGGAAGTCGCGCTCATGCGTCGCCTGGATGCCCGCGATCCAGGCTTCCGGCGTGACGCCTGCCTGTTCGGCCGCCAGCATGATCGGAGTGCCGTGGGTGTCGTCGGCGCACACGAAGTGTGCGGTGGCACCCGCCATCCGGCGCGCGCGCACCCAGATGTCGCCTTGCACGTAACCGACCAGATGGCCGATGTGCAGGGGTCCATTGGCATACGGCAACGCGCAGGAAACCAGCGCAGGTGTCTGCGACATTCATTGCTCCACGTTTGGGGCGCGCCGATTATTCCATGCGCCGCGCAAGTCCCGTGCGCGTCCGGATCAGCGCGCCGAGGAAGTACTCAGCCCGGCGGATCGCCACACTTGCGCTTGCCGAGACCCGCCTGCATCGCCCGATCGAGCACCTTGCAGGACCTGGATATCTCCGCGCGACCCTCGGGAGTGCCTGACTTGCGCATCAAAGCTGCGCGGATGCGCGCGTAGCGCTGATCGATCTGTTGCGGGGTGTGCTGCCCGATGGTGGTTTCGCACTGTCGGAACGAGGCGAGGTAGCGGTCACAGATGGGTACGCCGGTGCGGCTGCCGGCCGCGGCGCCCGTGATTTCCCGCGCGGGTTCCAAGGGTGTCACCGGGAGCACCTCGGTGCCGGGTGCCGGTCGTGGCGCGCGGGCCGGTCGCGCCCTGGACGTGCTTGGCGGCGGCGTGTCGTGACGCGATTCCCCGGTTACCGGCGCCGGTCGCGCCGGAGCGGAAACGGGCGCCGCTGCATCGGGTCGCTTCGGTTGCTGCGCGCACGACGCAAGCGCGAGGGCCGCGAGAAACGCGATCAAGTATCTGGACTGGTTATTCATGCTGATGTTCATGCCGGAAGGGTCTGATGGAAGCGCCGTCGGGCGCGCTGCCGCGACGCGATAGAATCGCATGCATTGCAGTCGAGGAAAAATCCGTCCGTGGCGATCAGTGAAGAGCGTATCCGAGAAAAGCTGCGGTCGGTCATCGATCCGCATACCGGTCGTAATCTGATCGAGCAGGGTAGCGTGCGGAATGTCGCGGCTGTGTCGAACCGTGTCACCGTTGAGCTCCGCCTCGCATATCCCGCCCAGCGCTTTCTACCTGAACTGGGGCGGATGGTGCGTGAAGCTCTCGCGAGCGAGACCGAGGGTGCGGCCATCGACATCGACTCGGGATTCAAGGTGCAGGCGCAGAAGGTCCAGCAGGGACTCACGCCACTGCCCAATGTGCGCAACATCATCGCGGTGGCCTCGGGCAAGGGCGGCGTCGGCAAGTCCACCACCGCCGTGAACCTGGCGTTGGCGCTGCGCGACGAGGGCGCCAGCGTTGGCGTACTCGATGCGGACATCTACGGTCCCAGCATTCCGCGCATGCTCTCGCTCAGTGGCAAGCCCGACAGCATCGACGGACAGCATCTCGAACCCAAGCAGTCGCTGGGGCTGCAGGCGATGTCGATTGGGCTGATGATCGACGAGGACACGCCGATGATCTGGCGCGGTCCGATGGTGACGCAGGCGTTGCAGCAGATGCTCAGCGAAACGCGCTGGCAGGACCTCGACTATCTGGTGATCGACCTGCCACCGGGCACCGGCGACATCCAGTTGACCCTGTGCCAGAAAATCCCCGTTTCCGGCGCGGTGATCGTCACCACGCCGCAGGACATCGCGCTGCTCGATGCACGCAAGGCGCTCAAGATGTTCGAGAAGGTCTCGGTGCCCGTGCTCGGCATCATCGAAAACATGGCCGTGCACGTCTGTTCCAGCTGCGGCCATGCCGAGCACATCTTCGGCAGCGGCGGTGGCGAGAACATGGCGGCCCAATACGGCGTGCCGCTGCTCGGCTCGTTGCCGCTGGAAATGCGCATCCGGGCCGATGGCGACGCCGGCGTGCCGACCGTGGAGGCAGATCCGGACGGCGCCGTGGCGGAAGCCTATCGCTCGATCGCGCGACGCACGGCAGCCGGACTCTCGATGCGGGCGCGCGACAAGTCGATCGCATTGCCACGCATTGTCATGCAGGACACCTAGGGGTCCTCGGGGACGCATCGCCGCGGGTGCTGGCGCCCCGGATCGCATGTCTATTTTCCGGATAGTCCAGCGGGTTGGCCAAGACAACGACAATCGAGAAGGCGCGGCAGAGCATGAGCATCAAGAACGATCGCTGGATCCGCCGCATGGCGACCGAGCAGGGCATGATCGATCCGTTCGAACCGGGGCAGGTGAAGCAGGCCGCCGACGGCCATCGCATCGTCAGCTACGGCACTTCGAGCTATGGATACGACGTGCGTTGCGCGCGCGAATTCAAGATCTTCACCAACATCAACTCCACGATTGTCGATCCCAAGGCATTCGATCCCACGAGTTTCGTCGACGTCGAGAGCGATATCTGCATCATCCCGCCGAACTCGTTTGCGCTGGCGCGCACGGTCGAGTGCTTCCGCATCCCGCGCTCGACGCTCGTCATCTGTCTCGGCAAGAGCACGTACGCCCGCTGCGGCATCATCGTCAACGTCACGCCGCTGGAGCCCGAATGGGAGGGGCACGTGACCCTGGAGTTCTCCAACACCACGCCGCTGCCCGCGCGGATCTACGCCAACGAGGGCGTGGCGCAGATGCTCTTCTTCGAGTCCGACGAGGTCTGCGAGACCAGCTACGCCGACCGTGGCGGCAAGTACCAGGGCCAGCGCGGCGTCACCCTCCCGCGCACCTGAAGTCAGCGCGCCGCCGCACGCCCGCGATGCGCAGGTCGTTGAATTTCATGCGCCGCACGGGCCGCGGATGCCCTACAGTCCACACACACTTGCCACTTTGGGGATTCGAGATGAAGAACAGCGGTCAGGCTCCAACAATGGTCTCCTGGGTAATAGCGCTGGTCCTGTTCCTGGTCGCACTGATGGCGCATTTCGGCGTCCTGGCGATCCGCGCACCGCTCGCCGACTGGTCATGGATCATCGGCTTCGCGCTGCTGCTCGTCGCCTGCCGGGTCCGCGGGCTGTAGGGCAGGCGTGCCGCCCCGGCAGCGCGTGGCGCCGCCGGGATTGTCGTGGGCCTGTTCCGAGCGCGCGATGTGAGTCTGGTTCGACTGGCTGCTCCCGAAACGGAGACGCGCATCGCGCTCATCGTCTGTGCGTTCAACGCGGCGGAAATTCCGCATCTGGTTCACAACTACGGATTCGGAAGCCTTTGGCCCGGAATTCAGATATCCGCTTACAACAGCCGATCCATTCTTGTGCCTGAAGATGATGCGCGCGAAGCATTTGCGCTGCTCGAGAGCCTGTTCCTCACGGACGAGACGCCCGAAACTGTCGCAACGCCACGCGACACTTTCCGCATGGTCATCGAAGCACTGATGCTCGGTTGGATGTTGCCTCGGGGCAGAAGGCGGCGAGGAGCAGGGCGCGAGTACGTGAAGGGCGCGATGCTGCCGGCACCGCAGGCCGACGCCTGACTGGCCGAAGGCAGATTGCGCGGCTTGAAGCGAGTGCCAGCTGCGAGCATGCCGCCTTCGCGCGCAAGCACGCTCCTACAAATGCGCGGTGTCTTGGGGTTGCACGGCCCGCATCTGCCCCTCGCCCCGCGACAGCGGGGAGAGGGTGGCGCGCAGCGACGCGTGAGGGGCGGGCTGAATACGCTGTGATGTTTCGGTCTTCGACTGAGCGGTTGAGAACCTCGCACGGACGGGGAGGAGTGGGCTTGCCACGAACAGGGGGCGGCCGGTTGATGATTACAGGCGAGGCGAGTGAGGTGAGCGGGCGGCGGCCGACCTACGTTTCCAGGCGACTCCGGTACAGGTCCAGCAGTGGCTGCAGGACCAGCTCGACGTAGGGCTGCGCCTCGCCCGTGCCCCACACGGGACGGGGCCACGCGGCGTCGTTCTCGAAGCGTGCGATGACGTGGACGTGCAGTTGGGCCACGACGTTGCCGAGCGCGGCGACGTTGAGCTTGTGCGGTGTGCAGACTTCGCGCAGTACAGCCGAGATGCGCGCAATTTCCGCCATCAGCAGCGTCTGGTCGGCGGCATCAAGGTCGATGATGTCGCGTGCACCGTCGACCCGTGGCACGAGGATCAGCCACGGAAACCGCGCGTCGTCCATCAGCCGCAGCGAACACAGCCTCAGCTCGCACACGGCGTGGGAGTCGCGTGCGAGTTGCGGGTCGAGATGGAAGGCTTGCATCTGTTGTGACCCCAGGCGTCGTCGCGTTCTGAAAAATTCTGCCCTACAGGGGCTTCCACCACGACGTCGTCGGCGCGCTCACGAGCCTCGTGTAGGAGCGCGCTTGCGCGCGATGGCGTCATGCAGGATTAAAGCGTAATGCACGGTCTGGCATGGCGCCATCGCGCGCAAGCACGCTCCTACAAAAGAGCGGTGTCGGGACGGTGTCCGTGCACGGTTTGGGGGCTCGGCAACGAAAAGCCCCGCCGGAGCGGGGCTTTTGCGACAACCCCGAGCTGAGCGCTCGGGTACGCGTGACAGCCGCCGGAGCGACCGGTCACGCCTGGCAGCGGATCAGGACAGGCCCGCCTGCTTCATCACTTCGGCGGCAAAATCGTCCACCTGCTTCTCGATGCCTTCGCCAACGGCGAGGCGCTGGAAGCCGATGACCTCGGCGCCTTCCTTCTTGAGCATTGCAGCGACCGTGGCGTTGGTATCGAGCACGTACGGCTGCGCCGTGAGGCAGACCTCGGACAGCGTCTTGTTGACCTTGCCCGAAACCATCTTGTCCTGGATCTCGGCCGGCTTGGCGCGGTCCTTGTCGGTCAGCTGCGCGAGCGCGATCTCCTTCTCCTTGGCGGTGATCTCGCTCGGCACGTTGTCGACGGACACGTAGGTCGGATTCATCGCTGCGACGTGCATCGCGAGGCCGCGTGCAAGTTCCGGACTGCCGCCCTTGAGCTCGAGCAGCACGCCGATGCGGCCGCCGTGTACGTAGGCGCCGATGTTGTTGCCGCTGTCGTTGCGCACGAGGCGTCGGATCTGCACGTTTTCGCCGACTTTGGCGACCAGCGCCTGGCGTACTTCGTCGACCGTCGATCCGTCGACCGTGACAGCACGCAGCGCTTCCGCATCGCATGCACCGCTGCTGAGCGCGAGCTCGGCCACGCGATCGGCAAATTCGGTGAAGTTTCCGTCCTTGGCGACGAAATCGGTCTCGGAATTGATCTCGACCAGAACGGCACGCTTGTCATCCTGTGCGAGCACCAGGAGGCCTTCCGCGGCGACGCGACTGGCCTTCTTGTCGGCCTTGGCGAGACCGGTCTTGCGCAGGTACTCCATCGCCAGATCGACGTCGCCGCCGGTCTCGGTGAGGGCCTTCTTGCACTCCATCATGCCGGCGCCCGAGCGCTCGCGGAGTTCCTTGACCATGGTTGCAGTGATCGTCATGCCGTTACCTCGTCAATACGTGAGAGCAGCCGTGCCCGGAGGCAGCGGCGCCAGATTGCGTTGGATCTTGAACCGCCGTACGGGATGTACGGCGGTCCTGCGATGCGGATTACGCGGTGGTTTCGGTGCGCTCGCGGCGTTCGCCGCCACCGCCGGGCTTGCGCGGGGCGCCGGGACCACCGGGCTTGCGCGGACCCGAAGGCTTGCGCGGACCCGGGCGGCGATCCTCGCGCGCGACCGGATTGCCATCGGCGTCGAGTTCGACGAACTCGTCGCGATTGGCCGCAGCTGCGGGTGCAGCAGCCTTGCCCTCGAGCACGGCGTCGGCCACGGCGCGTGCGTACAGCTGCACTGCACGGATGGCGTCGTCGTTGCCGGGAATCGGATAGTCGACCAGCGCCGGGTCGTAGTTGGTGTCCACCACGGCCACCACGGGAATGCCGAGCTTGCGGGCTTCCTGGATCGCGATGTCTTCATGGCCGACGTCGACCACGAACAGCGCATCGGGCAGTCCGCCCATGTCCTTGATGCCGCCGAGCGATTTCTCGAGCTTCTCGGACTCGCGTGACAGCGACAGCACTTCGTGCTTCACCAGCTTCTCGAAGCTGCCATCGGCCGCCATCGTCTCCAGCTCCTTGAGCCGGGTGATCGACTGGCGCACGGTACGGAAGTTGGTGAGCATCCCGCCCAGCCAGCGCTGCGAGACGAACGGCATGCCGCAGCGCCGCGCTTCCTCGGCGATCGATTCGCGCGCGGAACGCTTGGTGCCGACGAACAGCAGCTTGCCGCGCTTTTGCGCCAGCCCCGACACGAAGTTCATCGCGTCATTGAAAAGGGGCAGCGTCTTCTCGAGATTGATGATGTGGATCTTGCCGCGTGCGCCGAAGATGTACGGCGCCATCTTCGGATTCCAGTAACGCGTCTGATGACCGAAATGGACGCCCGCTTCGAGCATCTGGCGCATGGTGACCTGTGGCATGGGAAACTCCAGCGATATGAAGCCGCGTCGCGCGCAGTGCGGGCGATCGGGCTTCGGGGTTGAGCCTCCACCCATCCATCCGGCAATCGACCAGCGCAATGCGGACTGCCGTGTCGGCCACGAAGGCCTGGACGCGGGCGAATCCTGCAGCGACTGGCACCCCGAAGCCGGTGACGATGGGTGTGCGGATTCGATCCGGCCGGACTGCACCAGGATCGTTCTGTCTCACGGGCAATTGAGTGCGCCCGGGAAATCAGGCGAATATTAGCGGCCCTGGTGGCTTCGCCGCAAGCTGGGGCATGGGCGCATACAGGTTTGGGAGACCCTTCCTGCGACCGGTCGCGCGATAATGGACGCAAGCAGAGGAGCAGGACATGTCGATCAAGATCAAGTCGGCCGCGGAAATCGAGCACATGCGCGTGGCGGGGCGCCTCGCTGCGGAAGTGCTCGACATGATCACGGCGCACGTGCGTCCAGGAGTCACCACGGGTGAACTGGACCGCATCTGCCACGACTACATCGTCAACGAGCAGCACACGGTGCCCGCCAACGTCGGCTATGGCGAGGCACCCGGCCGCGCACCCTTTCCGGCGACGCTCTGCACCTCGGTCAACAACGTCATCTGTCACGGCATCCCGAGCGACGACAAGCTGCTCAAGGACGGCGACATCCTCAACATCGATGTCACCGTGATCAAGGACGGATGGCACGGTGACACCAGCCGCATGTATTGCGTCGGCACGACTCCCGTGCTGGCACAGCGCCTGATCGACACCACGCACCGGGCCATGTGGGCGGGCATCAGGGAAGTGCGTCCCGGCGCCACGCTCGGGGATGTGGGGGCCGCGATCCAGCGCGTGGTGGAGGCGGAGCGCTTCTCCGTGGTACGGGAATACTGCGGTCACGGCATCGGCCGGGTGTATCACGAGGATCCGCAGGTCCTGCATTACGGCAAGCCCAATACCGGTGTCCGTCTCGAGCGAGGCATGACCTTCACCATCGAGCCGATGGTCAACGCCGGCAAGCGCGGTACACGCCTCTGGCCTGATGGCTGGACGGTAGTGACCACCGACCGTTCCCTGTCGGCGCAGTGGGAACACATGCTGGCCGTGACGGATGACGGCTTCGACGTTCTGACTTTGTCCGCCGGATCGCCGGATCGTGATGGCGGACCGCGGGTCGCTGGCTGATCCAGTAACCGTGCGATCCGAATTGCAGGCCGAAGCCGCACCGGACCAAGTCGCGCAGGCGCGCATTCGGCTGCAGGATCTGGATCGCCAGCTCGCGGAGGATTTCGACGCAGGCGCCCCCACAGCGCTGCTGCTGGCGCGGCGGGCTGACGCGGTCGACGATCTGCTGCGCGTCGCCTGGAAACGCGAAAAGGCGCCCGGCTGCGCGCTGTTCGCGACCGGCGGCTATGGCCGCGGCCAGCTCTATCCGCACTCGGACATAGACTTGCTGATCCTGCGCGACCAGAACACATCGCCCGATGCCATCGCGCAGTGCGTGGGCCGTTTTCTCTCGGCCCTGTGGGATGCGGGCCTGAAACCCGGACACTCCGTACGCACGCTCGGCGCGTGCCGCGAAGCTGCAGGCGATCTCACTGTGTTCACCAGTCTCATGGAGGCGCGCCTGCTCAGCGGGTCGGACAACGCGCCCGCCGCGCTCGCCGCGACACTGGCATCAGAGTGGCCGGCGGCCCGGTACCTGGAAGCACGCAGGGCTTCGCAGCGCGAACGTCATGCGCGCTTCAACGACACCGCGTACAACCTCGAGCCGAACATCAAGGAAGGACCGGGCGGACTGCGCGATCTCGATACCTTGCGCTGGATCGCGCTGCGACTGACCGGCGACGGCTCGCTGCAGCACGCGGAAAGCGCGGGCCTGCTGACGGCTCCGGAACGCTCCGCGCTCGAATCCGCCACCGCCCACCTCGCGCGCGTGCGTTTCGCATTGCACCGGGCGGCAGGTCGCGCCGAAGAGCGACTGCTGTTCGATCATCAGCGCCAGCTGGCCCGGGAGGCGGGCCTGACCGACGAACACGCGGGCAATCTCGCCGTCGAGCAATTCATGCAGGCCTGGTTCCGCGCCGCCCAGACCGTCGATCGTCTCAATGAGCAGGTTTCCAGGCGCGCCGGCGAAGCTCTGGCGCGCGCAGCCGGAACGCAGCAGACGCAAGCACTCGATGCGCGCTGGCAGTTGATCGAAGGCGCGCTGGCCGCAGTCGACACGGTCTCGAGCCTCGGCGCCACCGAACTGTTCGAGCCTTTCGCGTGGCTGGCGCGACGCGCGGACATTGTCGGATTCCATTCCAGCACCACCGCGCTGGTCGACCGTTCTGTCGCCGAACTGGGTCCGAAATTCCGCGAAGACGCGGCCGTAGGACCCGCCTTCATGGACCTCCTGCGGGGCGGCGGCGACGTCTCCCGCGTGATCGCGGCAATGGGCCGTCACGGAGTTCTGGCCGAAGTGCTGCCGGCCTTCGGCAAAGTGACCGGGCGCATGCAGTACGACCTTTTCCACGTCTACACCGTGGATCAGCACACCCTGTTCGTGGTGCGCAACCTGCTCGGATTCGCACATCGCGACAGTGCGTTGACCGCGCTCGGTCACACCCTCTGGCGCCGGCAGCCGAAGACTGAGCTGGTGTTGCTTGCCGGCCTGTTCCACGATATTGCCAAGGGACGGGGCGGCGATCATTCCGAGCTGGGCGAGGTCGAGGTGCGCAATGCAGCGCCACGGCTGGGACTCGGAGCGGCGGACGCGGGCTTCGTCGCGTGGCTCGTGCGCCAACACCTGCTGATGTCGGTGACGGCGCAGAAGCACGACATCGCGGATCCCGAAGTCGTGCATCGCTTCGCCACCGAAGTGGCCGATACCGAAAGACTGGACGCGCTCTATCTGCTGACAGTGGCGGACATCCAGGGCACCAGTCCGCGACTCTGGAACGCGTGGAAGGCCCAGCTGCTGGAAGACCTGCACGCCGCGGCGCGCCACGCGCTGCGGCGCGGGCTTGCCGATCCCGTTGGTGCGGCCGAACGCGTGGCGACCATCCGCCAGGAGGCGCTGCTGCGGCTCGAGAGCAGCGGCGTCACGCCGGCGGAGGCCGCGGCCATGTGGCAGCCGCTGCCCGACTACGCCGTATTGCGGCTCGGCGCGGAGCGACTTGCCTGGGCCACCGTAGAGTTGATGGCGCAGCGCGGCAGCGCGGTGCAGATTGTCGCCCGGGCGGTGGGTGGTGACGCGCTCGATCTCATCGTCAATGCGCCCGATCGGGATGGACTGTTCGCCACCGTAACGGCGGTACTGGACCGGCAGGGCTTCGACGTGGTGGAAGCGCGTGCAACCGGTACCCGCGACGGCCGCGTGCTCGATCTTTTCCGGCTGCTGCCACGGTCCGATCTGGTCGAGACGCTCGAGGTGGCGGGTGAGCGCATGGTGGCCTCGCTGCGCGAGGCGCTCTCGTCCACGACGCTGCACGTGCGGCCTGCAAGACGCAGGCTGTCGCGCCAGCTACGGCATTTCACGGTTCCATTGCGGGCCGAGTTCCGCGATCTGCCCCGTCCGCCTCGCACCCAGCTGTCGCTGGTCTGCGCCGATCGTCCGGGGCTGCTCGCGCGCGTCGCTGCGAGTTTCCAGGAGTGCAACCTGCGGGTGCACGATGCACGCATCGCCACCTTCGGCGAACGCGCCGAAGATTTTTTCGAGCTCACCGGCAGCGACCTCCAGCGGCTCGACATTGCGCAGCAGGACCGACTGCTCGCTACCCTGCGCCAGAGACTGGAGGATGGTGATGACTGAGTCCACGGCAACGCCCACACGCGATTTGAACCTTGAATTGGATGCGCATGTCTGACGCGACACTGCAGGACACCATTGCGAGGGCATTCGAGCGCCGCGCAGAACTGGATGCCGATGCCTTGCGCGCCGATGCCGGCGCGGCGGTGGAGGACGCGCTCTGCCGTCTCGAGGCTGGGAGTGCGCGCGTTGCGGAGCCCGATGGCTCGGGCGGCTGGAGCGTCAATGCATGGCTCAAACAGGCGGTTTTGCTGTCGTTCCGCCTCAACGACAACCGCGTCATGGCCGGCGCACCCGCGCCCTGGTTCGACAAGGTGGCGCTGCGTTTCGAGGGCTTCGATGACGCGGATTTCCGGGCACTGGGTGCGCGTGCGGTGCCCGGATGCTGGGTGCGCCGCGGCGCCCACATCGGGCGTGACGTGGTGCTCATGCCGAGCTTCGTCAACATCGGTGCATTCGTGGGCGGCGGCACGATGATCGATACCTGGGCCACGGTGGGTTCCTGCGCCCAGATCGGCGAGCGCGTGCATATTTCAGGAGGCGCAGGAATCGGCGGTGTGCTCGAGCCGCTGCAGGCCGCACCCACCATCATCGAGGACGACTGCTTCATCGGTGCGCGCTCGGAGGTGGTGGAAGGCGTGATCGTCGAACGCGGCAGCGTGATCGGCATGGGCGTTTTCCTCGGCCAGTCCACGCGCATCCTGGATCGCGCCAGCGGCAGGATCAGCTACGGTCGCGTGCCTGCCGGCAGCGTCGTGGTGGCCGGATCGCTGCCATCCGCGGACGCGACGCACAGTCTCTACTGCGCCGTGATCGTGAAGCAGGTCGACGCGCGCACACGCGCCAAGACCTCGATCAACGAACTCCTGCGGATGGGGGAGTGATGGCAGTCCGGCTGGTCAAATCCGCAAAGTTGCGCACGCAGGCCGGCGCGGCAACGTCGAGCGCCACTGCGGGCCCGGCGCGTGTTCGAATCTATGGATTGCCCAGGTGCGACAGTTGCCGCAAGGCGCGCCGCTGGCTCGATCGCGAGAAGATTCCGTACCAATTTGTCGACTACCGCGCGCAACCGGTGGAGGGCGAGCAGCTTGAGTCCTGGGCTGCGGCGGTGGGCTGGGACCGGATGATCAACCGCGCGAGCGCGACCTGGCGCAAGCTGCCCGCGCCGCGCCGCCAGGCCGGCACTGATGCGGAATGGATCGTGCTGCTGCGCGAGTATCCGGCTCTGCTCAAGCGGCCGCTGCTGGTGATGCTCGATTCGCCCGAGACCTCGCCGCAATTTGGTTTCAGCGACGCGGCGTGGCGCACGCTGCTGGTACCCGATTCGGCGCTGGAGACTCTCTGATCAATGTCACCGCTGGTGCTCCCATCGACGCGGATCGAATCGCATTGAGTGAGTCGGACGTGCTCGCACTCACGCGGGAACTCTGCAGTCGTGCGTCGGTCACGCCGGACGATGCGGGATGCCAGGACCTGATCGCCGCACGGCTCGAACGCGCGGGTTTTCGCATCGAGCGCATGGACTCGGGAGCGGTGCGCAATCTCTGGGCGAGCCATGGATCGGGCAACCCGGTGACCGTGCTGCTCGGCCACACCGACGTCGTGCCCACCGGCGATGTCGCGCGCTGGAGCAGTCCTCCGTTCGAGCCCATGGTGCGCGGCGGCAGACTCTACGCCCGCGGCGCCGCCGACATGAAGGGCGCGGTTGCTGCCATGACGATCGCCCTGGAACGTTTCGTGGCGGATCGAGCAGATCACGCGGGCACTCTCGCGCTGTTGCTGACCAGTGATGAGGAAGGTGAAGCCATCGACGGCGTGCGCCGCGTGGCGGAGCGGTTCGCCGAGCGCGGACAGCGCATCGATCACTGCATCGTGGGCGAGCCGTCCTCGCATGAGCGGTTGGGAGACGTGGTGCGCGTGGGACGGCGTGGCTCGCTGCACGCACATATCAGCGTCGAAGGCGTACAGGGTCACGTGGCTTATCCCGACCTCGCGCTCAATCCGATTCACGCATTCGCACCGGCATTGACGGAGCTTGCCGCCGCGCGCTGGGACGAGGGCGACGCGTCGTTTCCCCCCACGAGCTTCCAGATTTCCAATATCCGTGCCGGCACCGGCGCCACCAATGTGATCCCGGCGGTACTCGAGATCGACGCGAACTTCCGCTTCGGCACCGCCTCGAGCGCGGACTCATTGCGGGCGCGGGTCGAGTCAATTCTCGATCGGCACGGATTGTCATATCGCGTGGACTGGATCCAGTCCGGCGCGCCCTTCCTCACGGCCGAGGGTCGATTGCGGAACGCGGTCGTTGCGGCCTGTGTGGAGGTGTGCGGGATCGAGCCACGCGCCGACACGGGTGGCGGCACGTCGGATGGCCGCTTCATCGCGCCCATGGGGGCGGAAGTCGTCGAGCTCGGGCCGTGCAATGCCAGCATCCACAAGATCGACGAGCATGTGGCAATCGCCGATCTCGAACGCCTGCCCGATCTCTACGTTGCGGTACTTCGCCACCTCGCATCGAACAAGAATTAGCGATTGATCCGGTGAGTCTTTTTTGCGGGCTCAGGCGGCGTGCACGGCTCAAGACTCGCGCTATCCAACATGACGCGGGGACTCGCACCCTCACCCCCAGCCCCTCTCCCGGTGGGCGAGGGGAGCTGTCTGCGGCGACCGGATGCATGCTCGCTGTGCCTTCTCCACGTGGGAGACCTTGGCTGCAGGAGCAGCGCCGAATCAGGGGCGATGTCGACTCAAGTCTCCATCGCTGCACTCAAGCTACAGTCACAACACTGTTATAGGAGCGTGCTGGCGCGCGATGGCGCCATGTAAGGCCGTGCCGCGCGCTCCGTACCGCCATGACGCCAGCGCGCGCGAGCGCACTCCTGCACGAGGCTTGTGGGTTGCTATCAGCGGGGTGCGGGTTCCAGGCGCAAGGTGTGTTCCGCGGCACCGGGCAGGAACGGACTCGCGCGACCCGCGACCCAGTCGTCGTGACCGGCGCGATAGTAGGGCGATAGCGGGTGTCCGCTCTGCCCGCCTGGCATGTGGAAATAGCCCTCGGATTCATGCCCGGGTGATACGGCAAAGCGCTCGGAGGCGCCGAAGCCCGGTGATTGCACGAACGGCATGTTGGTGTCGCCTTGGAGCGGCTCCGGGGTACTGTTGAGCAAGCGACCGATCAGGGGCAGTCCACCCAGCGGGTGGTTGATCGCGCTGGTGTTCCTCTCACCCCATGTGCGCTGTGACAGATCGCCCGGTATGACTGCAAGCTCGTCGACGGTGCTGCGTGCCGAGCGTTCGAGCAAGGCGTCCCAGTCCGCGTAGATCGGTGCCAGCAGATGCGGCGGTCGCGCGTCGAGCAAAGGCCACACCACCGCCTCCGCCTGCGGTGGCGAAGGGCGGGGCGCGGCGGAATTGGCCGCATGCATGGGCGCCGTCAACATGTCCAGCGTGTTCGCGATCACGCTTTGTCGGAAACCCCGTGTCAGGCGATAGCTCACGCTGTCGGTCGATGCCCGCTCTGGCGCAAGGCGGCTGGCGTCCGCGAGTTGCTGCAGGGCACCGCCCGGATGACGCTGCGCCGCATCCTGCAACAGCTGCCACCAGCGCTGCAGGAACAGCGCTCGGTTGTCGCGCTGGATGGCGAGCATGTCGCGCGGCGAGAACTTCTCGCGCGCGCGCAGATCGTCGCGGATCTGCCGGGCGCGCGCACCGAGCGCGAGGCCGCCGTCGCCCAGCAGGGCGGCGTCCGCGCCACCGATGTTACGCGCGTTGGCCGTCCACAGACGTTCGCCTGGTGGATCCACAACGCGCGGATTGAGTCCCGGAGCGACCCAGCCGATCCAGCCGCTGCCGGATCGACTCCAGTCCGCAGGCACACTGGCATCGAATGCCGAACGCTGCGGAATTCGGCCGGCGATCGTCCAGCCCACATGCCCCGCGCTGTCGCCACCGACGAAGTTTTGTGCAGGCAGTCCGGCAGACGCCATGACGTTCATCGCGGTTTCGAGATCGGGGGCGCGCTCAAGTCCGCCGATGCCGAGGTTGAAGGCGCCGAGGCGATGGGCGGTCCACGCCAGTGCCAGCGACGTGTTTGCGTCCTGCTCCTGCATGACGGGTCCCCAGATGGTTTCCCGCACTTCCAGAATTTCGGGCTTGCCGCCATGGACCGCGATCCGCTCTTCGAAGCGCTGTATTTGCGCCGCGCCATTGGCGGTCGCGTATTGCCTGTGGCTATAGTCCAGCCACTTCACCTGCACCCAGTCCATCCAGTCGCCGTAGGAATTGGTGAATCCCCACGCGACGTGGCCGTTGCTGCCCACCACGATCGCGGGCGTGCCGGGCAGCGTGGCGCCCGCTATGTCGACACGGCCACCGGGCGCACGCGGATCGGCAAAGCGCAGACGCGCACGGAACCAGAGATTGGGCACGCGCAGACCGAGGTGCATGTCGTTGGCCACCAGCGCGGAGCCGGTTCCGGTCAAGGCGCCGCCGACCGCGAAATTGTTGCTGCCAGGGGCTTCGTCGCGTTGCGCTCGCGCCTTGCCCTCGAAGATTGCGCGCGGAAACTTGCGGAGATCGACATCGGCGGCGCCGGGAATCGTGCGCGGCGCAACCTGGGAGTCGTCCAGTGCGGCGTCCCATTCGCTGCCATGCGGATCCAGCCAGGCCGCGAGCACAGGAGGCAGGTGCCTTCTTGCTGCCGCACGCGCCAGCTCGTTGCGGTTGTCTCCACCCTGCAGGTCGAAGTACATGGCGAACACCACCAGCGCCGTGTCTTCGGCGCGCCAGGGCAAGGGCTTGCTGCGCAAGATCAGGTACGGGAACGGCCACGAGCGCAAGGCGGCAAGTCCCTGGTTGATGCCATCGCTGTAGGCACGCAGGAGCGCCTGCTCGGACGAATCGAGCAACGCCAGATCACGATGAGCGCGCGCCCGGAAGCGATGCACGCGATGACTGCGGTCGACCGGCAGCGCACGCGCGCCGAAAAGCTCCGACAGTTCGCCCGCGCCGCTGCGCCGCATGAGATCCATCTCGAAGAATCGCTCCTGACCGTGCACGAAACCCAGCGCTCGATAGGCATCGATGCGGCGATCCGCGTCGATGGTGACCACGCCCAGCGCGTCGCGCTCGACGGTGACCGGCGCCTTGAGTCCGCGCAGCGGCGCGCGTGCATCCAGCTGGGGACGACTCATCAGCAGTTGCGAAGCTGCAACCACCACGATCGCGAGGAGCAGCGCGCCGATCGTAAGTACCAAGCGTCCCAAAGCCTTGCGTACACGCATCGTCTTCACCGTCGTGATCCAGGCGCAAGTATGTCGGTACGGGTGTGCCGCGACCACCGGCAATCAACGCAAGGGCCATGTGAACCCGATCGCGCACGCACGACGCTGGTGTAGGAGCGCGCTGGCGCGCGATGGCGGCATGCAATCCCGAGCCTCACGCTTCAATCAACCATGACGCCATCGCGCTTTCTCAATCAGCCATGACGTCATCGCGCGCCAGCGCGCTCCTACAAAAGCGGCGGTTGCGCATCGTCGTGCTGCGGAGCTGCCGCCCACTGGTGTAGGAGCGCGCTCGCGCGCGATGGCGGCATGCAAGTCCGAGCCTCACGCTTGAATCAACCATTGCGCTATCGCGCTTTCACAATCAGCCATGACGCCATCGCGCGCCAGCGCGCTCCTACAAGGGCGGGGGTTGCGCATCGTCGTGCTGCGGAGCTGCCGCCCACTGGTGTAGGAGCGCGCTCCTACATCAGGGCGGCGCTTCGTTCTGCATCAGGTTGTCGCATCGGAGGCGGGTGCGATGCGGTCGACACGCTGGAATCCGCGCGGCAGTTTCGATCCGCGCTGTGCGCGGTTGCCCTGGAAGTTGACAAGGTCGGCCCACTTGAGCCGCAGGTGACGTTGACCGGAGAACACGAGGACTTCTCCGCCCTCCGGCACCACCGCGACGCCAGCGACGGCCTCCGCGCCACTCGCGAGTTTCGCTTTCGGAATCTCGATCAGCTTGTTGCCCTTGCCGCGGTCAAGTTCCGGCAGGTCCGCGATCGAAAACATCAGCAGATGACCCCCAGTCGTGGCAACGACGATGCGGTCGCGCGCCAGGTCCGCGGTACGGGCGGGCGGCAACACCCGTGCGCCCCGAGTGAGCGTGACCGCGGCCTTGCCCCCTTTGTTGCGCGCGACCAGTGCCCCGAGGCGCGCAATGAATCCGAATCCGTGCGACGTCGCCATGACCCAGCGGCTGTCGTCCTCGCCGATCATGATGGAGTCGAAGCGTGCGCCCGCCGGCGGCGCGAACCGTCCTGTGAGTGGCTCGCCGTGTCCGCGCGCGGAAGGCAGGCTGTGCGCCGGTGTGGCGTAGGCGCGCCCGCCGGAATCGAAGAACACCGCCTGCTGGTTGCTGCGACCCCGCGCCGCGGCGAGCGCAGCGTCGCCTTCCCGGAATCCGAGTGCCGCGGGA
>JBBQNY010000038.1:0-22142 GCA_038330365.1 Lysobacterales bacterium | reverse complement strand
CACGGCGTTTTTACTGCTGAGTGGGCTGCTCGCTTCCCCCCTGCACGCGGGAGTCGCGCGGGATCGGCTGGAAGCCTTCACCAAGGGGCTGGACAGCCTCAGCGGGACCTTCGAGCAGGAAGGCGAACGCGCGGACGGCTCCGCCGGCGATGTGACGCGCGGCACGCTCGCGTTGCGTGCGCCACGGCAATTCCGCTGGGAATACGCCGCACCTTTTCCGCAGCTGATCGTGGCCGATGGCGACAACATCTGGATCCATGACCTGGACCTCGAACAGGTGACGGTGCGGCAACAGGCCAGCGAAGAGGCGCGTTCCCCGCTGACGGTGCTGATCGATTTCTCCGGGCTCGATCGCGACTACGTGGTGGCGGAGGGCAAGACCCCTGCCGGATTGCCGACGCTGCTGCTGAAGCCGCGAGCGAGCGGAGAAGACGCGTCCATTCTCGACTGCACGATCGCGTTCGACGAGAACGGTCCGGTCAGCATGCGCGTGCGCGATGGGTTGGGGCAGAGCACGATCTGGCGCTTCGGTCCATGGCAGCGCAATCCGAAGCTGGAGGACCGACTGTTCACGTTTGCCCCGCCTGCAGGGGCAGACGTGATCGGGCAACCGGTGCCGCGCGCGCGGACGCAGCCGATCCGGGAATGATGCAGCAACTCGAGCGCGCGAGTTCAACGCCAGCGGCGGTGAGCCCGCCTCGGGCATCGTTTCATTGCCCATGAGGGAAGCGGATTCAAAAGCTGACGCCAAGTCACTGCAACCGCTCGCCGTGCGCATGCGACCGCGCACGCTCGACGAGTTGGTCGGTCAGGCGCGCCTGCTGTCGCCGCAGAGCCCGTTCCGGCGATCCATCGAGTCCGGAAGACCGCACTCGATGATCCTGTGGGGTCCGCCGGGATGCGGCAAAACCACGCTTGCCCTGATGCTCGCGCACTATGCCGACGCGGAGTTTGTGGCGCTGTCGGCCGTGCTCTCGGGATTGCCCGAGGTCCGCAAGGTGCTCGCCACCGCGGAGCAGCGCTTCCGCGAGGGTCGCCGCACGGTGCTCTTCATCGATGAGGTGCATCGCTTCAACAAGGCGCAGCAGGACGCCTTCCTGCCCGCCGTGGAGGGAGGTTACGTGGTGCTGGTCGGCGCCACGACCGAGAATCCTTCGTTCGAACTCAACTCCGCACTGCTGTCGCGTTGCCGTGTACACGTGCTGGAGTCCGTGGCGCCTGAGGCAATCGTGACCGCGCTCAATAGCGCATTGCACGACAGCGAACGCGGACTGGGCGCTACGCCGCTCGAAGTGGATGAGGCCTCGCTCGAAGCCATCGCCATCGCTGCGGATGGCGATGTCCGGCGCGCACTGACACTGCTTGAAATCGCCGCCGACGTAGCAGATGGCGCACGCATCGACGAGGCCACGCTGATGCAGGTGCTGGCCGACCGCACGCGGCGCTTCGACAAGGGTGGCGACGCATTCCACGACCAGATCTCCGCACTGCACAAATCCGTACGCAGCTCCAATCCCGATGCGGCGCTGTACTGGTTCGCGCGCATGCTCGACGGCGGTTGCGACCCGATCTATCTCGCGCGCAGGCTCACCCGCATGGCAGTCGAAGACGTGGGTCTGGCCGACCCACGGGCGCTGGCGATGGCCATCGACGCCTGGGATGCATTCGACCGCCTGGGTTCTCCGGAAGGCGAGCTGGCGCTCGCACAGGTGGTGATCTATCTCGCGAGCACGGCACGCAGCAACGCAGCCTACGTCGCGTTTGGCCAGGCGAAAGCCGACGTGGCGAGCGGTGGCTCGCTCGAGGTGCCGATGCATCTGCGCAACGCACCGACGCGCCTGATGAAACAACTGGGTCGCGGCCGCGGTTACCGATACGACCACGACGAGGAAGGCGGCGTCGCGCTCGGCCAGACCGCCTTCCCCGAGGCCATGGGCGAGCGGCGCTACTACCTGCCGGTCGAGCGCGGACTCGAGATCAGGCTCAAGGAAAAGCTCGAGGCTTTGCGCGCTGCGCGGTCACCGCCTGTGTAAAGGCATGTCGCGCTGCAGCAAGCCAGCGAGCGGCGCCAGTACTAGCATGTCGTTCACGATCACCCTGGGGGAATGTCATGCGTGTACTTGTCGCCGGCGTGTTGGCCGGAATCGTGATGTTTGCCTGGGGCGCTTTCGCGCACATGGTGCTTCCCATCGGCGAGATGGGCAGCCGCGCGCCGGCCGACGAGGATGCGGCGCTATCGGTGCTGAAGACGACGCTCGGGTCGGAAGAGGGTATCTATTACCTGCCGTACATCGACGAGGCCGGCATGCAGGACGAAGCCGTTGCCGCTGCCTTTTCGGCGAAGTCGGCGGCAAGTCCCTACGCCTATGTGGTCTGGCAGCCCAAGCCCACGGGCAAAAATCCGATGGACATGAGTCGCCAGCTGGGGTGGCAGGCCGGCACCGATATATCGCTCGGGATCCTGCTCGCCTGGGTGCTCAGTCTCATCGGTGGAGGTTTTGGCAGTCGCGTGGGAGCTGCTCTAGCCACGGGTGTGCTGGTCAGCCTCGCGACCCTGGTGCCCTACTGGAACTGGTATCGCTTTCCCACCGCGTGGCTGCAGGGGCAGATGATCGAAGCCATCGTGGGCATCCTGCTCGCCGGCATCGTCGCAGCGTGGTGGCTGGGTCGCGGCAGGGCACGCCGACACCAACGGCTCTGATCCCGGCAACCAACCCATGTCCGCAGTCTCAACGCTGCGGGCAGCGCCCCGTCGCGCATCCACAATGCTGCCCGCGCATCCACAACGCGGCCCGCGCATCCACGATGCTCGTGTAGGAGCGCGCTAGCGCGCGATGGCGTCATGGCGCAACGCGCAACGCGCGGCACCGCCCTGCATCCCCCCATCGCGCCCAAACGCACTCCACCCATCTTCCCCTCGACCCACAACAGCGAGGAGATGATTTCGCGCTCCGCCCATCTTCCCCTCGCCCCGCGACAGCGGGGAGAGGGTGGCGCGCTCCGCCCATCTTCCCCTCGCCCCGCGACAGCGGGGAGAGGGTGGCGCGAAGCGACGGGTGAGGGGCCGCTTCAATACGCGGTGATGTTTCGGTCTTCGACGAAGCGCAGGTGAACCCAGCACACACGGGGCTTTCCGCTCCGTACCGATCATGGCTCGACAGGCTCACCCCGAACAAGAACGGTCGGCCCGCATTCGTGCGGCCCCCAGCTCGCCACGCGACAGCGCGCAGACAAGTCGGGGTGCAGACTCCCGCGGAATCGCGCTGCCCGAGCGTGGCGCGCGGGATACTCGAACGCGGGCAGGGTTCCGACGCCAATCACGACTTTGCGACGCGCAGGTGACGCGCTGCCCGCGTAATCGCGATAATCGTCGGCCGAACGCTGTCGATTACGCCGATGCTAGACCCCCAGTTGCTCCGCAATCATCCTGTTGAAACGGCCGAGCGCTTGCGTACGCGCGGCTATGCGCTCGACGTGGCCGAGATGGAGAAGCTCGAAGCCGAGCGCAAACGCATCGCGACGCGCACACAGGAATTGCAGAATCTCCGCAACACGCGCTCGAAAGCCATAGGCCAGGCCAAGGCGCAGCGCGAAGACACCACAGCACTGATGGCCGAGGTTGCAGGCATCGCCGACGAACTCGCCGCATCGGAATCGGCGCTGGACGACGTGCGCCAGGCGATCGAGCGGATCTCGCTGGAGATCCCCAATCTGGCCGACGACTCGGTGCCCACGGGTCCCGATGAATCGGCCAACGTCGAAATCCATCGCCACGGCGAGCCGCGGGCTTTCGAGTTTCCAGTCAAGGATCACGTCGAACTCGGCGCGCGTCACGGCTGGCTCGACGGGGAAGCCGGCGCGAAACTCGCCGGTGCGCGCTTCACGGTGCTGCGGGGCCAGATGGCGCGCATGCATCGCGCACTCGCGCAGTTCATGCTCGATCTGCATACCGGCGAGCACGACTTCCTCGAATGCAACGTGCCGCTCATCGTCAATGCCGATTCCATGCGGGGCACCGGCCAGCTGCCCAAGTTCGAGGAGGATCTGTTCCGGGCGGGAAGTGAGGGCGAAGTGGATGCGGGCGCTTCGGCGCGCTATCTGATTCCGACCGCCGAGGTGCCGCTCACCAACCTGGTGCGCGACGTCATCATCGAAGACGCAGACCTGCCCATGCGACTGACGGCGCACACCGCGTGCTTCCGCGCAGAGGCCGGCAGTCACGGTCGGGATACGCGCGGCATGATTCGCCAGCATCAGTTCGAGAAGGTCGAACTGGTCACGATTGCGCGCCCCGAGGAAAGCGACGCAGAACACGAACGCATGACACGCGCTGCCGAAACGGTGCTGGAACGGCTGGAGCTGCCGTATCGTCGAATGCTGCTCTGCAGTGGCGACATGGGATTCGCGGCGCGCAAGACCTTCGATCTCGAAGTGTGGCTGCCCTCGCAGGACGCCTACCGGGAAATCAGTTCATGCTCGAACTGCGGGGACTTCCAGGCGCGTCGCATGCAGGCCCGCTGGCGCAATCCCGCCACCGGCAAGCCCGAACTGGTGCATACACTCAACGGCTCCGGTGTAGCCGTGGGGCGCGCACTGATCGCCGTGCTGGAAAATCACCAGCAGGCGGACGGATCGATTGCGATGCCCGCGGCTCTACGTCCCTACATGGGAGGCATCGACCGTATCGCGTGATGGGCTCCATGGCCGAATCGCTTGGGCCCGTCGCGCGCCTGTGCGAGCATCCGCGTCAGATTGCGGATGTGATTGCTGGGCCGCGGGTACCCGCGCCGGACGCCCGGGCGCAGGGGTGAGAGCCGGCGCTTGCGCGACACTGTCGCGCGCCGGACCGAACTCCCGGCCACGGAAGGCCGGGCCGGACACTGGACGCAGGGACGCCTGGCTGAGAAGAGTTGCATCTGGGCAAGTAAACGGAGAGATGGCCGAGTGGTTTAAGGCAGCGGTCTTGAAAACCGCCGTGGGCTTATCCCCACCGTGGGTTCGAATCCCACTCTCTCCGCCATTTCCGCGGCGCGCGAACGCGCACAAGTCTTCCCTGCATCGCACGCGCGCGCGTTCCGGAGCGCGGTGCTTGCTGGCGTTGGAGGGCAGCTTGACGCCGTCGATCGCGAACATCTCCCGCCCAATGAGTCCCTCATTGCCGAGGATTGTCAGTACCTGCGCAAAGATGAGGGCCACCTCATCGCGCGAGCGACTGACAAAGTCCGCGATCGTGGTGAAGTGCGGCTTGGCATCGCCGGTGATCGCGATGAACAGCACGTTGTCGCGGCACGCGCGCTCGATGCTGCGCGAGGAGACCATGCCCTGCGAGTAGCCCAGCAGCACCGCTTTCAGCAGCATCGCCAGCGCATGCGCGGTGGCGCCTGTGGCATCGTTGCAGTAGTGCGCATCGAAACCGGACAGGTCCAGCCGATCGACCAGATGATGCACCGCGTGCGCGAACGATCCGGGCACCAGCTGCGACTCAAGATCCACCGGCAGCAACCGCGGGCTCATGTCCACATGCTTGTAACGCGCCATCGAAAACCCCCTTGTCCGCTCATCCCCAAGAGAGCAAGATCAAGGCCAGTTTTCCTACAACCTCGTTAGGCGGCAACCGGACAGCGCGGTATGCTTTTGGCATGAAAGTCAGGGACGTGCTGCAACTTCTGCAAGACGACGGCTGGTCCATCGCGGCGACACGCGGCAGTCACCGCCAGTACAAACACTCGTCCAAGTCCGGACGGGTAACTGTTCCGGGCAAGCCAAGCGATGATTTGGCGCCCGGAACACTCAACAGCATCCTGAAGCAAGCTGGCCTTAAGAGGTAAACCCATGCGCTACGCGATCGTTATTGAGCAAGCTGAGGGCAACTACTCAGCCTATGTTCCAGACTTACCAGGCTGCGTTGCCACTGGCGGCACCATCGAGGAAGTCGAGGCGCAGATCCGTGAGGCTATCGCCTTCCATCTGGAGGGACTTCGCGAGGACGGCGCGCCGGTGCCCCCTCCCAGCAGCCACGTCGAGTATGTGGATATTGCCGCCTAACAATTAGTTCAAGCCGACGTGCGTACCGCACGCATCTCAACTCTAGCGTTATGCGCTCTCTGGTAATAATTTCGTTGCTGTCTTTGGCTGGGTGCGTCGTTGGCCCCCACCGCCTATGCTCTCTCCAGAAGAGTGACTGGGTCGCGCTCTCTAGCCCACCGCCCGGAGCAGACCAGCTGATCCAGCAAATTCGCGACGCTAAGGCGTCCCTGCCAAGTTTTCTCCGCTACCAGCAGCTCTGGTTTCAGTCACCTACAGGAACGCTGTACTTATGCATGCAACTAAAGTCCCCCGGCCCCACGAGCGGCTGCGGCGCCAGTGGCTATGAATTCGCTCCGAATGGTGCGGCTTTAGAGTTGCGAAATCTGAGCTTCACGACTTGCTGAAGTGAGTTCGGCGCATAACAATTCCTTGAGAGACTTCCCGTCAATTGCGGGCGAGTGATGCCGTTGCCCTGAGCTCTCGGGCTTCTGCTGGTCATGCTGTTCTCCTTTGCTGGGTGTTGCGTTGTCAGTGCGCTGCGGTAAACGATTGTCAGACAGCATTTCCTTGATCGGTCTTGTTGGATCGGCGTTGCTGATCAATTGCCGATCCTGGACACCCACACATTCTTTCGAACGGTCAACGTGACCTGCGCCGGATCCCTGTAACCACTCAGCCTGTGAGTCACTTTTCGGCGTTACGGGTTTCCAGGCCGGTTTGTCGAAGCTGAGCTGGGATTGATGTCGGTGGGCACTGTGCGGTCGCTGGTCGTTGTGGAACTGCCGCCGGCGTTTGATCAGCACCTTGGCCTTGGTGCGGTTGTGGACGATCGGAGATCCGCGCGCCGACTCATGGGATTCTTCGCTCGGAGTGGGACGCGGGATCGCTATCCAGGATCGCTTGGGTGCTGGCGCAGTCGGAGATTGGAGCGGCTGAACAACATCGCCTCTCTCATCAAGCAAGAAATAAACGATTGATTTGTCGCGTTGTTTTTCAGTGAGACTGCGCTTCCGGTTCGTGATTGGCGCGATCCACCATGACGCGGGGACTCGCACCCTCACCCCCAGCCCCTCTCCCACTGGGAGAGGGGAGCGGTCTGCGGCGACCGGACGCTTCTTGGCCCTTCTCCCCGTGGGAGACTGCAGCTGCAGGAGCAGCTGCGAACGCCGCAGGCGGCCCGCAGGGCGCACCACAGGGATGTGGTGCGTAAGGTGGCGCGCAGCGCCGGATGAGGGTCCGAGGTCGACATCCATCCCAAAAAGACGAAGTCAGTCGTGCCTCCAGCGGATGACTCAAGGCATGCCCCGCACCCTGTTTGCTACGCGACAGCGCGCCGATGAAGTCGGGGTGGAAGCTCCTGTCTGTCTGGTGCCGTGGTCAGGCCTGGGGATAGGTCGGAGCACCGGCCTGCTTTCGAATGCGTCTTGCGATGCCGCGTTGGTTCGGCGCCGTGATGACGATGAACGAACCCGGCATGTCAAGTCCGTCAACCACGCGGCGCAGATTGCGATTTTCTGAGAGGACCAGTCCGCGCCACCTGACGAGAATCACAAAGTGCGGCGGCTCGCCCGCGTCAGCGCTGACGTGCTTGCGAACCAGCCAGGCCTTCTTCACCACGCCGATGGCTGCGATCTGCTGGCGGAACGATTCGAGCTGTTCCGGCAACAGGTCATGAGGCTGGTAGACGTCCGTTTTCGCAACGCAGCCGCGCTCGCGTGCGGTGCACTGACGGGCAGCGAATATCGCTCGGAGCTGCCCCTCTGCGGCCTGCTGTCCGGCATCGTCCCCGGTGGAGCCAAAATAATCAGACAGGATGGATGCGCCCGCCTCGATCGCGTCGGAATCAAGGACCATCGCTGCACGGATGTGGTCGACCCCGCTGGCGTCATCGCGCGCTAGCAACAGCGCGCCGAGCCGGAATTGCGAGTAGGCGTCGCTGGGATGGCCGGCGACGGCGAGCGCGTACAGCGGCACGGCGTCCTCGTCCGGGCGCAGGTCATCCACGAGACGCGCGTACTCGCACTGCTGGACGGCGTCTCTCTCTGTCAAGGCTTCGAGTTCCAAAAGGCGCGCAGTCCCTTCCGCATGGTTGCGGTGGTTGGATTCCCACACCTCGCTGACGTTCTCGCGCCATTCCGCGCTGAAGCGTTGCTCCAATTCCGCGGCCAGTGTTCCGAGCAGGGCATCGGCCGAGGAGTCCTCGGGCTCTTCAACCGGGGCCGGGGCAATGCCAAGCGCCGCCAGGCGCTGCGCGAGCGTGGGGTGGGTGTCCTCAAGGTCAGCCACCGCGGCGAGATGCTCGGCCAGCCGCGTGGCGTCATCAGCTGCCGAGCTGCGCAGGTGAGTCGCCATGTCCCGGTACAGGAGCATCGGCGGCGTCGCCAGCGTCTGATTGGAAACGTGAACCTGCGGCCAGAAGTCGTGTTGCAACCGCTCGCTGCCCAGATGGACGCGGATCAAGGCCGCGCCAGCCGCGGGAGCGCCCATCACCCGCGCTGCAGCGGCATCGGCCTGGTACTCGTTCGCACGAGCCAGCGAAAAGCTGTAGGCGTTGAAGTACGGCGCGTACCAGTTGAAGAACTTTGCGTAGATGTTCGAAAGCGAGGAGCCGCTCTCGCTCAGCGCGCCCAGCACTTGGTACCAGCTCGTCCGGACGCGGTAGATCCAGCCCGCGAAAAGACTGTGGCCGCCACCGAAGTGGCCGAACTCGTGGGCAACCACGGACAACATCTGCTCGCGGCTGAGCAGTTGCATCAACGGCAAGCCCAGAACCAGGTAGTGCTTGTGGCCGAACAGCCCCGACACGCGTGGCACGCTGGCGGCCGCGGCGTTGAGGTCTGCATCGATCAGGATGGCTTCCAGCTTCGGCGCGCCGGTCTCGCGCCGCAGGCGCTCAACTTCGGCAACGAGCTCGGGAGCCTCGCCGGCGCGAAGCCGGTAGCCGTCGGGCGGACTGAAGCGCACCCACAGAGCCTTCAGCAGGAACCAGCCGAACGCGATCGGGATCCAGATGACCTTGACGAACTTGATCAGCAGGAGCGGGGAGAGCAGCGCGAGTCCGATCACCAGGCCCGCCGACAACCCCAAGGCCAGCAGGGCCGAAACGCCCAGGACGGCGAAGCCAAAACAGGCAAGCAGTGCGAGCTTCACTTTGTACAGTCCCGGCGCCTGACGCGACTGGCGGTCAAGGCGCTCGACGAGCGCGCCGTACGCGGCTGCTGATTCCATTTGGATTTCCCGTTTACGAGCAGGTATGGGACCTCAGGTGCTACCCCATTCGCAAGGGGTTCGTCGATCGTCGGTGGATGCATCGAACCCCGTCCCTGGAGCCATTTCAGCCCAGTTGCGGAGCGAACTAGACTAGACTAAGTTGCCCGGATGGAAACGATCAACATCCACGAAGCCAAGACGCATCTCTCCCGCATCGTTGAAGCCGTCGCTGCCGGCGCCGAAGTGCGCATCGCCAAGGCCGGCAAGCCCATGGTCAAGATAGTGCCGCTCGATTCGGGAAAGTCCATCCGGTTCGGTTTGCTCAAGGGCAAACTCGTCGTGCCGGACGAGTTTGACGCGCCGCTGCCGGCGGCTGTTCTGGCCAGTTTTGTCGGCGGCAGCTGATGCGGATTCTGCTCGATACGCATGTCGCGCTCTGGGCGTTGGCCGACAGCAGGCAATTGAGCAAAGCGGCGCGCGAGATGATGAAGGATGCAACCGAAGTGTATGTATCGGCCGCATCCGTCTGGGAAATTGCCATAAAGCGGACGCTTGGCAAGATCGACATCGAGGCGGGCACATTCGCCCGCGCCGTGCGCGACAGCGGCTTTTTATCGCTTGCGATTACCGATGAGCATGCGGCCGGTGTGCAAGCGCTACCGCTCCACCATGCCGACCCGTTCGACCGGATGCTTGTTGCCCAGGCGATCGCCGAGCCGTTGCGGCTGCTGACTGCCGATGCGCAGATCGAAAGCTATAGCGAACTCGTTGTTCGCATCTGAGGAAACCATCGAGGCGCTGCGCGTGTGTGGCCGTTCGTGGTGCTCTTTGAGGCACTGATCAAGACCGGAGCTCCGGTCAGCAACTTTCGGAATGCCTGGTCAAGTCGTGCGGCATACGCGCACATTGGCCGACTGCGTACCTTTGTCTACTAGGAGACGCACATAGTGTCCGGTGCACAGGCTCTGCGGGAACTCGAGACGGGCACTGAGGTCGCAGGCACTACCCGGACGCGTTAGTCTTGACCGGCCCTCTGCCCATTGATTTAAAGCATGCGTCGTCAGCGTCGCCCCATCATCGTTGTGTGTCTGCTCGCCCTGGTGTGGTGCCAGACGGCGATGGCTGCGCAATGGTGCAGTGCGGCTGCAGGTGCGGAAGACGTCAGCGCCGCCCCGTGTCATGGCGGGCCGGAAGATGCCGACGCACCGGGCGATGCGCATTGCCCGGGCGGCGATCTGGTGCCGGATCTGGCCAAGCTGCCGATTTTCGCGGCCCTGCCTGGGCATGACTTTCTGGCCGATGTCGCGCCGCATGCCAACCCGCGCGACTCGCAGGATCTGATCAGCCGTCCTCGCGACGGCCCACTGCTCGACAGGCTCTGCCGCCTGTTGATCTAGCCACTCCTGATCGGTAACCCGACGCCGCAGCCGCGGCGCCTGTGATCCTGTGTCAGGAGAAACCCATGCAATCGAACAATCCTTCGGCGCTCAGCCGAAGCGCGTGCAAGCGCCCGTGGCCGCTATTGCTGATCGGGCTGCTGGCCGCGGCGGCCGCGCACAGCGCATCCGCTGGTCTGAGTCTTGACGATGCGCGCCGCATGGCGCGCCGCGACGCGCCCAGCGTGGCCGCGCAATCGGCTCGCATCTCCGCAGCGCGGGAAGAAGCAGCTCGTGCCGGCGCCTTGCCCGATCCCACCCTGCAGCTCGCCATCGACAACCTGACGGCGACCGGCAGCAATGCCTTCGACGTCGGCGCCGACCTGATGACCATGCGCCGCATCGGTGTGCGTCAGGCGTGGCCCGCACGCAGCAAACGCGACGCCGAACGCGAAGTGGCGGCTGCCCGGGTCGACACACTCGATCTTCAATCCGACTACACCGGACTTGAAGCCGAACGACTGTCGGGTGAAGCATGGATCGCAGTATGGGCCGCTGCAGCCGAGCGGCGCTTCCTGCGCGAGCTGGCAGCCGAGTCTGATCGGGCCATCGAGATCGCGAAGGCACAGCTGGCCAACGGTACCGGCAGCGCCACGGATGCACTCAGTGCCAAGATGGTCCGCGCCGAACTCGACAACGATCTGCGGCGCGCGCAGTCGGAGATCGAAGTCGCACGGGCAAGCCTGACGCGCTGGCTGGGCGAGGCGGCGTCGCGCGATACGGACGCCATGCCGGCGATCACGAAACTCCGTGTTCCGGCAGAGCAGCTGCGCTCGACGATTGATCGCCACGCTGTGCTGCAGGTATGGCAGGGCAGGGAACGGACCGCCGCCGCCGGAGTGCGCCTCGCCCAGGCCGACAAGCGTCCCGATCTCGGATTCGGATTGGCCTACGGCGCGCGCAGCGGTCGTACTGACATGGTGATGTTCGAGGTCAGCGTGGGGCTGCCGCTGTTCTCGCGCAATCGCCAGGACCGTGGCATCGCCGCAAGCTTCGCCGAGCGTGACGCGATTGAATCCGATCACGAAGACGCACGGCGCGCGCAGGCCGAAATCCTCGAACGGCAACTGGCGACCTGGAGCAGCCTGCGCGACCAGCATGCGCGTTTCCAGAAGACGCTGCTGCCACTGGCGCGTGATCGAAGTGCCGTGGCACTGGCCGGCTACGCCAACGCGGAGCCCCTGCGGCCGTGGATCGATGCGCGCCGTGACGAGATCGAACTCGAGCGGCAGTCAGTGCAGGTCGAGGCAGATCTGGGGCGGGTCTGGCTGGCGCTCGACACGCTGCTGCCTCGCGCAACATTGACGGAGAGTCCGCAATGAGCCGCCGGGCGCTCATCCTCACTGCGGTTGCAATAGCTTTACTGGCCGCAGGTCTGGGCTACTGGTTCGGTCAACGTGGCATGCCAAACAAGGCGGAGGCTGGCGAAATGCCGGCTCCTGCAGCCGACGCCGCACCGCTGTACTGGTTTGATCCGATGGTGCCCGACCAGCACTTCGACAAGCCGGGCAAATCGCCTTTCATGGACATGATGCTGGTGCCGCGTTACGCCGATGCCGGGACCGGGGATACGGTCGCGATCAATCCGGGATTGCAGCAGAACCTCGGCATTCGTACCGCCGTGGTGGAGCTGGATTCGGTTGCCACCGAGATCCGCGCTCCCGGCACGCTGCAGTGGGACCTGAGCGGCGAGCGGCGTGTGGCAGCCCGGGTCGAGGGTCTGGTCGAGCGCGTGCATGTGCAGACGCCGTTTGCGCGCGTGCGGCAGGGTCAACCGCTGGTGACCTTGCTCGCGCCCATGCTGGGTGGTGCGCTGGCCGAGTACCGCGCGCTGGCGTCGGGAAGCTCGGACGGATCGCGGGCGCTGCTGGCCGCGGCGCGCTCGCGGCTGCAATTGCTGGGGCTGACAGCTGCGGATCTGCAGCGGCCCAGCGCGGGAGGTGCGCCGCGCATCGTCCTGCGCGCGCCAGCGAACGGCGTACTCGGCGATATCGCTGTACGCGAGGGCGACACCGTGACGGCCGGTCAATTGCTGATGCAGGTCAACGCAACGGACACGCTGTGGGTCGAAGCCCAGGTGCCCCAAGTGGACGTGGGCACCCTGTCGGCAAACCTGACAGCGGAAGTCGAGGTCAGCGGATTTCCCGGCGAGCGCTTCGAAGGCGTGGTCGATGCTGTATTGCCGCAAGTCGATCCGGCGACGAGAACGCAAACCGTGCGCATCGTCGTGCAGAACCGCGAGGAGCATCTCGCCGCCGGGCAGTTTGCGACCGTGGTGCTGCGTTCCGACAGCGAGCGCGTTTGTCCGTGGGTGCCGAGCGAAGCCCTGATTCTCACGGGTAGCGAGGCGCGCGTGATCGTCCGGGATGACGACGGTGGCTTCCGTCCGGTGCGGGTGCGTGCGGGACGCGTCGTCGGTGAACGCAGCGAAATTCTCGAAGGGCTGAGTGGGGGCGAGAAAGTCGTCGTGTCCGGCCAGTTCCTGATCGATTCCGAAGCGAGCCTGTCCGGTCTGCTGGGCCGATTGAATGCGAAGCCGGCAGCGCGCGCGGAAGCGGACGAGGCAGGGCAGGGGCCATGATTGCCCCGATCATCCGGGCCTCGGTACGCAATCGGGCGCTGGTGTTGATGGCGTCGGCGATGCTGGCCGCCTGGGGGCTCTGGTCGCTATCCGGGCTGCAGCTCGACGCGCTGCCGGATCTGTCCGACACGCAGGTGATCGTGCGCACGCCGTGGCCCGGCCAGACCCCGCGCATCATCGAGGATCAGGTCACCTATCCCCTGGCGACGACGATGCTGTCGGTGCCGGGCGTGAAGGCCGTGCGTGGTTTTTCGTTCTTCGGCGACTCGTACGTGTACGTGCTGTTCGACGACGCCACCGACCTGTACTGGGCGCGCTCCCGAGTGCTCGAGTACCTGAGTCAGGTGCGGGATCGACTGCCGGAAGCAGTCAATCCCGCGTTGGGTCCCGACGCCACCGGACTCGGCTGGATCTACGAATACGCTCTGGTTGACAGATCAGGCACGCACGATCTCGGACAACTGCGTGCATTGCAGGACTGGTTCCTGCGTTACGAGCTCAAGACCATACCCGATGTCGCCGAGGTGGCCAGCGTAGGCGGCGCCGTGCGCGCGTGGCAGATCGTGCCCGATCCGCAGGCGCTGGCGGTGCGCGGCATCTCCGTCGAACAGCTGGTCGCGGCGATACGCGATGCCAACGGCGCCAGCGGTGGCTCGGTGATCGAGCAGGGCGAAGCCGAACTGATGGTGCGCAGCGAGGGTTATCTCAAGCGGGCCGAAGATTTTGCGCGCGTGCCGGTGGCAACCGTCAACGGCGTTCCGGTCGCGCTCGGCGAGGTTGCGCAGATTCGCCGCGGTCCGACGTTCCGGCGCGGGATCGCCGAGCTCGATGGCGAGGGCGAAGTCGTCGGCGGCGTGATCGTACTGCGCACGGGCAAGAACGCGCTGGTCGCGATCGACAAGGTCAAGGCACGACTCGAGGTGCTGAAAGCCAGTCTTCCGAAAGGTGTGGAGATCGTTCCCACCTACGATCGCAGCGAGCTGATTCGCGCCGCGGTCAGCAATCTCGGCGGCAAACTGGCCGAGGAGTTTCTGGTTGTGGCGCTGGTCTGCGCGTTGTTTCTGTGGCATCTGCGCTCGGCGCTGGTTGCGGTGATCACACTGCCACTCGGCATCCTCGTCGCCTTTATCGTGATGCGCTATCAGGGCGTGAGTGCGAACCTGCTGTCGCTGGGCGGCATTGCGATTGCCATCGGCGCCATGGTCGATGGCGCAGTGGTGATGATCGAGAACGCGCACAAGCATCTGGAACAGTGGCGCGAAGCGCACGGTGAGGAGGCACGTGGCGAGGCGCGCTGGCAGGTGCTGACCAACGCCGCGGTCGAGGTCGGTCCGGCGCTGTTCGTGAGCCTGCTGGTGATCACGCTGTCGTTCGTGCCGGTGTTTGCACTCGAGGCGCAGGAAGGTCGTTTGTTCTCGCCACTGGCCTATACAAAAACCTACGCGATGGCGGCTGCGGCAGGTCTGGCGGTGACACTCATTCCGGTGCTGATGGGTTATCTGATCCGCGGCCGTATCCCGAAGGAAACCGCGAATCCGCTCAATCGACTGCTGATCGCGATGTACCGCCCAGTGCTCGAAAAGGTATTGCGCTTTCCAGGAATGACACTGGCTCTGGCCGGCGTACTGTTGCTAATCACGCTGTGGCCACTCGGGCGACTTGGCAGCGAGTTCATGCCGCCGCTCGACGAGGGCTCGCTGCTGTACATGCCGACTGCCTTGCCCGGCCTGTCGGCGGGCAAGGCCAGCGAGTTGCTGCAGCTCACCGATCGCATGATCAAGACCGTGCCCGAAGTAGCGCACGTCTTTGGCAAGGCCGGCCGCGCCGACACGGCCACCGATCCTGCGCCGCTGGAGATGTTCGAAACCACGGTGACCTTCAAACCGCGCGCGCAGTGGCGACCCGGCGTGACCATGGAATCGCTGCGCGCTGATCTCGACCGCGCGGTGCAGGTGCCCGGCCTGACCAATCTCTGGGTGCCACCGATCCGCAATCGCATCGACATGCTCGCGACCGGCATCAAGAGTCCGATCGGCATCAAGGTGTCGGGCCCCGACACTGCGGTTCTGGCCACTCTCGCCAGCGATGTCGAACGCGTCGCGAAGCAGGTGCCGGGCGTCAGCTCCGCGGTCGCTGAGCGCATCGGCGGCGGCCGCTATGTCGATGTGAGCGTCCGGCCGCTGGAGGCAGCGCGCTATGGCTTCACCCAGGCACAGCTGCAGCAGATCATCGCCACCATCGTCGGCGGTGAGCCAATCGGTGAAACGATCGAGGGTCGCGAGCGCTATCCGATCGTGGTGCGTTACCCACGGGAGCAGCGCGACAGCGTGGCGCGACTCAGGCAGCTATCGCTGATCGCCAGCTCAGGCGAACAACTGACGCTGGGCAGCGTGGCGGATATCGCAGTGACGGCGGGACCGCCGATGCTCAAGAGCGACAACGGGCAGCTGGTCAGCTATGTGTATGTGGACGTCGCGGACCGTGACCTCGGATCCGTGGTCACGGATCTGCAGAACGCCATGGCCGAGCAGCTCACGCTGCCACCGGGCTATGCCCTCGGCTGGTCCGGACAATACGAGTATCTCCAGCGTGCCCTGGAGCGTCTGCGCTGGGTGGTGCCGGCCACGCTCGCCATCATCTTCGTATTGATCTTCCTGGTGTTCCGCAGTGCGAGTGAGGCGCTGATCATCATGCTGAGTCTGCCGCTGGCCCTGGTGGGCGGCGTCTGGCTGATCTGGTCGCTTGGCCATGCCGTGTCGATCGCCAGTGTGATCGGATTCATTGCACTCGCCGGCGTCGCGGCCGAGTTCGGCATCATCATGCTGCTGTATCTGCGTCAGGCCTGGCAACGGCAACTCGCGCTCGATCCCGCGGCGGGCGGCGACGTGCTGAACAACGCCATTCGGGAGGGCGCGGTGCTGCGCGTGCGGCCGAAAGCAATGACGGTGGCCGTGATCCTCGCCGGCCTGCTTCCGATCATGCTCGGTGGAGGCGCCGGCTCGGAAGTGATGCAACGCATTGCCGCGCCCATGGTCGGCGGCATGATCACCGCGCCCCTGCTCTCGATGCTGGTGATACCGGCGGCGTACCTTCTGCTTCAGCGTCGCAAGTTGAAGCATCGACCTGCGAGCGCCTGAAGTCGGACTGTCCAGGCACGAGGCCCAGGATTGTTGTGCATCGCTGCGCGAACCTCGTGTGCGAGTCAAACCGTCGCCTGCGTCCAAACTTGTGGAGTGAAGCACTCATCACTCACACGTTTCGGCTGCGACCAGGAAGCCAAAGAGCGTGCGATCAACCCGGAGCCATGATCGCCCACAAAGAGGACGCGCTGATCCGAGGTGCCCCACCGGCAGGCTCCGCGCAGCATGATTTATTCGCTGCGTTCAAGATCGCAACGGAGCGCCCCTGTGAACGCCGACATGTCGCCGCGGCGCGGGGGACTGGTGCATTCGGGCTGCGTCTGGCAGCGTGCGCGACATGAGCGCAGAACCCACCAAGCCCGACACCCCGCGCAGGAAAGCGTCGAGCGCAGATCCGGACGGCGCAACCGCTGCTGGGACCAGGTCGCGTAAATCGAAGACACACCGAGTCCCGGGCAAGACCACGCCAACGTGGGAGATCGAGCTGCTGGTGTCGGGTGTCACCGTGTTCGCATTGCTGCAGTTGCCCTCGGCCCTCGACAACGTCTACTTCGGCCTCGAAAACCGGCTTGACCGCAGCTGGGCCACGGCGCTCCTGCTCGGGTACTTCTATCTGAAGGCGTCGGTCGTGATCCTCTCGACCACGTTTGTCGCGCACATGGTGATGCGCGCCTACTGGGTCTCGCTGGTCGGGCTGGACTCGGTCTATCCGGACGGAATCCGCTGGAGCCAGCTTGGACTCGGCAAGATCAAGCGGGCGACCGAGGAGGCCATGTCGGCGCCGATGAAGGATCGGATCGCATCCGCTGACGATCGCTCGTCGCTGATTTTTGCGGTGGGAGTCAGCCTCGCGGGTCTCCTGCTGGTGCTTACGATCCTGGTGGCAGCCGCGCTCGCGTTGTCCCTGCCGCTGGCGCGCATCGAATGGCTGGCGCCTTACCAGGCCCTGCTGGTGCCGGTGATTTTCACCCTGATGCTGCTGCCATGGCTGGTGGCATGGATGCTCGATCTGTGGCTGGGCGATCGACTGGATCCCAGTCGCGGTCTTGGCCGCTGGTTGCGCCGGATGTTCCGCGCCGCGTATCGACTGGGCCTCGGCCAGGCGAGCAATCCGACGCTGGCGCTGGTTGGCAGTCACGAGGGCGATACGCGCGTGCGCCTGCTGGTCCGGATCGCGATCGTCGCAGTGTTGCTCGGAATCGTCTGGGCGCACCGGATCGAGAAAGAGGATCGCAGCGCAGGCAGTTTCACGTACGTGCCGACCGACAGCCCGGGAGCGGTCCGCACATTGCGGGCGGGGCATTACGACTCGATGCGGGACGTGGATGCCGATACGCCCCTGCCGTACATATCGAGCGAACTTGCGGATGGCGATTACCTGCGGCTCGCCGTGCCGTATCGGCCCAACCTCCACAACGCCACGCTCGAACGGGTCTGCCCCAGGGGTGCGGTGGAGGAGCCCAAGGGCGTTCTGGCGCGGGACCGGCGTCGGAACGAACTGCTTGAGTGCCATGCCCGCATCCATGCGGTCGCCATCGACGGCGTTCCGGTTGCGGATCTTGCGTACGACTTTGGGACGGATCCCAAGACCACTCTGCCGATTGTTGTCGCGATGATCGACATTCGTCATCTGGAACCGGGTCGCCATGAACTCGCCGTGCGGCGCCCGCACGTCGAGTCCGACGACGACCCGCGCGACTACCGGATTCCGTTCTGGCGCTGATGCCCGAGGGCGAACCGCGGGGGAGGCTCCGCTATCATCCCGGGCCCCTGCAGCTGGTGTTGCCGTGACCGCCCGAATACTCGATGGCAAGGCCATAGCGCAGAACGTGCTCGACGCGGTGCGAGGCGCGGTCGAGGAGCGTGTGTCAGCCGGACTGTCGCGGCCCGGACTGGCGGTGATCCTCGTCGGCGGCGATGCCGCGTCGCAGATTTATGTGCGGAACAAGCGCCGGGCCTGCGCACACGTGGGCTTCGCCGCGTTCGATCACGACCTGCCCGCCACCACCACACGGCAGCAGTTGCTTGATTTGATCGATCGATGCAACGCCGACCCGGCGGTCCACGGCGTACTGGTGCAGGCGCCGCTGCCGGAACCGCTGGACATCGCCGAACTCGTTGACCGCATCGACCCGGACAAGGATGTGGACGGCTTCCACGCCGAGAACGTCGGCCGCCTCGTGCTGCGTCAGCCGGGGCTGCGTCCGTGCACACCCAAGGCGGTGATGACGCTGCTCGCAAATATCGATCGGCCCGTGCGCGGCATGGACGCGGTCGTGATCGGCGCATCCAACCACGTGGGTCGACCGATGGCACTGGAGCTTCTGCTGGCGGGCGCGACCGTGACCAGCGCGCATCGCTTCACACGCGATCTCAAGTCGAAGGTCGGTGCGGCAGAACTCATCGTCGTGGCCGCCGGCAAGCCCGGGCTCATCCCCGGAGCGTGGATACGACCGGGCGCGGTCGTCATAGATGTCGGCATCAACCGCATGCCCGACGGCACCCTCGCCGGGGACGTGGACTTTGCCGCGGCGGCCGAGCGGGCGTCGTGGATCACGCCGGTGCCCGGAGGCGTGGGTCCGATGACGGTGGCGATGCTGATGCTCAACACGCTCGAAGCCGCCGAAATTGCGGATCGCACGCGCGCCCGACCGGATCAGCGCTCGGGGCGGGCATTCGCCTAGGGGCCCTGAACACAGCGAGATCGGGCTGCCAATCCGGCGCGGGCGGGCGCAGCGCGCCAGCACGGCTATAATGGCGCGCTTTCCGGGGTACACGAAAGCATGCGGATCAAGACCGAAGCACTGACTTTCGACGATGTCTCGCTGGTTCCGGCGCATTCCACAGTGTTGCCGAGGGACGTCGATCTCAGTGCGCGCCTCAGTCGCCGCATCGAACTCAACGTGCCGATCGTCTCGGCGGCGATGGATACGGTCACTGAGGCGCGGCTCGCCATCGCCATGGCGCAGTACGGCGGAATCGGCATCGTGCACAAGAACCTGAGTGTCGCGGAGCAGGCCGCGCAGGTGCGCATGGTGAAGATCTTCGAGGCGGGCGTGATCCGCGAGCCCTTCACCGTCGGTCCGCGCACATCGATCCGCGAGGTACTGGAACTCACGCACGCCCGCAATATCTCCGGCGTACCCGTGGTCGACGGCGATCAGCTGATCGGCATCGTCACCAGCCGTGACCTGCGCTTCGAGACCCGGCTTGACGATCCTGTCTGCAATGTCATGACGTCGAAGGATCGCCTGGTCACGGTGGGCGAGGGTGCCAGTGACGACGAGGTCGTGAGCCTGCTGCACCGGCATCGAATCGAAAAGATCCTGGTGGTGAACGAGGCTTTCGAATTGCGTGGCCTCATCACGGTCAAGGACATCCAGATGTCGCGGGAGAATCCCTACGCCGCGAAAGATCAGCGCGAACGACTCTACGTGGGCGCCGCGGTCGGTGTCGGCGGCGACACGGAGCAGAGAGTGGAGGCGCTGGTCGATGCGGGTGTCGATGTGGTCATCGTCGATACCGCGCATGGCCACGCGCAGGGTGTTCTTGATCGTGTCGCCTGGGTCAAGAAGCGTTTCCCGACCGTCGATGTGATCGGCGGCAATATCGTCACTGGGGACGCTGCGCTGGCGCTGATGGACGCGGGTGCGGATGCCGTGAAAGTCGGGGTGGGCCCCGGTTCCATCTGCACGACACGCGTAGTCGCCGGCGTCGGCATTCCCCAGCTCACCGCGATCTCGATGGTGGCGGACGCGCTGCAGGATCGGATTCCACTGATCGCGGATGGCGGTATCCGCTTTTCAGGCGACGTCGCAAAGGCGATCGCCGCGGGCGCCGGCACGGTGATGATCGGAGGGCTCTTCGCGGGAACGGAAGAAGCTCCGGGCGAAGTCGAGCTGTTCCAGGGCCGCAGCTACAAGAGCTATCGCGGCATGGGCTCGATCGCTGCCATGCAGGCGGGCAGCAAGGATCGATATTTCCAGGACGCGAGCGACGCCGACAAGCTGGTGCCGGAAGGCATCGAGGGACGCGTGCCGTACCGCGGCCCACTGCGCACCGTCGTCCACCAGCTCGCGGGCGGGCTGCGTTCTTCCATGGGCTACGTGGGTTGCGCCACGATCGAAGAGATGCGCCGGCGCCCGGAGTTCGTCCGCATCAGCAATGCCGGCGTCCGCGAGAGCCACGTCCATGACGTGCAGATCACCAAGGAGCCGCCGAACTACCGCACCAGTTGATCGGTCCCGAATTCTTCACAGCCTCGCATGTTCCAGTTCAGTCTCCCGGCTGCATGCTCCGCGGGTCGGCCGGCGGGATCGATCGTTCGTCATCCGTCGTCGCCCATGCTCGAAACTGTTCGAACCTTCCCAGCGCCCAGACGGACCCCGCAATGACCGATATCCATCGCGACCGGATCCTGATTCTCGATTTTGGCGCCCAGTACACGCAGCTGATCGCCCGGCGCGTACGCGAAATCGGGGTGTACTGCGAGATCTGGGCCTGGGACCACGATCCCGATGCGATTGCCGCCTTTGCGCCCAAGGGCATCATCTTCTCCGGTGGCCCCGAGTCCACGACCCAGCCCGATTCGCCGCGCGCACCGCAACAGGCGCTCGACCTCAATGTGCCCATCCTCGGCATCTGTTACGGCATGCAACTCCTCGCCGTGCAGCTGGGGGGCCGCGTCCAGGCCTGCGCAGGCGGCGAGTTTGGCTACGCCGAAGTCGACATCATCGAGTCGACGGCGTTGCTCGATCGACTCACCGACCGCAACAACGGCGAGCGCAAGCTCGATGTGTGGATGAGTCACGGCGATCGCGTAACGGAAGTGCCTCCGGGCTTCGCTATCGTGGCGCGTACCGACGATCTTCCGATCGCCGCCATGGCCAACGAATCGCAGCGGCTCTACGGCGTGCAGTTCCACCCGGAGGTGACGCATACCTTGTCAGGGGAGGCGATCCTCCGCCGCTTTGCCATCGAAATATGCGGTTGCGATGCGCTGTGGACCGCCTCGCGCATCGTCGATGACCAGGTCGCGAAAGTCCGCGAACAGGTCGGCAGCGATGGCGTGGTGCTTGGACTGTCGGGCGGCGTTGATTCCTCCGTGGTCGCGGCCTTGCTGCACCAGGCAATCGGCGAACAGCTGACCTGCGTCTTCGTGGATACCGGCCTGCTGCGGTTGCATGAAGGCGACCAGGTAATGGCGACATTCGCCGATAACCTCGGCGTGAAAGTGATCCGGGTCGATGCGCACGAACGCTATTTCTCGGCGCTCGCCGGGGTCGAGGATCCGGAACGCAAGCGCAAGATCATAGGCGGCCTGTTCGTCGAGATTTTCGAGGAGCAGGCCAAACTGCTGCCGGACGCACGCTGGCTGGCGCAGGGCACGATCTATCCCGACGTGATCGAATCGGCCGGCAGTCGCACCGGCAAGGCGCACGTGATCAAGAGTCATCACAACGTCGCCGGATTGCCCGACACCATGAATCTCGGTCTGGTGGAACCGCTGCGCGAACTGTTCAAGGATGAAGTCAGGCGGCTCGGCGTGGAGCTCGGACTTACGCGCGAGATGGTCTATCGGCATCCCTTCCCGGGTCCGGGTCTCGGGGTTCGCATCCTCGGAGAAGTCCGCGAGGAGTACGCGGATCTGCTTGCACGTGCCGACGCGATCTTCATGGAGGAGCTGCGCCGTCACGACTGGTACGACCGCGTCAGCCAGGCGTTTGCGGTGTTCCTGCCGGTCCGGTC
>JBBQNY010000037.1:0-22454 GCA_038330365.1 Lysobacterales bacterium | reverse complement strand
TCCGGCGGCGCCGGCACCCGTCTCTGGCCGGTGTCGAGAAAGTCGTTGCCAAAGCCGTTCATGCCACTGCCCGCCGGTGGCACGCTGCTCGGCGGAACGCTGGCGCGCGCGCTGCGCGTGAGCGGGTCGGACGCGCCGCTGGTCACCGTCACGGCTGCGACGTATGCGCATCTGACACTCGACCTGTATCGGCGCGTGGCACCGGAGGCCGATGCACGACAGCAACTATTGCTCGAGCCGTCGTCGCGCAACACGGCGCCAGCGATCCTGCTGGCGGCACTCTGGATCGCGGCGCGGCGCGGCGGTCACTCGACCCTACTCGTGTTGCCGGCAGATCATCTGATCCGGAACGAGGACGTCTTCGCCAGCGATGTCGCAAAGGCGCAGGCGCTTGCTGCAGAGGGACATCTCGTCACCTTCGGTATTCCTCCGACGCGTGCAGAAACCGGCTATGGCTACATCGAACGCGGTGATGCGCTCGAAGGTGGCTTCAAGGTCGCGCGCTTCGTCGAGAAGCCGGACGCGTCAACCGCGGCGGCCTACGTTGCCGGCGGCCGTCATCTGTGGAACGCCGGCATGTTCTGCTTTCGCGCCGACGCGCTGATCGAGGCGGCTGACCTTGCCTGCCCCGAGGTGATGGGGCCGGTGCGTGCGTGCTTCCTGGCCAGCGACGCAAGGCAGCCGCGCCGAGACGACGCACGCGCCTTGACCTGGGACGCAGCGAGCTTCGATGCGATTCCCGGGATCTCCATCGACTACGCCGTGATGGAACGTGCCGACCGTGTCGCCGTCGTGCCGGCGAGCTTCGACTGGAATGACATAGGCTCCTGGACCGCGGTCGGCGAGGAGATGCCATCCGACGCCGACGGCAATCGCATCAGAGGCGATGCGATCGCGATCGATTCGCACGGTTGCCAGCTTCATTCCACTGCGCGCACCATCGCTGCGGTGGGCGTTTGCGATCTCACCGTGGTTGAAACTGCCGATGCGGTGCTGATTGCGCATCGCGACCGCGCCCAGGACGTGAAAAAGGTCGTCGATGCGCTGCGTGCACGCGGCAACGCGAGCGTCGATACGCACCTCACCGTGCATCGCCCCTGGGGCAGCTACACGGTTCTCGAGGACGGCGCCGACTGCAAGGTCAAGCGGCTTACCGTCAAGCCCGGCCAGGTGCTCAGCCTGCAGTTGCATCACCGGCGCAGCGAACACTGGACGGTGGTGACCGGGACCGCACGCGTGCGTGTCGGGGATGAGGAATTCGATCTCGAGCGCAATCATTCAACCTACATTCCGGTCGAGACACTGCATCGGCTCGAAAATCGTACCGATACCGACATCCACCTGATCGAAGTGCAGTGCGGCGACTACTTCGGCGAGGACGATATCGAGCGACTGGAAGACCGGTACGGTCGCGTATAGACTGCGCCTCCTCGTTCCCGTCGCGACTGGTGGCACGCGGGAATGGTCTCAACAAGCTCCGCGAACCACGAACCATCCACATGGAAAAGTGCACGATGATCGCTGGATCCCAGCCGTTCCATCCTTCGAATCCCGCCCCCGGAGCCTTGCACGTGAGCCTGTCCGTGCCGGGCGACGGCCAGCACGCCCGCCATTTCGGGATGACAGCCGCGTCGCGCATCGCACGCCAGTGATAGACCCAGCTTCATCAACTGTGACCAAGGAGGTCCCATGCGTTCCCTGATAGCGGTTTGCCTCACGGCGATTGGCCTCGCCATCGCCGTGGCGCCATCCATTCCCGCGGCTGCGCCTGCAGTCGAGTCCGCCACATCGAAAGCGACGACACCCCCGTCGATCGCGAAGTTCGTGGAGCGCGATGCATTCGAGCAGCTCAAGATCTCGCCCAGCGGCGAATATCTGGCGGCCTCGGTGCCCGTCGACGACAAGTCGGTACTGGTGATCATGCGGCGCGCCGACATGAAGCGTACGGCCATCGTCAACGTGAGCAGTCGTACCTTCGTCGAAGATTTCTGGTGGGTCAGCGACGAGCGCGTGCTGCTGACGTTGTCCGAGAAGCACGGTGCGTTCGACCAGCGCTATCGTACGGGCGAGATCTTCGCCACCGACGCCGACGGCAAGAGCCAGAACCTTCTGATCGGCTGGCGCCGCGGCGAGCAATCGGTCAACTCGCGCATCAAGGCGAAGAAGCAGGAGTTCATTGCCGGCGACATGGTCGATACCTTGCTCGAGGATGACGACCATGTACTGGTCGCCGTCACGCCGCTGACCAAGGGGGAGGAGCCGTACACCACGCTCGATCGCATGCACGTGCGGACGGGACGGCGCAGCATCATCGCTCGGGCCCCGGTGCGCAATGCCCGCTTCCTGGTGGATCACAAGGGCGTTGCACGCTTTGCGCAGGGAGCAGGTGCAGATCTCAATTCGCGCCTCTACTACCGCAGCGGCGCCGACGCCCAGTGGGAGGTCATCAACGACGAGTCCAAGAGCGGTCTCGACATCTACGCCATGGCCTTCAATGCCGACGACAGCATCGCGTACCTCGACTCGGACCAGCCGACAGGGCCGGGCGCGGTGATGGCGTTTGACACGCGCACCCGCCAGCAGTCGATTGCTGCGCGTGACGCCAAGGTCGATCCGGCCGGCCTGCATTATCGCGCCGACGGCCATACGCCGTTCGCGGTCCAATACCGCGACGGTGGGCCGCGTCCGCATTTTCTCGTCGAAGATGCGCCGGAAGCAGGATTGCTGAAATCTCTGCAGAAAAGTTTCCCCGGCCAGATGGTCGAATACACAGGCTTCACGCGCGACGGCAACATGGCGCTGATCTACGTGTACAGCGATCGCAATCCCGGCGATTTCTACGTCTTCGATCTGATGAAGAAGGAAGCAACGCATCTCGCCAGCCGGCGTGAATGGGTCGATCCTGATCGCATGTCGGTGATGCGGCCGGTTAGTACCAAGGCGCGCGACGGCCGCATGCTGCACGGCTTCCTCACGGTGCCCGCAGGGAACGACGGCAAGAACATGCCGCTGATCGTGAATCCGCACGGTGGTCCGTTCGGCGTGGTTGATGACTGGGGTTTCGGCACCGAAACTCAGTTGCTGGCTTCACGCGGGTACGCAGTGCTGCAGATCAATTTCCGCGGCTCGGGCAACTACGGTCGAGAGCACCTGCGTGCCGGATATCGACAGTGGGGCGGAAAGATGCAGGATGACCTCGCCGACGCGACGCGCTGGGCCATTGAGCAAGGTATCGCCGACAAGGATCGAGTCTGCATTTACGGCGCGAGCTACGGCGCCTACGCCGCGCTCATGGGTGCGGCCCGGGATCCCGGCCTCTATCGCTGCGCTGTGGGCTATGTCGGTGTCTACGATCTGCCGCTCATGTACCAGAAGGGCGATATCCGGGATTCGCGTACCGGCAGCAACTTCCTGCGCGAAACGCTTGGCGGCGACGGCGCGCAACAGGCGAAAGCATCGCCGACGCGGCTTGCTGCGCAGATCAAGGTACCCGTGTTCCTCGCGGCTGGCGGCATTGATGACCGTGCGCCTTTGCAACATTCCGAGATGATGCGAGCTGCGCTCATCGCGGCGGGCAACGAACCCGAATGGCTGGTCTATGCGGACGAGGGCCACGGTTTCGAGAACGACGCGCACCGCGTCGAGTACTACACCAAGCTGCTCGCCTTTCTAGACCGTAACATTGGTGCAAAGTCCGTCAAGCCCTGAGGCAACAGCTTTCGCCTGCGGCGAGGCACTTTCTCTTGACCGCCAAGAGAAAGTAACCAAAGAGAAGGCGGCCCCGTACTCGCGACCCCTGCGCCGTGCTGCGCACGTCACAGTGGTACACGTCGAGCGCCCGGGCGCCGGCTATCGCCGCCCTGTGCGAGAGCCGTCGTCGCGCTCATCCATGAGCGCGACCCTGCGGGCCTTTTCGGTCGCCCGCCGCCGCTCCCACATGGGGAGGGTGAAGCGAAGAGCGGAAAGCGGAGAGCGTCGCGCCACTGGCGCGACCCGCCGAACGGACGACCGTGGATGACCGCGCGGGACGTTCGGCGCAGGAATGCCTGCTTGCCTTAAATCGCTCTATCCCTTCTCCCCCTGGGAGAAGGTGGCGCGCAGCGCCGGATGAGGGTCCGAGGCTAGTGCAATGTCCGAAATGAATCTGGGGCTTTGAAACTGAGGGTCTGCAGCTGATGGGCGAAGTCTCGGGTTTCAAGCTTGTAAAAAAGATCAACATCAAAGCTGTTGATCTCAAGTTTGGATCCAGAACGATAGCGTGCAGGTGAGAAGCGATAGTTCCGCAGGCGGTTTCCGGCAGCGTGCCGTCCATGGTTCCCCGGATCAAGTCCGGGGCAGGCTGGCTCACCACCAACGGGCAAGTGAGAGTCACCACGAATGGGTGGTTCGACAGGCTCATCACGAACGGGAGAGTGAGGGCTCACCACGAACGCGCGCGTTGGGATGCCTGTTGCCGAGCGGGTTCGGCGCTCGACCTGGCGCAAGGTTGCGGTGCGGCGTTGGCGCGGCGGCGCGTGGCAACGTACCATCGGGCTTCCGCGCAGGTGATCGCCTGCCGCTCCAGGCGATGACCGATGCGCGAAGCCGTGCCGCAACTGACCCCACGCGCGATTCTGCTCGCGATCGTGCTCGCGATGATTCTCGCGGCCGCCAACGCCTATCTCGGACTTTTCGCGGGTCTCACCATCGCCACGGCGATTCCTGCTGCCGTGGTGTCGATGTCGGTGCTGCGCCTGTTCGGGGGCGGCACCATCCTCGAAAACAACATCGTCCAGACCGGTGCTTCGGCAGGTTCTTCGATCGCAGCCGGCGTTATCTTCACCCTTCCCGCACTGATCATCCTCGGCTACTGGCAGGATTTCCGTTACTCCTGGGTGCTCGCGATTGCGGGACTCGGCGGACTGCTCGGCGTGCTGTTTTCGGTGCCACTCCGCCGCACCATGATCGTGGAGGAGCCGCTTGCATTCCCGGAAGGCAAGGCCGCCGCCGAGGTCCTGAAGGCCGGTGAGAACCCGGGTCCCGGCGTCCGCATTCTGGCGGTGTCGGCGGCGATTGGCGCGCTGTTCAAGGTCGCCGCCGAGAGTGGCCTGCGGCTCATTCCCGACAACGCCGTGGCTTCTGGCTTCATGGGTCGCTTCCTCGGCTATATCGGCACCAATCTGTCGCCGGCCCTGCTTGGTGTGGGTTACATCGTCGGCCTCAACATCGGCATCGTCGTGGTATCGGGCAGCATCCTGTCTTGGCACTTCGCCATTCCGATCTATCACGCATTCTTCCTGGATACCGATCCTGCACTGGCGGCGCAGATCGCGGGTGCCAGCGCCGCGGATGCGGCCGGCGCGATCTGGTCCGCCAAGATCCGCTTTCTGGGCGTCGGTGCAATGCTGATTGGGGGCGTGTGGACGCTGTTCTCGTTGCGCAAGTCGCTGCTGTCAGGCGTACGCAGTGGCATTGCCGCCGCGCGCAAGAGTACGGGTCCGGCCATCGCGGAAACAGAGCGCGACCTGCCAATGAAGTGGATGCTGGTGGCCCTCGTGCTGTTCGTGATCCCGCTGGCATTTTTGTACCAGGCCATCGTTGGGCAGTGGTCTGTCAGCATTCCGATGACGATCATCATGATCGTTGCGGGATTCCTGTTCGTGTCGGTGTCGGCTTATCTCGCGGGGCTCGTTGGTTCATCCAATAATCCGGTTTCCGGAATCACCATCGCGACCATCCTGTTTGCTTCGGTCATCCTGGTTTTTCTGCTGGGTCGCGATTCGCCCATCGGCGCGGTCGCGGCCATCATGATCGGAGCCGTGGTCTGCTGCGCGGCGGCCGTCGGCGGCGACAATTTGCAGGATCTCAAGGCGGGCTACATCGTTGGTGCGACGCCCTGGAAGCAGCAATTGATGCTGGGTGTCGGTGCGTTTTCGTGCGCCCTCATCATGGCCCCGGTCTTGAATCTGCTCGCCGCTGCCTACGGCATCGGTGCACCGACGGCCGAGCATCCCAATGCCCTCGCGGCGCCCCAGGCCACCTTGATGGCATCGGTTGCGCAAGGCATGTTCGGCGGCAAATTGCCGTGGACCATGATCGGCATCGGCGTCGCCATCGGTGCGGTGATCATCGCCATCGATGAATGGCTCAAGCGCACCGGCCGCAAGTTTCGCGTTCCGGTGCTGGCGGCGGCCATCGGCATCTATCTGCCGTTGGAACTGATGGTGCCGATTTTCCTCGGCGGACTGCTGTCGTGGATCGTCGAGCGCGCGCATGGCATCGGTGACGACGAGGAAGCGCGTGATCGCGTGCATCGCCCGGGCACGCTGTTTGCCGCCGGCCTCATCACGGGCGAGGCACTGATGGGCATTCTCATCGCCATTCCCATCGTGCTTGCCAGCCGCGCCGATGTACTCGCGCTGCCAGCCTCGCTGCACTTCGGGAGCTGGCTCGGACTGCTGCTGCTTGCCGCCGTATCTTTCCTGTTGTATCGCACCGCGACTCGCAAGCAGGCCGTCTGATCGCGGCGCCGCAGGGCTTGTCCGGCGCCTCATCCAATCCTCGGAAATCCGGAGTCAGAGCATGTTGAAACGCATCGCACTCACCGCAGTCCTGCTGTTGCTCGTCGCCGCTCTGTCACCCATGACGGTGCAGGCGCAGGCCCGTGGCTTCCAGGTGCAGGATCTGGTGACGCTGCAGCGCATTTCCGATCCGCGACTTTCGCCCGGAGGCAAGACCGTGGCATTCCAGGTGCGCAGTACCGACATGGACGCCAACAAGGGCGTCACCAGCATCTGGACCGTTCCCGTCGATGGCAGCGCCACGGCGCGCCAGTTGACCCCCGCCGGCATGGTGGTGAGTTCGCCGCGATGGTCGCCGGACGGCCGGTTGCTCTATTTCGTCAGCGGCAAGAGCGGCAGCAGTCAGGTGTGGCGGTACGATTTCGCCAATGCCCAGATCCGGCAGGTCACCGACCTGCCGTTGGACGTGGGTGGGTTCAAGGTTTCGCCGGATGGCTCGGTGCTGGCGTTCAGCGCGGAGGTTTTCGACGACTGCGCCGATCTCGACTGCAGCCGCAAACGCGTGGATGCGCTGGGCAAGGCGAAAGCCAGCGGGGTGCGATACGACAAGCTGTTCGTGCGCCACTGGGATACGTGGAAGAACGGCACCCGCTCGCAGCTTTTCGTGAGCGCGATCGGCGCGGACGGCACCGCGTCCAAGCCGGTGCGCGTCAGCCGCGGCATCGATGGTGACGTTCCTTCCAAGCCGTTCGGCGACGACAGCGAATACAACTTCTCGCCTGATGGTCGCAGCATCGTGTTCGCGGCGCGCATCGCCGGGGTCAACGAGTCCTGGTCAACCAATTTCGATATTTTCATGGCGCCCGCCGATGGCAGCGCCGACCCGGTCAATCTCACCGCCGCCAACATGGCCATGGACACCGGGCCGGTGTTTTCGCCGGACGGCAAGACCCTCTTCTACCGCGCCATGTCGCGACCTGGGTTCGAGGCCGATCGCCTGGCGATCATGGCTCTGGACATGGGCTCGCGCGAGTTACGGCAGATTGCGCCGGGTCTGGATCGCTCGGTCGCCGGGTTGCAGGTTGCAAGTGACGGTCGCACGCTCTACGCCAGTGTCGGCGAGATGGGACGCAATTCGCTCTACTCGATCGCGGTGGCGTCCGGCAAACCGACACTTCTGGCCCGCGGCGGAGCGATCGGCGAGTTTTCGCTCGGTCGGGACCGCGTGGTGTTCGTGTACGACGATCTGGATTCGCCGGGCGATCTGTATGCGCAGTCCCTGCCGCGTGGAAAGCCCAAGCCACTGACGCAGGTCAACGCCAGGCGTCTCGCGGATGTGCGCTTCGGAGCCTACGAGCAGTTCGAGTTTCCGGGCTGGAACGATGAGACCGTGCGCGGATTCGTGGTCAAGCCGTGGAACTTCGAGCCCGGCAAGAAGTACCCCGTGGCCTTCATCATCCACGGTGGTCCCCAGGGCAGCATGGGCGATCACTTCCACTATCGCTGGAATCCGCAGACCTACGCCGGGCAGGGATACGCCGTGGTCTTCATCGATTTCCATGGGTCCACAGGCTATGGGCAGGCCTTTACCGATTCGATCTCCGGCGACTGGGGCGGCAAACCGCTTGAGGATCTGCAGAAGGGCTGGGCCGCTGCACTGGCGAAGTACGACTTTCTCGACGGTGGCCGCGCGTGTGCGTTGGGTGCGAGCTACGGCGGCTACATGGTCAACTGGATCGCAGGCAACTGGCCCGATCCCTGGCGTTGCCTCGTCAATCATGACGGCGTGTTCGACAACCGGATGATGGGTTACTCGACCGAAGAGCTCTGGTTCGACGAATGGGAGATGGGTGGCACGCCCTTCGACAAGCCCGAGAATTACGAAAAGCACAATCCGGTGGCACATGTGGGCGACTGGAAGGTCCCCATGCTCGTCGTGCACGGACAGCTCGACTTCCGCATTCCTGTGGAACAGGGGCTCGGCGCCTTCACCGCGCTGCAGCGCCGTGGCATCCCGTCCCAGTTTCTTTACTTCCCGGACGAGAACCACTGGGTCCTGAAGCCACAGAACTCCATCCAGTGGCACGAAACCGTCAACGCGTGGCTCGCACGCTGGACCGCGCCGGCCAGCGCAGCGCAGTGATCTCACTCAACTTGGAGTCGTCGCCTCCTACGCCTTAGCCGGAGCTTTCACCCTGACTTCGTGTACGCGCTGTCGCGTATCAAACAGCGCCCCGCGGTTACAGGGCTCGGCAGGTTTCGCCGTGCACGCACCAGGCTCGTGTGGGAGCGCGCTCGCGCGCGATGGGGCCATGCGATGGCGTGTCGCACGGTCCGTTCCGACATGACGCCATCGCGCGTGAACGCGCTCCTACAGGAGGGGCGTGCATACCTGCTGCTTGGCCAGAACGGGCAGCGATGTCACAACCACTTCGCTCGACGCAGCCATGAGTAGAGCCCGACCACGGCCGTGATCGTGACCAGGATCGCGATGCCGTAGCTCCAGCGCCCTTCAACTTCGGGCATGTGGGTGAAATTCATGCCGTACCAGCTGGCGATCAACGTGGGTACGCCGAGGAGCGCCGCCCAGCCAGCGAGGCGTTTGACGACTTCGCCCTGGCCCACCGACACCATGGCCAGGTTGACCGACATGGCGGCCGACAGCATCTCGCTCATCGTCTCGCAATTCTCTTTGACCCGTACCGCGTGGTCGTACACGTCGCGGAAATAAATCCGGGACTTCTCGTCGATCATGCCCTGGTGCAGGTGCACGAGCTGGTTGAGCATGTCCTGCAGCGGCGCGACCGCCAGGCGCAGGGTCACCAGTTCCTTTTTCAGGTCGTACAGTCGCTGGATCACGTCGCGACGGAAATTGTCGACGAAAATGTCGTTCTCCAGCGCTTCGAGTTCGGTCTGGAAAACGCCCACAATCGGCTGGAAATTGTCCACCACGAAATCGAAGATGGAGTAGAGCCCGAAGCTCGGCCCCATCGCCAGCAGTTCAGGGGCAAGCTCGCAACGGGCGCGTGCCGGCGCGTACGAGAGGGACGCGCCGTGCCGCACGCTGACCAGATAGTTGCTGCCGAGAAACACGTGCGTTTCGCCGAACTCGATCCGGTCCTGCACGAACTGGGCCGTGTGCAGCACGATGAACAGGGAGTCGCCGTAGCTCTCGACCTTGGGTCGCTGGTGCGCGTTGTGCGCATCCTCGATCGCAAGATCGTGGAGGCCGAATTCCTCCTGGATCTTTTCCAGCAGGGGCTCGTCCGGCTCGTGCAATCCGAGCCATACGAAGCGTCCAGGATGCTTCAACACTTCGCTGATCTCGTCGATGGAGATGTCGGCGGATCGCCGCCCCGCCTCGTCGTAGGCCGCGACGTTGACCAGCATGGGCAGGGCGGGGGAGTCGTCCGGATTCGTCATGGCGTCGACCTGCGCGTGATCGGAATGAATCATCGCATGGGCCCCGTCAACCGGCGGCGCTGGCGTCCGGCAGCTGTGGATTGCGCACCCGTTCGGTTCGTGCGAGCACCAGCAGGACGGGCGCGAGCAGGAGCAGCCAGTCAGCGAAGTCCTGGCGAGCGGCGCTGGTGAGCGCGAACCAGATCGCGACAACCAGCGAAGTGAGCACACCGCCGATCGCGAGTGCGACCATCCTGCGCGCCAGCCGACCCCGACCAAAGCCGGCAGTCAGCCACAGCAGGCACAAGGGGCTCGCGACCAGCAGGTTGAGATTTCGATGAGCCGCAATGTGGTCCGTACCCAGCCAGAGAGCGAGCAGGCCGGTACCGGCAATGCCGCAAAGCGCAAGGATCGTTCCGCGCGCGATCGCGAACGCCTTGCGCGCGAGCGCGGTTGAGCCTCGCTGCAACAGCCAGAGGGCGATCGCGAGCGCCGCGCCGACCAGCACGAAAGCCCATCGCCACGCCGGTGGACTGTCAGATGGGAGCGCGATGCGCTGCGGGGCCAGCATTTCCGTGCGAGCGACGACCGCAACGCCACCTATTTCCAGGTCGCCCACGGCATCCGCCAGTCTTTGCGGGACGAAGGCTTCCTGCCAAAGCGAGAGCGGCGCGTCGGTGTATCCAGCAAGCCCGAAATGGATGCCCAGGGCCAGGGGAAGATCGGGACGCGCGAGTCGCAGCGACTGCTGGCGCCAGGTCCAGCCGCGCGATCGCGTGTCGGAACTGCGTGCCAATGCGCCGTCGACGGCGAAGTCCAGCGCATCGCGTACGCGGGTCGAGCAGTTGCGTGTGAAATAGTCGTAGCGGTAGCGGGAATGAGCCGCGCTTGTGTCGCGCGAGAGTCGCGCGCGCAGTCGCGCGACCTGTGCCGGCGCCAGGTCCAGCCACTGCACTTCGACCCCGCGCCCGGCGGCGGCGTAGTCTGCGATCTCCGCGCGTGGATCGCCCGCGAGAGCGAAGTAATACATGCGCCCGCGCAGGAAGTTCAGCAGGAAATTGCGCTCGCCAAAGTCGAAGATGCCGTAGTTGACGGCGAGGACGCGAGCGGGCGCCGCACGGTCCCTGAGCACGATGGCGTTGTGCCCGAAGCGCTGCCAGTAAACCGCGCCCGGCGCGATCGTCAACAATCCGGCCTCGATGCGGTCGTCAGGCACGTCGGCCAGCAGCGGAGCGCTCGCGGCAGTGTCGCCCGCGGGCAGATTGTCGGCGGCTGCCGCCGCCTGCGGCGCAACTGCTGCCGCGGCCAGCAGGCAGGGCAGGGCAAGCGCGAGCCACCCCGAGCGCACCCGCGCCTCAGTCATCCGCGTGCGCGACCACGCTGAGTTGCTGCACGCGCCGGCGATCAGCCCGCATCACCCGTATCCGCAGACCGGACAGATCGATCGAGTCGCCCACGCCCGGCAGTCGGCCAAGACGTGCGGTGACGAGTCCGCCGATGGTATCGGTCTCGTCCTCGTCGAATTCCGTGCCGAAGTTGCGATTGAAGTCTTCGACGGGCGTCAGTGCGTTGACCAGTGCGCGCCCACTCGGGAGCGTGCGGATGAAGGCTTCCGCCACTTCGTCGTCATGTTCGTCGTCGATCTCGCCCACGATTTCCTCGAGCACATCCTCGATCGTGATCAGTCCGGCGACGCCGCCGTACTCGTTGATGACCACGGCCATGTGATTGCGGCTGGCGCGGAACTCCTTGAGCAGGACGTTCAGGCGCTTGCTTTCGGGAATCAGCACCGCGGGACGCAGCAGGGTCTGCCATGAGTCCGTGCCGGTGCCTTCCGAGCAGCAGCGCAACAGATCCTTGGCCAGCAGGATGCCCACGACTTCGTCGCGGTCCTCGCCGGTCACCGGAAAGCGCGAATGGCCGGATTCCACGACGATCCGAAGCACCTGCGCGAAGTCCCAATCCGTATCGACCGCGACCATCTGCGCGCGCGGCACCATCACGTCCCCGACCTCCTTGTCGGAAACGGCCATGGCGCCCTCGATCATGGCCAGCGTTTCGGCGCTCAGCAGGCCCGAAACTTGCGCGCCACGGAGTTCTTCCAGCAGCTCGGCCCGTGTGCGGGGCTCGCCTGCGAACATCTGGCCGAGTCGGTCGAACCACTTTCGCGACGCCGTGGGCGTCGCAGGGGGATCCTCATTCATGGGTTTGCGGCATTGGCCCTGCGGACCCTTGAGCGTGACGCGTGGAGTGTATCGCAACGCCCCTGCCGGCCCCGGCGTCGGTGGCCGCAATGCTGTTGCTCAATGCGGCCGGTAGGGATCATCAATCCCGAGATCCGCGAGCACGCGGCGCTCAAGGCGCTCCATGGCGCGGGCCTCGGCGGCACGCGCGTGGTCGTGCCCGAGCAGGTGCAGTACGCCATGCACGGTCAGGTGCGCGTAGTGATCGCGCGTGCGCTTGCGCTGGACCCGGGCCTCCGACTGGATGACTGGCGCGCACAGCACGATGTCGCCGAGCCAGGGCGCTGCGGAGGCATTCGCGGAGGCCGCCGGAAAGGAAAGTACGTTGGTGGCGTAGTCGCGCTGCCGCCACTGCCGGTTCAGCGCACGGCCCTCGCGACTGCCCACCAGACGAACGGAACAGCCCGCGTTGGCAGAGGCCTTCACGGCCGCCAGTGTCGCCGCGAGCCAGCGCTGGAAGCTGACCGCCGCAGGAACGCCTGCCCTCGGTACCGCATAGCCCACGCGGCATCCGCACATCGGGGTATCGGCGATCATCGAGGCCGAACGAACACGCGTCGTGCCCCGGCAGAATCAGTCGGCATCAGGCGGCGTCCGGATTCCCGGCCAATCTCGCCTGCTCTGCTTCGTGGCGCTCGTAGGCCTGCACCACGCGCTGGACCACGGGATGACGCACCACGTCACGGGCCGTGAAGCGGGTAATACTGATTCCCTCGACCCGCTCGAGAACCTCGAGCGCGTGCTTGAGTCCCGATCTCTGGTGCCGCGGCAGATCGGTCTGCGTCAGGTCGCCCGTCACCACCGCACGCGATCCGTAGCCGATCCGCGTCAGGAACATCTTCATCTGCTCGACCGTCGTGTTCTGCGCTTCATCGAGGATGATGAATGCATCATTGAGCGTACGCCCACGCATGAAGGCAAGCGGCGCAATTTCGATCACGCTGCGTTCCATGAGCTTGGCCACTCGATCGAAGCCCAGCATCTCGTAGAGGGCGTCGTACAGGGGACGCAGATAAGGGTCGACCTTCTGTGACAGATCGCCTGGAAGAAAGCCCAGCCGTTCGCCGGCCTCCACTGCCGGGCGCGTCAACACCAGGCGTTGCGCTGTCTGCTGCTCCAGCGCCTCGACCGCGCTCGCCACCGCAAGATAGGTCTTGCCGGTTCCCGCCGGACCGGCGCCGAAACTGATGTCGTGCCGCGTGATCGCGTGCAGGTAGCGCTGCTGGTTGCTGCCGCGCCCACGGATGATTCCGCGCTTGACCCGGATGGTGACTTCAGGCGCTGCGCTGCCCCCGTCGGATTGCGATTCCGGGTCCGATGCTTCGGCCGCAGCCAGCGCCAGATGCAGCGCTGCGCCGTCAAGCACAGACGATTCGGTTGCCGCGTACAACTCGTGCAGCAGACGAATCGTGCGTTTCACCGCCGCTTCGGGGCCCGTGATGCGAAAGAGATTGCCTCGATTGGCGATCTCGACCCCCATGCGCAATTCGACCTGTCGCAGATGCTGGTCGAGAGGGCCGGCGAGATTTGCGAGACGCGCGCCGTCGTCGGGATCGAGCGCGAAATCCTGGAAGTGGGGTTCTGTCATCAGCCGATAAGCGTAAACCGTTCCCGCAGGCCGTGTCGAACCCTCGACTCTTCAGGATCCTGCCGGCGGACCAGGCCACGCGCGGCCATGTCCGTGGCGTGGGGCACGAGACCGACGGTGTCATGCGTCACAAGCCGGAACTCGAGGCCGACTAGCGCGCGGAAGCGATCCGCCGCGCGCAGGCAACGCTCGACGCAAAACCAGCGCAGGCCCGCGATGCCGACGCCTATGAGCGGCGCGTTGAGCAACTCGGACACGCGATCGCGTAACCCTGGCGATGATCATCGGTATTCCGGTGATGCAGGTTGCGTTGTTCGGATACGCGATCAATTTCAACGTGCGTGGCCTCGCGGCCGGCATCGCCGACCAGGCCGGTACCACGGCGTCGCGAAGTTTCCTGATGGACGTGATGGCCACCGGGGTGATTGAACCGGTGGCCCAGGCGGCAGCGCCGCAGGAGCTCATGACGATGCTGCGGCGGGGGGAGATTTCCATCGGCATCGTGGTGCCGCCGGATTTCGAGCGTCGCCGGATCGAAGGTCGCGAGTCGGTGCAGGTGCTGGTCGACGGCAGCGACAGCGTGGTGCTGAGCGCGGCGCAGCAGATCGCCCGGTTGCCAATCGAGGCTTCGGCGCCCACGTCCCCGGTGACCGGCCGTCCCTCCGAGGCGATCTCGGTGGTCGGCTTCTACAACCCGCAACGCCGCACCGCGGTGCACATCGTGCCCGGCCTCATCGGCGTGATCCTGACCATGACGATGGTGATGTTCACCAGCGTGGCCATCGTGCGCGAGCGCGAGCGCGGCAACATGGAACTGCTGATCGCGACGCCCCTGACGCGTTCAGAGCTCATGATCGGCAAGATCCTGCCGTATGCGCTGATCGGTCTTGTCCAGACCACGGCTGTGCTGGTGCTCGGCTTCTGGTTGTTCGATGTGCCGCTCGTCGGCAGCCTCGCGCATGTGTATGTCGCGGCGGTGCTGCTCATCCTCGCCAATCTCACCATGGGACTGCTCATCTCCACGCGTGCCCGGTCGCAGTTTCAGGCGATGCAGATGTCGTTCTTCGTCTTCCTTCCGTCGATTCTGTTGTCGGGATTCATGTTTCCTTTCGCCGGCATGCCGCGGCCCATGCAGCGGCTGGCCGAGATTCTTCCCTTGACGCATTTCCTGCGTCTGATCCGCGGAATCATGTTGCGGGGCGCGCATATCCTCGAGCTCTGGCATGAAGTCGCAGCGCTGGCGCTGTTCACGGTGGTCATGTTCACGCTCGCGATCCTCCGCTTCCGCAAGAGTCTGGACTGACGGCACAAATCCCGCGCTTCACGCATCGGCTTGCAGGCCAGCGTCGGAATGACCAGAGTGTCGAGTCAATTCGTTCGTGAGGAGAGGGTCATGCAGATTCGTCGAGCGGGCACCGCCCGAGTTCTTGCGAGCGCCTTTGCCGTGCTGCTCGCAACGGGCTCGACGGTGGCGGCAGAGGTCACGGTGCTGAATGCGGCCACGATCCGCACCCTGGATAGCGCGCATCCGCGCGCCGAGGCGATTGCGTTCGACGACGACGGCGTCATCCTGGCGGTCGGCGACCGTGCCGAACTGATTGCCCGCTACCCAAAGGCGCGGAGCATTGATGCGGGTAGCGCGACCGTGGTTCCGGGTCTGATCGACGCTCACGGCCACGTGCTCGGTCTGGGTCTGGCGCAGTTGCGCGCCGACCTGACCGGGACCACCGGCAAGGCGCAGATCCTCGAGCGGCTGCAGCGCTTCGCGAAACGCCTGGGCAAGGACGACTGGCTACTCGGTCGCGGATGGGATCAGAACGACTGGGATGTAAAGGAATTTCCTGCCGCGGCGGATCTGGACGCGGCGTTTCCCGATCGGCCAGTGTGGCTGACGCGGGTCGACGGTCACGCGGGCTGGGCCAACAGCGCCGCCATGCAGCGCTCCGCGCGCGCGCTTGCCGGCGATTGGCAGCCAGAGGGCGGGCGCATTGTGCGCAACAAGGACGGTGAGGCCACCGGCGTCTTCGTCGATTCGGCCGCAGACCTGATCGGCTCACTGTTGCCCGCGCTCGATGCCGCAGGCCTCGAGAGGGCACTGACCCTCGGTCTGCAAAGCGCGGTCGAGCACGGCTTGACCGGCGTGCATGATGCCGGCGTATCGCTCGCGCAAATTGAGGCGTATCGACGCCTCGCCGATCGCGATGCGTTGCCGCTCAGGATTACCGCAATGGCAGACGGTGACGGTGCCGCGCTCGACTGGATGTGCCGCGAGGGTCTGTATCGCCACGACGGCGGTCGCCTCAAGATGCGCACGGTCAAGGTCTACGCCGACGGCGCGCTCGGCAGCCGCGGTGCGGCCCTGCTCGCGGACTACAGCGACGATCCGCACAACCGGGGACTGATGGTGACCTCGCCCGAAGGGATTGCAGCCGTAGCTGCCAAGGCGCGTGACTGCGGCGTGCAGGTTGCAACGCACGCGATTGGCGATCGCGGCAATCGCGAAGTGCTCGATGCCTATGCCGCAGCGTTGGGGAGCGGGTCCGGGGGCGACCACCGCTGGCGGATCGAACATGCGCAGGTGCTGGCGCCGGGGGACCTCCCGCGGCTGGCACTGCTGCATGTCATCGCCTCCGTGCAGCCGACGCACGCCACCAGCGACATGCCGTGGGCAGAAAAGCGTGTGGGACCCGAGCGCATTGTCGGCGCCTATGCCTGGCGCCAGTTGCGCGACAGTGGCGCCAGGCTGGCGCTGGGTTCGGACTTTCCAGTCGAATCGGTCGATCCGCGCCTTGGCCTCTACGCCGCCGCCACGCGCAGCGACGTGGACGAAATGCCGGACGGGGGCTGGATGCCACAGGAAAAGCTCAGCGCTTTCGAGGCCTTGCGCGGATTCACGCTCGACGCCGCTTTCGCAGGCTTCGCGGAGGCGCAAGTCGGCAGTCTCGCAACGGGCAAGCGCGCAGACTTCGTGATCTTCGAAGAAGACCCATTGACAGTCGAACCGGGAAAATTGCGCACCCTTTCATTGCGTGCGACCTACGTCGACGGCAAGCCCGTCTACGAGGCGAAACACTGATCCGCAACGTGTTCTTGCTCCTGTAGGAGCGCGCTTGCGCGCGATGGCGTCATGCAGGGCCGTGCCGTGCGCTGCATTCGGACATGGCGCCATCGCGCGCGAGCACGCTCCTGCACGAGGCTCAGGCATCGCGCGCCATCGCCGGTGACGCCTCGAAACGGTCTGACCGCCGCGATGCGCGGTCTCAGGCCGCTTCGAGCTCGCCGGTGATCGCCACGCGGCCGCGCAGCGAGTTCGACAGCGCTGCCGTGATCTCGATGTCGACAAAATGCCCGATCAGGCGCCGGTCGCCTGCGAAATTGACCGAGCGCATGTTCGCGGTCTTGCCGGTCAGTTCGTTCGCGTCCTTCTTCGACGGTCCCTCCACGAGCACGCGCTGCCGGCCACCGACCATGGAAGCCGAGATTGTCGCTGAGTGCGCGCGGATCCGAGCCTGCAGCCGCGCCAGCCGGACATGCTTCTCCGCATCCGATACCTCGTCGGGAAGACTGGCCGCCGGCGTTCCGGGTCGCCGCGAGTAGATAAAGGAAAACGAATCATCGAACCCGATCTGCTCGATCAGGCGCATGGTCTGCTCGAACTCGGCCTCCGACTCGCCGGGAAAACCGACGATGAAATCCGAGCTGATGGAGATATCCGGGCGCGCCGCTCGGATGCGGCGAATCAGCGATTTGTATTCGAGCGCGGTATGTCCGCGCTTCATCGCCGCCAGTACCCGGTCGGAACCCGACTGCACGGGCAGGTGCAGGTGCGAGGCCAGCTGCGGCACACGCGCATAGACATCCACCAGCCGGTCCGTGAACTCCATCGGATGCGAGGTGGTGAAGCGGATGCGCTCGATGCCGGGAATCTGCGCCACATACTCGATCAGCAACGCCAGATCCGCGGTTTCGCCATCGGCCACGTTCGCATCGAGCGGTCCCCGCCAGGCGTTGACGTTCTGACCCAGCAGGTTGACTTCGTGTACGCCCTGCGCCGCCAGCATCGCCACCTCTGTCAGCACGTCGGGCAGCGGGCGCGATACTTCCTCACCGCGCGTGTAGGGCACCACGCAAAAGGTGCAGTAGCGCGAACAGCCTTCCATGATCGAGACGAACGCGGAAGGACCCTCCTTGCGCGGTACCGGCAGATGGTCGAATTTCTCGATCGCCGGAAAGCTGATGTCCACCTGGGACCGGCGTTCGGAGCGGGCGCGATCGATCAGCTGCGGCAATCGATGCAGGGTCTGAGGTCCGAAAACCACGTCCACATAGGGCGCGCGGGCCAAGATCGCCGCGCCCTCCTGGCTCGCCACGCAACCGCCCACGCCGATCACGAGAGCGGGATTCGCACGCTTGAGTTCGTGCCAGCGCCCGAGCTGCGAGAAGACCTTGTCCTGGGCCTTTTCCCGGATCGAGCAGGTATTGACCAGGATCACATCGGCTTCGGCCTCGAGCGCCGTCAATTCGAGTCCATGCGCGGCCGCGAGCACGTCGGCCATCTTGGCCGAGTCGTACTCGTTCATCTGGCAACCGTGGGTCTTGATGAAAAGCTTTCCGGACATCAGGCGCATGTGGAGGCGAAGGGAGGGGCGACATTGTAACGCGGGCCATGGAACCTCCCTGGGCCGCCGGCTGTCCATGAACAGTGCGTAACCGTTGAAAATCCCGCGTTTCTGGCAGACACTGGACCCATGCACCCTGTTGCGACTCCTTCTCGCTCTGCCCCCGTCGCGTTATTCGTGGCCGGGCTGGTGATGCTGTGCCTGGCGTCGCAGGCTGCCTACGCGAGTGGCATCCGTCGCTTCGTCGACGCCAAGGGCGTCGTGCACTTCACCAATGTTCCGGGCGATAGTCCCGGCAAGGGCAAGCCGGTTCCGCAATCGGTATCCAGCAGCCAGCGCGCGATCTACAAGTTCAAGGACGCGGTGGGCGTCACCCATTACACCGATCGCAGCCCGGGCAAGGGTCACGCCTATACCGTGGTCGCCGTTTTCTGTCCGGCCTGCGATCCGAACTCCAAGGTCAACTGGACCGCCACCCGGCTGAATCTGACGGCCTACAACGCAGAGATTGAAGCCGCCGCGCTCGCCAACGGCGTTGACGTGGCGCTCGTGCGTGCGTTGATCCACGCCGAATCCGCCTTCAATCCGCGCGCGCTCTCGCGCAAGGGCGCCCAGGGCCTGATGCAGTTGATGCCGGCAACGGCGGCGATGTACGGGGTCACCGACTCCTTCGACGCCGCACAGAACATCGCGGCTGGCGTCCGGCATTTGGCGATGCTGCTGAAGAATTTCGACGGCGATGTCCGGCTCGCGGCCGCGGCCTACAATGCTGGTGAAGGCGCGGTGCGCAAATACGGGGGCGTACCGCCCTACGCGGAGACCAGGGTCTACGTCGAACGCGTCGGCACACTGGCGCAGCGGTACCGCACCGGAGCCTGAGCCCGCGGCGCAGCGCTCAGGGTCCCTAACTCTGCTGCATGGCGACGCCGCGATCGAGCAGCGTCACCTTCACTTCGATGGCCGCGCCTCCGCGTCGGCCGGTCACGACGACCGTCGATCCCGGCTGCGTACCGGATTCGCGCCCGCGCAGATCCGCCTCGTCGCGGATTGGCTGTCCGTCGAATGTCTGGATGATGTCGCCCTGACGCAGGCCGGCCACATCCGCAGGCCCACCGGGCAGGATCAACGCAATCTGCGCCCCGGCGACCGGCTCCGCCAGCGGCGACGCCGACAGCGCCGCATCGGTGTATTCCGCCCCGATCCAACCGCGCACGACGTGACCGTTGGCGATGATCTGCTCCAGCACGCGCAGCGCGGCGCGCACGGGAATGGCGAAACCGATGCCCTGGCCGCCTTCCGACAACGCACTGTTGATGCCGACCAGTTCACCGGCCGAGTTCACCAGCGCACCGCCGGAGCTGCCCTGGTTGATCGCTGCATCGGTCTGGATGAAATCCTCGTAGCGCGACAGGCTGGTCTGGTTGCGTCCGGTTGCGCTGACGATTCCCAGGGTCACGGTCTGTCCCAGACCCAGCGGATTGCCGATCGCGAGTACGACATCACCAACGGACAGGCTCTCGGCAGCGGCTACGGGAATCGCGGCGAAGCCTTCGCCATCGATCTTCAGCACTGCCAGATCGGTGTCCCGGTCCGTTCCCACCACGCGCGCCGGAGTGACGCGGCCGTCTCCCAGTTCGGCGAGGATGTCCCCGGCGCCCTGCACTACGTGATAGTTGGTCAGTACGTATCCGTCCTCGCGCACGATCACGCCGGCCCCGAGGATCCGCTGCAGGCGCGAGCGCTGCGGGCCGGCCGGAACACCGGTGAAACGCTGCAGCACCGGATCGGAGAAAACGCGAAAAGGCTGCTCCGTGACCAGCCGCCGCGTGTAGATGTTGACCACGGAAGGCGTTGCCCGCCGCACGGCAGGGGCGTAGCTGGTCGGCCCCGAGCCGCCTGCTCCGCGCCCTTCGGATGTCCCGTCACCCGGCCAGAACTGCGTGAGGACGAATGCGATGGCGAGCCCGACAATTGCGCTTTGCAGCGCGAACCATGCGATCCGGGTCGATGCGGCGTTCATGGCGCAATCTCTCGAGAGATAACAGTGCGTGCGTGAGGCATTCGCGCAGCATAGGACAGGGCATCGCGCGCTTCGAGCCAACGGATGGCACCCCCGCCTGTATCGCGTCCGCATTGTCGCTGCGTTCGCGCTTCAACTAGAATGCGCGGATTCGCGTCGCGCGGGGTTGCGACGCCCATGATACGAATCCACTTTCGCGGAGAGCCGCATGGCTGACGACAGCGTCAATCTGGGCCGCCGCCGCTTTCTTACGGCGACCACGGTCGTGGTGGGAGGGGCTGGCGCGCTGGTCGCGGCAGTGCCTTTCATCAAGTCCTGGGCGCCGAGCGCGAAGGCGCGACTCGCAGGTCAGCCGGTGACGGCGGATATTTCCGAGTTGGAAGTCGGCCAGCGGTTGACGCTGGAGTGGCGTGGTCAGCCGATATGGCTCATCCATCGCTCGCCCGAGGCTCTCGCAGCATTGCCCACGCATGCGGACGACCTCAAGGATCCCGACTCGAAGAACGAGGACCAGCAGCCCGCCTACGCGCGCAACGAAGTCCGCTCGATCAAGCCCGAAATTCTGGTGCTGGTCGGCATCTGCACGCATCTGGGCTGTGCGCCGCTCTATGTACCCGAGCTGCAGCCGCAGCCCTTCGACGCCAACTGGAAAGGTGGATTCTTCTGCCCGTGCCACAAGTCGCGATTCGATCTGGCTGGACGGGTTTTCCAGGGCGTGCCTGCCCCGACCAACCTGGTCGTTCCGCCATACCGCTTCATCGATGACGGCACCATCGAGATCGGTGTCGACGGCAAGGGAGCGGTGTGATGGCGAACATGATCACCCGCGCGGCAACCGGCGCCATGGACTGGATCAACGAGCGCGCTCCGGCGCTGATGCCCGTCTATCGCAAGCACATGACGGAGTACTACGCGCCGAAGAATTTCAACGTCTGGTACTACTTCGGCGTGCTGTCCATCGTGGCGCTGGCCAACCAGATCGTCACCGGCATCTGGCTGACGATGAATTACAAACCGGATGCCGCGCAGGCCTTCGCGTCGGTCGAATACATCATGCGCGACGTCGAGTGGGGCTGGCTGATCCGCTACATGCACTCGACGGGTGCCTCGGCGTTTTTCATCGTCGTCTATCTGCACATGTTCCGCGGATTGATGTACGGCTCGTACCGCAAGCCGCGCGAACTCGTGTGGATCCTCGGCATGCTGATCTATCTCGTGCTGATGGCCGAGGCCTTCATGGGCTACGTGCTGCCCTGGGGTCAGATGTCGTTCTGGGGCGCGAAGGTGATCATCTCGCTGTTCGGTGCAATCCCCTGGATTGGCAATGCCCTGACCGAACTGATCATGGGCGACTATCTGCCCAGTGACGTCACACTCAACCGGTTCTTCGCACTGCACGTCATCGCGCTGCCACTGGTGCTGTTGCTGCTGGTCGTGCTGCATCTGGGTGCCCTGCACGAAGTGGGATCCAACAATCCCGATGGCGTCGAGATCAAGAAGGGCCCGAAGGGCAATCGCTGGTCGCCGCTGGCACCGGCTGACGGCATTCCCTTCCACCCGTATTACACGGTCAAGGATTCGGTGGGCGTCGGTTTCTTCCTCATGCTGTGCGCCTTCGTCATCTTTTTCGAGCCGACGGTGGGAGGCCTGTTCCTAGAGCACGACAACTATGTCGAGGCCAACCGCCTGGTCACGCCCGAGCACATCAAGCCGGTCTGGTACTACACCCCGTATTACGCGATGTTGCGCGTGGTGCCGCACAAGCTCTCCGGTGTGATGGTGATGTTCGGCGCCATCGCCGTGCTCTTCTTCGTGCCCTGGCTCGACCGCAGCAAGGTGAAGTCGGTTCGCTATCGGGGCTGGCTCACCCGGTCAATGCTCGCACTGCTTGCCGTGTGTTTCATCTGGCTCGGCAAGATCGGCTCGGGTCCCGGCACCGATCCGGTCGAGACCCAGATTGGTCGCGTGCTCACGGTGCTCTATTTCCTGTTTTTCCTGACAATGCCGTTCTGGACCCGCTGGGACCGAACGCGGCCGGTGCCCGACCGGGTGGTGACCCATGACTGACCGTCTGTTTGCCAC
>JBBQNY010000036.1:0-22724 GCA_038330365.1 Lysobacterales bacterium | reverse complement strand
GACCTCGGCATAGGACGCCACCTTGGCAGCGATGCCGGCGACCGATTCCGCCGCAGGCGCCGCATCAGTCGTCGCAGCAGGCGCTTCCGGGGCTTTTGGCTGACAGGACGCAAGGCCAAGCGCAAGCGTCAGGGCGATTGCAAGAGACAGGGGGCGGAAGGACATGGCGCAGCTCCGGCACGGGGAAAGCCAAGCATCCTAGGGCACGCGCTGGAAAGAACCGTCAATCGTCATGGCCGGTGCTGTCTCTTCCGAGCGGACCTGGCGCCAGGCGTCAAGTTGGCGGGGAACCCGCTCAGCCGACGCGAGTTGCTATGTGCTTTTGGATTGTTGAACCCAGGGTGCATCCAGGGAGACTCCGAACACGTTCCCGTCGGCGTCACCGCTTGGTCTGGGTGCTGGTCAAGGCGCGGCCTTGAAACAATGCTCATTACATTGCGAGCCTCTCTCCGCACCGACCGGTGTGCAGACAAAAAGCCCATAAGATCAGTTATTTCAATAGATCGGGTGATGCCCAGACAGGGACAAGTTCAGAGGCCCCTAGTTCGCACCGGGCCGATGGGGACTGTCCTCAAGCCACGCCGGGGGCGCATCCGCATTGGCCACGGCTTCGACCAGTGCAAAATAGAAACGGTGAAAGTCGGCCTGCGCCTGGAAGTCGATCGGCGTCGACATATCGTCCTGCGGCGCGTGGTAGCGATTTTCGTACCAGTCACGATAGGCCACCGCCGCTTCCGCATTCGCCGCATCGAACCCGAACAGGAAGCTCACCGCCGGCACACCGATCTGCATGAACGGCCAGTGGTCCGTCCGCCGCAACAAATTGCGCTCGGGTTCGAGATCCGCGCGCACCTCGAGTCCCATCGGCTCCGCGATGTCGCGTACCGTCTGCCCGAGCGTTGAATCGTCCAGCGCCAGCGTGGTCAGGATCTGCAGCGGATAGAGCGGTCGCAACTGATCCAGATTGAGCACCGCCACCGGCGTTGGCGCAGCCGAGGTGGGATGCGCCGCAAGCCAGCGCGATCCCAACAAACCCTTTTCCTCTGCCGTCACCGCCGCGAAGATCAGTGGCCGGCGAAACCCACGTCCGGCACGCGCGCGGGCAAAGGTAATCAGCGTCGAGACATAGGCCGCATCATCCAGCGCGCCGTTGTAGAGGCGGTCGCCCTTCACCGGCGTCCCGTAGCCGTAGCCGTCGAGGTGCGCGATCAGCAGGATCGGTTCGTGTGCCAGCGCTGGATCCGTGCCGGGCAGCACTGCCAGCACGTTGTCCGAGGTGGAAGTGCGCTCCCGCGTGGCGATGAGCGCCTTGAATCGAGCCGGGAAATCGAACGACGCCATCGGCTCGCGGCGTGCGCCACGCGCGAGGATGTCGGCGCCACGCTGCCCGCTTGCGTCGGCAATCTCCGTGAACGCCGGCGCTGATAGCCGTAGCGAGGGAATGGATCGGGGCCGCGGCGACGCATCGGCAAACACCACGTTGCGCGCATAGGCCAGCGGCCATCGCGGCGGCTCGATCGTGAATCCGGTGTCATCCACACGCACCATCGCAACCGCGCCGGAGGCGGTTACCGCTTCCATCTGCGCTGCCATCAACTGCTGCCCGGTTCGCCGGGTACCGAAGCACACCACGACAGCGCCGCGCACCGCCGTCATGTCCGACGGTGCGCAATAACCACGAAACACGAGCGGCGCGTCAATGCGCTCAACCATGCCCCAGGTGGGCGTCACTGAAATCTCGTGCAGGAATCGCAACTGCCGCGCATCGCCCGCTGCGAAGCTGACCGAGAATGACGTGCCTTCGGCCGTGACCTCCACTTCGTCGAAGTCGATGCGTTGAAAGTAGCTGGTGCCCTCGCCGGCGGGGCGGAGGCCTGCGCGCTTGAATTGACTGGCGGTGTAGGCGGCGGCGCGGGCATAGCCAGGCGAGCCGGTATCGCGTCCCTCCATGTCATCGCCAGAGAGCGCTTCGGTGGTCGCCCACCACGCTGCGGTCTGCGCATCAATCGTGCCGCCGCCACTCGCGCAAGCGGTCAGAGTGAGCGCTGCGCATGCGATCTTCAAACTTCGTGGGATGTTCATGCGCTCGATCCCCAATCGGAGAGCGATAGTCGGCCCGCAGCGCGCATGCTGTCAATTCGTCGGTCCTGTCCGAGGGCAATAGGTGCGCGCCGCAAACTGGCCGCATGCTGACGGTCATTTCCTTGCTGCTGCGGCGCAGGTGCACTGACAAGGCGGTTCATGTCGTCTGGCAGAGCGGGCCTCCACTGCAGGCACTGGATGGTCAGTTTGCCCCTGCTCGGTTTGCGCCCAGGAAAGTGTCTGCACCTGCCAGAGGAGTGTCGATCGCCCGCCGGCCCAGTGCGGGATCGTCGGTAAACAGCCCGTCAATGCCGGCGTCGATGTACGCGCGCATTTCGCGTACCGAGCCCGACTCGTTGCGCGCCGCAGGGCTGCCACCATCCTTGAACGCAGCCGGCAGGAAATGGTTTTCCGGCCGAAAGGTATACGGCATCACTTTCAATCCTGCCGCATGCGCCGCCACGACCAGTTCGCTGCGCGGCGAATCGCCACCGGTCTGCAGGACCAGACTGCTGGTGCGCAGGCCGATGGCATCGGCATAGGTCGCGATCACGCGCAGCCCGTGCGTCGTCATCATGTCGCCGTAGGTCGTGGCGCCCCTCGCAATCACCACATCATGGGGTTGGGCATCGGCAGCGCCCAGCAGCTGCATCAGTTCGATGTTGGCGCGGTCCCGGCCCAGCTGCCCACGCAGGTGGCGCAGGTTGCCTGCCTCGAATGACTGGATCATCACCGGCGCGCTGCGTGTGTACGCATGCGCCGACAGCGCTTGCAACAGACGGTCCTCCATCCCGAGCCCGACAGAGGCGAAGTACGAGGGGTGTTTGAGTTCCGGGACGATGCCGATCACCCGGTCCCGCTGCGCTGCTTCGTGGGCCACCAGGTCAATGATTTCCGCAAGCGTGGGCACCGTGAACTGGCGGTCATGGGCGCTGGAGCGCAGGTGCGGCAGAGGTTCTCGCGCGCGCAGTGTGCGCAGTTCGGACAGGCTGAAATCCTCGACGAACCATCCCGCAATCTCTTCGCCGTCGATGCGACGGCGGGACTTGCGTGCAGCGAACTCGGGCCGCACAGCCACGTCGGTGCTGCCGCTGATCTCGTTCTCGTGCCGGGCCACGAGGTGCCCGTCGCAGGTGCTGACCAGATCCGGTTCAATTGCGTCGGCGCCATCCTCGATGGCCCTGGCATAGGCGGCCAGTGTGTGCTCGGGCAGCCATGCACTGGCGCCGCGGTGGGCGATCACCAGCACTGGGCGAGAGCGCTCAGTCATGCAGGCATCTGGAGTGACGGTCGCCCTCGCACGTCTCTAAATATCGCCGTCGGTTGGATCGCCGGCTTTGACCCCGGCGGTCACTCGGGAGCGAGCAACTCAAGTGCCATCACCAGAGCGTCTTCGCGGGTGCCGTTGTATGCGGGGTAGTAGCGGGGTCGCGCTGCGATCTCGTTGAATCCGAGCGATTCGTACAGCGCGATGGCGCGCCGGTTGCTGGGGCGCACCTCCAGGAAGACACGCTCGCAACGCTGCCAGCGCGCGAGGTCGAGCACGCGCCGCACGAGTCTCCGGCCGCAGCCACGCCCCTGCAATTCGGGAACCACGCAGACGTTGAGCAAATGCGCCTCGTGGGCTGCGACCGCGAAGATCGCGTAGCCGACCGTGACCGCGTCTTCCTCGAGCACCATGGTGTTGTAGCCGGCGCGCAGGCAGTCGTTGAAGATGCCCGGCGTCCACGGAAATTCGTAGGCGCGCGTGTCGATCGCCGCGACCTGCGGCACGTCTTCGGGGCGCATGGGGCGCAGGCGCAGCCGCGACGCGGGGATGTCGAAATCGGACGCTGCAGGTTGCGCGCTCACGGCCGCAAAATCCGGGACGTTGACCGCGGGCCGCACCCCCGGACGATTGCGGGACACACGGCGGCAGCGCGGCGGCGGCTCGGAGTCATGAACCGTGCCGGCGTCGGCGACGACATGCGCAGGTTAAGGAGTCTCTGATCAAGCGCGCTGTCTGCAGGCGCGCAGCGTGGGCCACGCCCGACGCCGCTCTGCCGCCGAGTGCTGCAGGTCCGCGAGTGCGGGGAGCCGCAGCACCGGCTGCGAATCCAGTGCAGCGGACACGCCGCCGAAAGACCACAACGGCAGTTCACCGACCTCGGAATTACCTTCCATCACCCACTGCCCCTCATCGATGCCAGCTGCACGCAGCACCGACTGCAGCAGACGCGGCGCGCGCGCCGCATCCGGACATCGGACGCGAATACACGGCGTGCGCGGCGGTCGTGAAGCACCACCCTGCCCCGGGTCCTGGCGCGGCGAATCTCCGGCGAAAGGTGCGATCCTGCGACCGGCGCTCGCTGTGGTCGACGTGTTGTCGGACGAGTGCGAACCCATCGCCATGGTGATTGGCACGCCACGCTCCCGCGGCACGTACACGTCCACACCCATCAGTCCCAGCAGACGCAGGCGCTCGGATTCCGGCAGTTGCGTAGCCGCGCTCATTTCGTCCCCAGCGCTGCCAGATCGGTCCGCAGGGAAGCGAAACATTCGTCGATGGCCGTGCCGAATGCACGTACCGTGGCCTGGATGCCGGCACCTTCGGCGTCGACCTCGGCGCGATAGCCACGCTGCAACAGCGGCTGCTCGTAGTCACGATCGAGCCGGAACTGCAGGCCGACGTAGATTTTCCAGCGGTCCTCGCCGATGCGCACGCGCTCAAAACGTTCGATGAGGCCGGTCAACCGCAGCGACGACTGCGAAGCAGGCATCCGATCGGTGACTACGGGCGCCATGCGGGCGCTGCGGAGCGTGTCTATGAGGCGACGCTGCAGCAGTCGGCCTGGCGGATCACTCCACAGCTGGTAATGATAGGTGCGCACACTGCCTGCCGGCTTCAGCGAATACAGGATCGCCTGCTCGTTGTAGACGCCATCCGCAGAAAGCGGCTCCACCACCAGTGGTCGCTGGAACGCGGCGGACTCGGCATTCGGAAGATCGGCAACCGGCGGCAGTCGGTAATAGCGGACCTCCGGTACGTCAGGCACCGTGCCGCAGGCAGCGAGCAATGCGCAGAGCAGGACGACAGCGGCCAGAGCCAGCGCACGAGTTATCGCGGAATTCGGTCTCATCTCATTACTCCTCCACCACCACATCGTCTGCTGGTGGTGTGCGCAGCAGGCGATTGGGGCTCTTGCGGATCTCGCGCGAGAACTCGTTGACGTTGCGGCTGGCGTGCTCGAGATTGTTGGCGATGGCGTCGATGCGGCGCGACAGCGCGGAGGTGATCTGCGCCATGTCCTGCACGGCTTCCCGCAAGGCCGGCCGGTTTTCGGTGGCGGCGCCTTCGAGCTCGGTCATCACGCGGTCGAGTTTCTCCTGCGTGCCCTTCAGCTCACCCGTGACCTGGGCCAGATTCTGCAGGGTCGCATCCACCGCGCGACGATTGTCGGGGCCGACGATCTGGTCCACACCTTCCGCAACACGATTGAGACGGATCAGCAGGTCGCGTGCCTGACGCACGATCTCGGGCGCGTTGTCGTCGATGGTGCCGGTGATCGACTCGATACGCTTGGTCAAGGTACGCACGAGCGGCGTCACCTGCTGGCGCGTGAGCGAAGTGACTTCGCCCGCCAGCTCGTTCAGCGCGTTGAACACGTCCGCGGCTTCGCGTCCCTTGAGCGTGCCGCCGGGCTTCAGCATCACCGCACTCTTGCCTTCGCGGATGGCAATCGCGACGTCGGCGAGAATGCCGCTGGCGGCCAGTTGCGCGAGCGAATCATCGGGAATGCGCCAGTCGCGCCGGATCGCGACTTCGACCCGGTACGAGGTCTTGTTGTCGCGTCTTTGCGGATCGATCTCCTCGACCTGACCGATGCGGTAGCCCTCGTAGAACACGGGTGCACCGGAGTCGAGGCCGGTGACATTGCTGTACTGCACGAAGTAGGTTTCCGTGCGGCCGCTGCGGCCGGTGATCAGGAACACGCCCACCAGCAGAAGAGCCAGCGCGATCAGCACCACGCCGCCAACGAGCGTGTAGTTGATGGCGTCACGTTTCATGCCTGCACTCCAACGCGTTCGGCCCGCAACTGCGCAAACTGGCTCATTCGATTTCCTCGGTCAAGCGTTTCAGATAGGCGTCGGCATCGACCTCGACTTCGCGCGGCCTTCGATTGAGCAGATCCTGGATGCGTTCGTTGTCGCTGGCGCGGACCGCGTCGGCGGTGCCGGTCATGATGACGCGCCCCTGGTCCAGCATGGTGATGCTGTCCGCGATCTTGAAGGCGGACTCGAGCTCATGCGTGACCACCACGATGGTCATGCGCATGGCTTCGCGCAGCTTGAGGATCAGGTCGTCAAGTTCTGCCGAGACGACCGGGTCGAGGCCGGCGGACGGTTCGTCGAAGAACAGCAGCTTGGGATCCATCACGATGGCCCGCGCCAGCGCGGCGCGTTTCACCATGCCGCCTGAAAGCTGACTCGGCATCAGTTCCGAGAAGCCGCCGAGGTTCACCACCTCCAGCTTCAGCCGGCTCATGATGCGAATCGTGCTTTCGTCGAGTTCTGTGTGCTCGCGCAACGGCATGGACACGTTGTCACCCACCGACATCGAAGTGAACAGCGCGCCACCCTGGAAAGACACGCCCATCTGCCGGCGCAGATCAACCAGCGCGCGCGGAGTCGCCCGCGTCACGTCGACGCCAAGTACGCGGACACTGCCATGGCGCGGGCGCAGCAGACCGAGCAGATGACGCAGCAACGTGCTCTTGCCGGAACCCGAGCCGCCCATGATCACGCGGATCTCGCCGGTCTCGACCCGGAAGTCGACATCGTGCAGCACCTGCCGGCGACCGAACCAGGCGCTGAGCCCTTCGACCTCGATTGGCGTCGGTGCCGCGGCGCGGTTGGCGGCGGACGGTTCGGCGCTGGCGGCGGCTGCGTTCAACGGTTCACGAAAAAGCTGAAGATCATGTCTGCCACCACGATGCTGGAGATCGACAGCACCACCGAACGGGTCGTCGCCCGACCCACACCCTCGGCGCCGCCGGTGACGCCAAAGCCCGTGGAGACACCGACCAGGGTGATCAGCAGCGCAAAGATGAGGCTCTTGCACAGACCCTGCCCGACATCCCACAGTGTGAGCGTCTTGACGGCCATCATCAGGAAAGAGGAAACACTCACGTCGAGGATCGGTGCGCAGTAGAGCGCGGATCCAAGCAATCCGATCGCATCCGCGAACAAGGTCAGTATCGGCATCATGGCGACCATCGCCAGCAACGCCGGCGCCACCAGGTACCGAACGGGTTCGACGCCGATCACCGCGAGTGCATCGACCTCCTGCGACACCGTCATGGAACCGATGCGCGCGGCGAATGCCGAGCCCGAGCGGCCGGCAACGAGGATGCCCGTGATCAGCGCGCCGAACTCGCGCGTGACCGATTTGGCGACAGCGATCACGACCTCGCTTTCGGCACCGAACTCTCCCAGGGCCGAGATGAACTGGATGCCGAGCATCAGCCCGACCGTCATCGACAGCATGAGCACGATCGGGATCGCATCGACACCCACCTGGCGCATCTGTTCGGCGATGGCGCGCGCGCGCACCGGCTGGCCGCGACGCCATCCTGCGAGCAGGAACCAGACGCTTTCGATCAGCAGCATGCCGGCATAACCGAGCGCGTCGACGACGCCGATCGTCGATCGGCCGACCCGCTCCAGCAAGCCGCGACTGCGGCGCATGGCGTCAGCCGTCACGCGCTTCGCCGACGCTTTCGACTATCGGGAATACGCGATCCAGGCGCGCGAGTTCGAGTACCCCACGAACGGAAGGGCTGGGTGCGACCAGGCTGAAGCGCCGCTTCTTCGCACGGGCCTGCTGGAAACCCTCAACCAGTGCGGCGATCCCCGAGGAATCCATGTACGACACCTCGGAGAGATCGACGCCGACGGGGTCGCCCAGTGCCAGCGCATCGAGAATCTCGCGGCGAAGATCCTGCGACCAGGACATGTCGACTTCGCCGCGCACGCGCACCAGCGCGAGCCCGTCCTGCCTGTCGGTATCGCAGCTGTTCATTTCGTTCCCCTGTTGCCGGCAACCTTGGCGCGGACGCCACGTAGCCGTTTGCGCATGGTCATGACATTGCCGGTGCGCCGCCGCAGCGGACGCACGCGCCAGCTGTCCATGGTCGCATCGATGAAATTGATACCGAGGCCGCCGGGCCGGCATTCGTCGAGATCGCGCGGCTTGATGCGTGCCGGATCAACCGGCGGTGCAGCGTCCCGGAGGCGCATGCGCAGAATGCCACGCGCGCGCTCGATACGCAGGTGGAGCTTGCCGTCTCCGCGCCCTGCGTAGCCGTGGCGGATGACGTTGCACACCGCCTCGTTGATGGCCAGCACCAGCATCTCGGCGGCGGTCGTTTCCACACACGCGCGGGCGAAGACATCGCGCAGCGCGACGCGCAGATCCGCCAGCGCCTCGGGCCGCGCTGGCATCTCGAGACTCAACAGCGCCGGGCCACTCATCGACCGCCCTCGATCAGCATCAACGTGGTGTCGTCGGCAAGTTTCAGGCGACGGAGGATGCCGAGCATGGCGCGCAATCGGGCTTCGGCGGGCAGGTGCGACAGCCCGCCAATCAGGGTGCGCACGCCGGCCACGCCCAGTCGCTCGCCGTTCGCCTGCACCACGTCGGTGACGCCATCGCTGTAGAAGTAGAGACTTCCACGGCTCATGTCGACCGATTCATCCTGCCATTCGCAATCCTCGACGATGCCGAGTGGCGGGCCCCCTGCCGGGAGTTCCTGCAGCTCGCCGAAGGCGTCGCGCAGCAGCGCGGGCGGGAAGCCCGCACTGGCCCACTGCGCGTGTCCCTTCTTGCGGTCGTAGTAGCCCGCCACTGCGCAGACGAACATGCCACCGGACACGGTGCTTGCCAGTTCGGCGTTCGCGAGCGTCAGCCAGTCCGACGGCTTGTGGCGTCCTTCCTTGCCAATCCAGCGCAGCAGACTGGCGGTGCGGATCATGAGCAGCGATGCATCGAGTCCCTTGCCGGAAACATCGCCCACGGTGAAGGCGATACGCCCGTCGGGAAGGTCGAAAAAATCATAGAAGTCACCGGAAATCTCGTTCGCCGGCCGATTGAAGGCGATAACGGGAAAGCCGGAGCGGCGGCGCTTCGGCAGCATCATGCGCTGCATCCGGCGTGCCAGCTGCAGTTCGCGCACGATGCGGTTCTTCTCGATCAGGTCGGTGGCCATCTGCGCGTTGCCGACCGCGAGCACGGCCGGTGCCGCGAGCATGCGCAGGAGTTCACGATCGGAGTCGTCGAACAATGCGCCGTCGCGCTTGTTCAGGACCTCGATCACGCCGATCGGGCCGCTGGCAACGGACAGTGGCGCACACAGGATCGAGCGTGTCACGAAGCCGGTGCGGTCATCGATCTTGGTGGCGAAGTCGGGATCGCTGGAGGCATCGCGCACCATGCTGCATGCGTTGCTCTCGTAAGTGCGCCCGACAATGCCGGTGTCGATCGGAACACGCAGGCCCACAATGTCGGCGGGCCCGGCACAGGCGCGGCACTCGAGCTGGGTGCCGGAATCGTCGACCAGAAAAATCGATGCGGCTTCCGCGCCCATGGTCTCGACAATGCGGTTTACGAGCAGATCAAGTGTGCGGGTGATGTCCACCGAAAGCGCCAGCGCCTGACTCAGGTCCGCCAGCGACGCCAGCATGCTGGCGTCAATACCGGGCGCCTTGCCTCCGGCCGCGGAGTCGGTCTCGGCCTTGGCCTGCAACGCCGCGCTCACGGTGTGCGCGCTCCCGGCTCACGGCGTGCGCGCAGGCGGCGCATACCCCAGAGCGTCAGCACGATGCCGCTCATCACGTATACGAACGCGATGCCAAACAACATCTGCGGCGGCTGGATTGCAATCGCCACCAGAATGATGACGACCAGCGGCACCGCGTAAAAAGGCATGCGTTCGCGGGGGTGACCGGACTTGAGGCTGAGATAGCGCACGCGACTCACCATCAGCAGCGCCGAGCTCAGGGTAATGAGCAGCGCCAGCCATGCAACTTCGTGGCCGTCGTAGTGAAGCTCGTTGGCCAGCCACACGAACGACATCATGAAGCCCGCTGCGGCCGGACTCGCCAGTCCCTGGAAATAGCGCTTGTCCTGCGTGCCGACCTGGGTATTGAAGCGCGCCAGGCGCAGCGCCGCGCAGGCGGCATAGATGAACGCGGCGGCCCAGCCAACCTTGCCCCATGCAGGACCCGCGGCCTTGAGCGTTGACAGCGACCAGGTGAACATCACCAGCGAAGGCGCCACGCCGAAGCTCACCAGATCGGCCAGCGAGTCGTACTGGACGCCGAATTCCGTCTGCGTGTTGGTCATCCGCGCCACGCGGCCGTCGATGCCATCGAGCAGTCCGGCGACGAATACCGCGACCGCTGCGGCCACGTAGCGACCCCCGATCGCAGCCACAATGGCGAAATAGCCCGCCAGCATGCCGCCCGTGGTCAACAGGTTGGGCAGCAGATAGATGCCGCGACGGCGCGGCCTGGCGTCGGGTGAATCGGTCATGGTCACGTTTCCGGGGCTTTGGGGAGTGTATCCGACCCTTGGGAGTCCTCTGTTCCATGTCGCGTCGGCGGCATGCTGCCCGGAAAGCGCGCGCGCCAGGCGGCAACGCCGGCGTGGCCTTGATCGAAGGTTTTCTGGTGCGCGGCGATAGCCGCACGGTTGCGGCGGCACCGCTGCCGTACCGGCACGCACCGCCAGTCCGAGCGTGAACCCCCGCCAGCCAGAAGTACTCGAATGGGACGTGGTCGGCTTGTAAGGTCCGGCACGCAGTGTTAATCAGTGGGCCTGCCCTGGAGAAACTCATGAAGATCCGATTTGCATTGCTGCTTGTGGTGGTCATCGGCTGCGGTTCCGCGCTCGCCGAGGATCAGATCTTCAAGTGGAAGGACGCCCAGGGCGTCTGGCACTACAGCAGCAACGCGCCCGAAGGCGTCAACGCGGAGAAGGTTTCCATCCGGCACTCGGTGGTCACTTCGGCCAAGGCGCCGCCCGTCTCGAGCGAGGGTGGTACCAGTGCCGCCACGACTGCCGGTGGGACCGCCGCTTCCACCCGCATCAGTGGACCGCAGAGCTCCAATTGCAAGCTTTCGCGCGAAGCGGTCGTGGTGCTCGAGAACAACCCTCGCGTTTCCATGGACCTCAACGGCGATGGCGTGCAGGAGCCGCTCACCTCCGAGCAGCATCTCGCCGAACTCGAACGCCGCCGTCAGCAGGCAAAGGTCTATTGCGCCGAGTAGCGGGATCGGCTGGCTTCCCGGGTCTGTGCCGCATGTCGCGGATCAATTCGCGCTGGATCGGGCAGCGCGCCGTGCGCGGCGAGATTCATCCCGGAGTGATGATTGCCGGGCTGCTGATTGCCGTCGCGCTGGCGTGGTTCCTGGCGCGAGCCGATCCTGTCCCTGACGGTCGTCCGGCGTTGTCACCGTTGCCTTCCAGTTCCTCGGATGCCTCGCCGGCACGTGGCGAACGCGGTGCAAACGCCGCGCCAGCACGCCCGCTGTACCGTTGGACGGACGCTGCGGGCGTGGTGCACTTCACCGACGTGCCACCGCAGGACCGACCGTTCGTTGAAGTCGACATCGATCCCGAGCGCAACGTGGTGCCATCCACGAATCCATCTGCTACGTCCGGACGCTGATCCCGTTCGGTGCGGGCCGCAATCCGGTTCGGACAATCGCTGGTGGCCGGTAGAATGCGCGACCTTTCGCGACTGGGGTGCTTCCACATCCGCTCGCAGCCACTCCAGGAATGCCGATGCAGCTGTCCCGATTCCACCTCGCAACCGTCAAGGAAGTCCCTGCCGACGCTGAGCTCGCCAGCCACCGCCTGATGCTGCGCGCCGGCATGGTGCGCAAGCTCGCGGCCGGCATCTACACCTGGAGTCCGCTCGGCCTGCGTGTTTTGCGTCGGGTCGAAAACGTCGTGCGCGAGGAAATGGACCGCGCCGGCGCCATCGAGATTTCGATGCCTGCGATCCAGCCGAAAGAGCTGTGGGAAGAGACACGTCGCTGGCAGCAGTTCGGCGGCCAGCTGCTCAAGCTCGCCGACCGCAAGGGTGCGGAGTACTGCTTCGGTCCCACGCACGAGGAGGTCGTGACCGATTTCGCGCGGCAGGAAATCCGCTCCTGGAAGCAGCTTCCGGTCAATTTCTATCAGATCCAGACCAAGTTCCGCGATGAGATCCGTCCGCGCTTCGGCGTGATGCGCGCGCGCGAGTTCCTGATGAAGGACGCCTACTCGTTCCATCTCGATGCCGAAGACCTGGATCGCGAATACCGCAACATGTACGCAGCCTACGAACGTATCTTCACGCGGCTCGGCCTGCGCTATCGCGCGGTAGCGGCCGACACGGGTGCGATTGGCGGCAGTGCTTCACACGAGTTCCATGTGCTCGCCGACTCGGGAGAGGACCGCATCGCCTTCTCCGACACGTCGGACTACGCCGCCAACGTCGAGCTCGCCGAAGCGCTGGCTCTGGATCCGCCGGTCATGCATGCAGATGCCGAGCCGGCGCTGGTCGATACGCCGACCGAGAAGACCATTGTGGATGTCGCGACGGCGCTGGAGGTGTCGGCTGCCCACTGCGTCAAGACGATGGTGGTGCGAGGACCTGCGGGCAGCGTGCTGCTGTGCGTGCGTGGCGATCACGAGATCAATCCGGTGAAGGCCGCGCACGTCGTCGGTTTCGCCGGCGAGATGACATTCGCGAGTGAGGATGAGATCCGCGCGCTGGGTTCGGAACCCGGTTTCGTCGGACCCTTCCGGCTCGACTCCACCGTGCCGGTGATGGTCGATCGCAGTGCCGCGGCACTGCCAGCCTTTGTCTGCGGCGGCAACGTCGCCGGCAAACACTGGATGGGCGCGACCTGGGCCAATGCTGCGTTCCAGGTGGTGGACCTGCGCACCGTGGTGGCGGGTGACGCCTCGCCCGACGGCAACGGCAAACTCGCGATCGCGCGCGGCATCGAAGTCGGACATGTGTTCCAGCTCGGCGCGAAGTACGCCGAGGCGATGGGTGCAACCGTGCTCGACGCCGAGGGCCGTGCCGTGCCGATGCAGATGGGGTGCTACGGCGTCGGTGTCTCCCGCATCGTGGCGGCGGCCATTGAGCAGAATTACGACGAGGCTGGCATCCGCTGGCCCGCCGCCATGGCGCCGTGGCAGGTGGCGGTCTGCGTCATCAATCCCAAGAATGATGCCAGCGTCGCCGCAGCCGCGATGGCGCTCTACCGGGAACTGCTGGAGCGCGGCGTCGACTGCTGTCTGGACGATCGCGGTCTTCGGGCCGGGCAGATGTTCGCGGACATCGAACTCATCGGCGTTCCCCATCGCGTTGTGGTTTCCGAGCGCGGTCTCGCCGCTGGCACCTTCGAATACAAGGCGCGCGCGGGCGGCGATGCCGAAGCGCTGGCGCGGGAAGACCTCATCGCGCGCCTCATGCGGGATTGATCCGCATGCTTCGATTCGCGCGCGTAATTTCATTCCTCGTGTAGGAGCGCGCTGGCGCGCGATGGCGGCATGGTTAATTGGAACGCGCGCTCCGGACTGGGCATTGCGCCATCGCGCGCGAGCGCGCTCCTACGAAGGCAGAGGCGCGCGCGAAAACACGAGCCCCGTTTACGTGCGGATCAACGGCTGAAAAGGCCGCGCAATCTTCCGATCAGGCCAAGGCCCGGAGGTTCTACATCGACGCTGACGCCATTGCGGCGCATGCGTTCCAGCTCCTCGCGCTGCTGCACCGCCAGCTTGTCTTCCCACTTCCGGCGCAACTGGTTCTGCTGGATTTTCTGCTGCAGGTTGTGGCGTATCGAGGCCGACAATTCCTCCCGGAACAGATCGTCGGACTGCCGGGCGACATACTGGCCGAGACGGTCGTACAAGGCCGCATCCATCTGCGCCGGTGTGAAGCTGCGAACCCGCGTGCCCCAGTCGTCGTGATTGAGGAAAGTTGCCTTGACCAGACCGCTTTCGGCATCGGCCCGGATGTCGGCCTGCAACTGGATCTTGCCGCGTGGTCTGAACTGGCCTGCGACCATCTCGCCAGCGTCGTCCTTGCGGAAATCCTGTAATCCTGAAAGCCGCGCCTTCTGGAACGCACCGTTGATCGCGCGCATCTTGGCGGCGCCTTCGATGGGAAGCACGGGTGCTTCCTCGGTCAGGACGACCGCCGTGGAGCGGACGCTGATCGTGGTGGAACGGGCCTCGGTGGCCAGCGTGAGGTCGTAGTCGTGGGCGAGCTGGGCCGGCACTGCGCCGTAGCCCGAGACTGGATACTCGAGCCGCACCACCGGCTTGAGATAAATGAGGGAATCGACCAGTCGGCGGAGATAGGCGTGCAGTTCCTGCATCGCCGGTACCAGTTGTTCCGAGTACGCAGCCTCACAGGCTTCGCGTGAACGCTCGACATCATCTCCGCCCGTGCGGCGCGCTTCTGCCTGTGCCTCCAGCTCGTCCAGCCAACTCATGTGTCGTTGCCCCCGCAAGACCGCCACTGCGTATCGTCCCTGAAACCCCCCTCATTGTCGGCTGATTCTTGCAGGGGGACTCGATACCCACAACCACCGCTCCATCGAGACCGCTGTGGGGCGAGGCCGCAAGGACTCGATTGCACCAGAGTTGCCCCGCTCGAATTTCATTCGGGCACCGGGCAAGAGCATTACCCGCAGGGCACGCGCCTGGACCAGGGACCACTGACGATCTGCAATGCAGGGAAATATTCGGGCGCACTGGAACTATTCCCATTAATATGGATCAATTCCCTGGATTAGGGGCGCACTGAGTCCACAGTGACTATCAATCGGGGGCGACAGCTGGAATCTGGTCGCGCCTCCCGCAACGGAGTAGATAACGTAATGGCAATCGATCGCGATCTTGAGAATATGTCCCACGCCGAACTCGAGGCTGTCATGGAAAAGGCCCGGGAGCGCATGGGCGCACTGCAGCGCAATCGTCGCAGCGAAGTGCGTGCAAAGGTCATGGATGTCATCAAGAACGAGGGTTTCACGTTCGACGAGTTGTTCGGTGCCACCCGCGGCAAGACCGCCAGCGGCAAGCCGAAAACGATCGTCAAGCCCAAATACTGCAATCCGGCCGATTCAACCCAGACCTGGACGGGCCGCGGCAAGCGCCCACGCTGGTTCCAGGCGGCACTGACAGGCGGCAAGCAGGAATCCGATCTCCTGATCGGGTGATTCAATACAGAAGCCCTGGAATGCCGGAATTTACGGCATTCCGGGCGCTTCGACTACCCGCGTCGATGCTTGTTTAGAGAAAGCGGCGCGGCGGCACCAGCAGATTTCCAAACAGCAATCCGGCCACCAGCGCAGCCAGCAACATGGTCAGGGAGGCCGCGGTTTCGATACCGCTCATGAGATTGCCGCCGAATACGAGAATCAGCGTCTTGAAACCCACGCTGCCGGGTACGGACAGAATGATTCCCGGGACCCGGATCAGTGCCCCCGAACGGCGTCGCCAGCGGGCGTAGATATTCGCGGTACAACCCACCGTGAGTCCCGCCAGAAACACGCCTGATCCAGTGCCGAACCACTGTCCGGCAAATCGGGTTACGACAAAGCCCATCATGGCCGCGGCCATCACCAGTGGCAGGTCGCGCCAGGCGGTTTTGAACTGCATGCCGAAAACCGCCGATGCGATCAGCAATGCCAGCGGATCCACCCACGCTGGCGCCACCTCGATTGCCACCGACTCAAGTCCCGGTCCCACCAGTAACTGAGCCCCGGCGATTCCTGCGGCTGTGCCAAAAGCCAGCTTCACCAGCGTGACCACGGCCCCGGCAAAACGGGCCGTCCCTGAACTCAGGTGCTGGGTGGCGATTTCCGTGACTGCCGTGGTCAGACTCATTCCCGGCATGAGCACGATCAGGCTCGCCACCAGGACCGACGTCATGGCCAATGGCGTGACCAGAACATGCAGAATCGTGGCGATCAGGGCCGCGAAGAAGGCGGCGAGCGCCTCGAACGCGACCATCAGGTTGCGACTGCGTTGGGAATACCACCAGATGACGCCCGTCAACATGCCGATGCCACCGGACGCCGCGATCTCTGCCCAGCCGCCACTCAGGAGCGCCGCCACCGCGGCGCCGGCTGGCGCGAACGTGAGTGCGTAGGCCCACCGGGGAAGCACGGGTGTGTTGCGCGCCAGGTCTCGCAGCCGGACGTACCCTTCCTCCGGCGAGAGCCGGCCGGCAATGACTTCTTCGCCAATCTCATCCGCAGCCGCAAGGCACCCAAGATCAGTGCCGCCGGGCTCGAGCCGGATGATCAGGGTCCGCTCGGGAAACTGCAGCGGGGCCTCGGTCACGGGGTCTTTGTCGCGCCCGCGGTGGAACGAGAGAATCATGCCGGTCGGACTCGACCAGATGTCGCAGGCAAGATCCAGACGCCGGCAGACCATGCCAATCGCACCCTCGAGGCGGAGCGCGGAAGTGCCGTAGGCATGCAACTGCTTGGCCAGCTCGGTCACGAACCGCACGCGGATATCGAATACGGCGAGATCCGGATCCGACTGCGGGCTGAGCGTCGGCGCGGTAGTGGCGGGGTCGGGCGCCATGCGAATCGTGATCCTGTGCGTTGTGCGAGGGGTCGCAAGAGTAACGCCCCGGGTGGGCCGACGTTGTGGAAGGGGCGCATACCGTGGCCGGACAGCGTCGAACGCACGCGGCACGATGCTAGCCTTGGCGCGATGATCGAAACCACCACGCTGCCGCCGCGTCTTGCCATCGAGCGTCGCGGAGAGCGTGCGGTGGCTGTCGCCAGCGGCAACTGGACGCTCGCGCATGCGCGGCAACTGGAAGGAGGCCTGCTTCCGGGCGCCCCTGCGGCGGTGGACGCGCTCGACGCGGTTGGCATCGACGCGCTCGATTCCACCGGCGCCATGCTGCTGCTCGATCAATTGCCCCGGCGCGGAGACGGCGCGCCCGATCTGGATCACATCGAAGGTCTCACGCCCCAGCGCCAGGCGCTGCTGCAGCGCGTGGCGCTCGCACTGCGGGAACGCGCCGAGCCGGCTGATTCGCCCGGGGGCCTCGTTGCGTTGCTGGCGCGCATTGGCGAGGCGGTCATCGGCATCGGTCAGCAGTTCCGGCAGCTGCTCGGGTTCCTGGGTCTCGTGATCGTGACCTGGCTGCGGGTGCTGCCGCGACCCGCGCGCTGGCGACTGACGTCGGTGGTGCATCATCTTGAGCAGACCGGGCTCAATGCGGTTCCGATCGTGGCACTGCTGAGCTTTCTGGTCGGCGCCGTGGTCGCGTATCTCGGCGCCACAGTGCTGCAGCAATTCGGAGCGGCGCTCTACACGGTGGATCTCATCGGCTTCGCCTTCCTGCGCGAGTTCGGCGTGCTGCTGGCCGCGATCCTGGTCGCGGGCCGTTCCGGCAGCGCGTTCACGGCGCAGATCGGTGCCATGAAGAACCGCGAGGAAGTCGACGCCATGCAGACCATCGGACTTGATCCGGTCGAAGTGCTGGTCCTGCCGCGCCTGGCCGCGATGCTGGTGGCGCTCCCGATCCTGACCTTCGTCGCGATGATGGCCGGCATCATCGGCGGTCTTGTAGTCGGTGCGACTTCACTGGACATCTCGCCGGTGCTCTACACCACGCGCCTGCAGGAATCGATTCCGCCCCGGCACTTCTGGATTGGCATGGTCAAGGCGCCGGTGTTCGCACTCCTGATCTCGCTGGTCGGCTGTCTCGAGGGATTCAAGGTTTCGGGCAGCGCCGAGTCGGTCGGGGCACGCACGACCTCCAGCGTCGTGCAATCGATCTTCCTGGTGATCCTGGTCGATGCCATCTTCGCGGTGGCGTTCATGGAACTCGAACTGTGAACGCGGTCGAGACAGGCGCCGCGGATGGCGCAGCTGACGCGTCGTCCGTCGCCGACACCGTGATCGAGGTGCGCGGACTCGACAACCGCTTCGGCACCCAAGTCGTGCACCAGAACCTCGATCTCACGGTCCGGCGCGGCGAAATCCTTGGTGTCGTGGGTGGCTCGGGCACCGGCAAGTCGGTGCTCATGCGGTCGGTGCTGGGGCTCAGGCGGCCCGACGCCGGCTCGGTGCGCGTGCTCGGATTCGATCCCCATGGCTCGGACGCGGATCGCGCGGCCATCGAGCGGCACACCGGTGTCCTTTTCCAGGAAGGCGCCCTGTTCTCCTCGCTGGACGTCGCAGAAAACGTCGAGGTCGCGCTGCGTCAGCACTTCGATCTGCCCGCCGACGTGCGTGCCGAGATCGCACGGCTGAAAATCGGCCTGTCGGGTCTACCGGCCAACGCCGCGCACAAATTGCCCTCGCAGCTCTCCGGCGGCATGAAGAAGCGCGCGGGTCTGGCACGGGCGCTGGCGCTCGATCCCGACATCCTGTTTCTCGACGAACCGACCGCGGGACTCGATCCAGTCGGGGCGGCGCAATTCGATGAGCTGATCCTGACCCTGCGCGATGCGCTCGACTTCACGGTGTTCCTGATCACCCACGATCTGGATACGCTGTTCACGATCTGCGACCGTGTGGCGGTACTTGCCGAGCAACGGGTGCTGGTGAATGCGCCGCTGCCGGAAGTCGTCGCCAATCCGCATCCCTGGATCCAGGAATACTTTCACGGTCCGCGCGCACGTGCTGCGCTGAAATCGCACCAACGCCGCACTCCGGAAATCTGAGGAACCTCTGATCAATGTCACGTCGGCGGCATGATGGCCAGATAACTCGCAGCCAGGTGGGCGCGTCGCCGCGCGCGCTGACGGCCCGGGCAGGATGCGGACGCGTGTCAGGAGGCTTACTGGACATCACCCAATCAATTGAAGTGAGTCATCTTGCGGGTCGCTTGGTCTGCACACCGGTCAGTGTTGCGACGGCGCGCCATGCAATGAGCATTGCTTCGCCGCCACGCCTTCACCGGCGCGCAGATGAAGCGGCGACGCCGGCGTGACTTCGATCAGAGGCTCTTAATGGAAACCCGCGCCAACCATGTGCTCATCGGAGCCTTCACCGTCGCCTTCGTCGGCCTCGCGCTGCTGTTCGCCCTGTGGCTGGGTGCGAGCCGCAGCGATCGCGACCGCAAGGTGTACGACGTCATCTTCCGTGAGGCCGTCACCGGACTCTCCAGTGGCGGTCTCGTGCAGTACAGCGGCATCACCGTAGGCCAGGTGCAGAAACTGTTCCTGGACCCGGAGGATCCTCGCCGCGTGGTCGCACGCATCCGCGTCGATCCGGCGACACCGGTGAAGGTCGACACCGTCGCCAAGCTCGCGTTCGCGGGGCTGACCGGCGTCGCCTTCATCCAGCTCACCGCCGGCAAGCCATCAAGTCGCGACCTGCTGCCTGAACCCGGTGAGGACTACGCCAAGATCATCGCCGACGTATCCGCGCTGCAGAAGCTGCTCAGCAGCAGCGAGGACATCGTCACCAGCGTCAACGACATGCTGGTGCGGCTCTCGAAACTGCTCAATGCACGCAACCTGTCGAAGCTCGAGGCAACCCTCGACCACATCGAGAAAGTAACCAGCGTCGTGGCCGAGAACCGCGAGGGCATCGGCAACGCGATCGCCAATCTCAGCGAGGCCAGCGCCGCACTCAAGAACACCCTGGCGGAGACCGAGCGCATGGTGGCGCGCCTCGAGGGCGCCTCGGCTGCCATGGAAGGACTGCTCGACAACGAGGCGCGCGCGCTGCTGGTGTCGGCGCGGGCCTCCATCGATTCGGCCAAACGACTGACCGACAGCGCCTACGGCGTGGTCGAGGAGAATCGGGACGCGGTCAGTACCTTCAGCAACCAGGGGCTTGCCCAGCTGGGGCCGACACTGGTCGAGTTGCGCAACACGTTGCGCAAACTCTCCGAGTTGTCGGAGCAGATCCGCGACAACCCCAAGGAATTCATCCTGGGTCAGGACCAACCGAGGGAGTACCCCGCGCGATGAATTCCGTCATCCCCAATGCCGTTGCCGCTGCACGTCGTCGCGCGGGCTCGGCTGCCTTGCGCATGGCCGCGGCTGCTCTCGCCATGATGCTCCTGCTCACGGCGTGCCTGTCGCTCGGCGTCAAGAAGGAGTTCGCCGTCTACGGACTGACGCTGGATGCGCCGGTGCAGGAAGGTCCCGTCGTGAAGTGGCAATTGCTCATCGACCTGCCGACGGCTCCCGATCCTGTATCCACGCAGCGCATCGTGTTGAAGCCGGGCGACAGCGCGTTCGGCGTGTTCGAAAACGCACGCTGGACCGATCGCGGGCCCGAGCTGTTCCAGGCCCTGCTGCTGCAGGGATTCGAGCGCTCGAAGCGCATCATCGGCGTCGGTCGCCTGAGCTCGAGCGTGGGCGGCGATCTCGCGCTGACCGGTGAATTGCGTTCGTTCGAGGCGATCTATCCGCCCACGGGCGAAGTACAGGCCCATATCGTCTACAGCGCCAAGCTGATCCACTACCCGACCTCGCGCGTGCTGGCGGCGCGCGTTTTCGAGCAGCGCATACGCTCGTCGGGGCGCGACTTGCCGGCGGTGGTCGAAGCCTTTGATCGCGGCGTCGAGGTCCTGATCCCCGAAGTGGTGGACTGGGCACTGGTGACGGGCGAGGCGAACTGGCAGGCCGCGTACCCGCGTCCGCGTTGAACGCGACTCCCACGCGCTTCAGGCCGGGACGCAATCTGTGGCTGCTCGCAGGCACGAGCTTCTTCACCGATGTCTCCAGTCACATGGTTCTGCCCCTGCTGCCCCTGTTCCTGGTCGGTGTGTTGCGGGCGACGCCCTCCATCGTCGGCATTGTCGAAGGGGGCGCTGAATCCTTCGCGGCATTGATCAAGGGTTTCGCAGGCCGCTGGTCCGACCGCAGCGGACACCGGCGCGCATTCGTGACTTCGGGTTATGCCTTGTCCACGCTGACACGGGTGCTGTTCGTGCTGGCGACAAGCTGGCCACTGGTGTTGCTGGCGCGGCTGACCGAGCGCATCGGCAAGGGCCTCCGATCAGCGCCGCGTGATGCGCTTATCGTCGAGGAGGCCGATCCCGCGTGGGTCGGTCGCTCGTTCGGCTTCCAGCAGGCATTCGATGCCGCGGGTGCGCTGGTCGGCGCGATCCTCGTGTGGTGGCTGGTGGCGTATTTCGAGTATCGGCAGATCTTCGCGATCGCGCTTGGACCGGCGGCGATCGGCGTGGTCTTGACCCTGTTCCTGCGCGAACGTCGGCGCAACGCCACGGCGGCAGCACCGACGGCAACCAACGCTGTGGGTGCCGGCGCCGTGTCGATCGAGCCGGCGCCGCCACGCGCGCGCTTTCGTGATCTGCCGCCGGCACTCCTGCGCGCGATCTTCGCGTGCGCCCTGTTCGCCTTCGGCCAGTTCGGTGTCGCCTTTTTCGTGCTCGCGGCCAGTGCGCGCGGCCTCGGCGATCGCGACACCCTGGCGTTCTACGTGCTGTTCAATGCTGCGGGCACACTCGTGGCGTGGCCGGCGGGACGACTGTCGGACACGTTCGGTCGCAAGCCGCTACTGCTCGTCGGGTACGCGCTGTTCGCCTCGGCTTGCGCGGCGATGATGCTGCACGCGACGTTTGCGTGGGTGATCGCGTTTGCGCTGCTGGGTGCCGGCATCGCGGTGACCGAGGCGGTCCAGCGCGCACTGATCGCGGATCTTGCTCCCCGGCATCTGCGCGCCACGGCGATGGGTGCCTACTACGCCGCGATCGCTCTGGTCGCGCTTCCCGGCGGCTGGCTTGCGGGCCGTTTGTGGCAGGCGTACACGCCCGACGCAGCCTTCCTTTTCGGTCTGTCTGCGAGCAGCGTGGCGGCCTGGCTGCTCTGGCGCCTGCCCGAATCCCACGAAGCCCGGGCCTGAGTGCTGCTGTCGCCGCGACAGCCCTGTAGGAGCGCCATTGCGCGCGATGGCGTCATGACACGATCGAAGCGTGCCGCCGTCGCGACTGGCGTCGCCAGCTGCAGATGCGCGCGGCGCACCTACAATCGCAATGTGATCGTTGTTCACGAGGAATCCGAATGAGCGAAGCCGCGCGCGAATCCATGGAATACGACGTCGTGATCGTCGGGGCGGGACCCGCGGGACTGGCCTGCGCCATCCGTCTCAAGCAGGTCAACGCTGAACTCTCCGTATGCGTCATCGAGAAGTCGTCGACGATCGGTGCGCAGATTCTTTCGGGTGCAGTGATCGAGCCCGAGCCGCTCGACGATCTGCTTCCCGGCTGGCGCGATGCGCCGCCTCCCATCTGTGTGCCCGCGAAAGAAGACGAGTTCTGGTTCCTGACGAAGACCGGAGGCCGCAGCGTTCCGGTGCCCCCGCAGATGCGCAACGAGGGCAATTTCATCGTCTCGCTCGGCGCGATGTGCGCATGGCTCGCACCGCAGGCAGAGGCGCTTGGTGTCGAGATTTATCCGGGCTTTGCGGCCGCCGACCTGCTCCACGGCGAAGACGGGCGCGTGCTGGGTGTCGCCATCGGTGACATGGGCGTCGCGAAGGACGGCGGGCACAAGCCCGAGTACACGCAGGGCATCGACATCCACGCCAGGGTGACGGTACTCGCGGAGGGCGCACGCGGTCATCTCACCAAGCGCCTGGTGAA